>JAYUIX010000100.1:0-6284 GCA_043765635.1 Sphingomonadales bacterium
CGCGGTAAGGGTTACCCCCTACGACAGTTTAGCAAACTGTTGGTTTCAGCCACTCACCCACGTCTCCACGTAAAAGCAGCCTGCGCGCTATAGCGAGACAAATCGGCGGGATCAATAAGCTGATTTCGCGGCGCGTGGATTTCGCCACCCCGTCTCGCTTAGAGCACGCAAACTGCCGCTTGGCGCAGAATCGACTCGGTTCATCGCGGGGTTGATTGCGGTGGGTGCATAGAGTGACTCTAAGCTTGAAGAATTATGTTCTGTTTAGGGAAAGCCGCCATGTCATTCACCATTGTTGCACGCACCAAGGCGTTGACCGCGATTTTCGTTACGCTTCTCACACTTTTGAGCGCGCCAGTTGCGGTCGCTCAAGTCAAGTCGGTTGACCCGAACAGTGCGCTCGGTGCCGCCCAGCAGACAGTGGCGCAGCAAACCGCCGCGAGGCAGGTGCCACCCGCGCCTGCTCAGCCTAAGAGCGAGGATTTTGATCAGGATCTGGTGAAGTCCGAATCCGCCGTTGCAGCAACGCCGAGTGATACCGTGGCGGATTCGGCCAATCCCGCAGCGACGGCCACTGCGCAGGGCGCGACATTCCGTAAGGATGATTTGATCGGTGCGGCAGAGGGTGTGTTTGGCAAGGGGGCCAAGGATTTGGCTGCACTGCTCGAAAAAATCTTGAAGGATCAGGGCGAACCTAACGGCTATATCGCCGGGCGCGAGGCATCGGGCGCGTTTGTTGTCGGGTTCCGCTATGGCTCGGGCACGCTGACGCACAAGGTTGAAGGGGATCGCGCGGTTTATTGGACGGGGCCATCGCTTGGCTTTGATGTGGGCGGCGATGCGGCCAAGGTGTTTGTGCTGGTTTACAACCTTTATGACAGTCAAGACCTTTATAAGCGCTTTGCTCAAGTTGAGGGGCGCGCTTATTTTGTTGGCGGGCTTTCGGCGACCTATTTGCGGCGCGGCGATATTGCGTTGATCCCGGTGCGGCTCGGCGTTGGCGTGCGGCTTGGCGCCAATATCGGCTATATGAAGTTTAGCGAGAAATCGCGCTGGTTGCCGTTTTAAGCCTTATGCAATCCCAAGCACCTTATGTGTCTGGGTCGAAAGCCTCCACTTGGGATTGGCAAGGATGAAGGCGATTGACGCTGTGCGGTTCGCAGCAAGCTCTGGCCCATCCATCGGCTGGATCAGGAAATGATCAAAGGCCCAGCCTGACATGGCGGCAGCGTCGCTCCCCGGTTGTGGCCAGACGAGTTTCAACTCATCGCCGCTGCGCTGGATTGTCTCGCTGCCTGCCTTAGGGCTGACGCACAGCCAGTCGATGCCAAGGGGCGCAGCGATCGTGCCGTTGGTTTCAACGCCGATTTCAAAGCCGTGTGCGTGGAGCGCATCAATCAGCTCAACATCAAGCTGGAGCAAAGGCTCACCACCGGTGATCACGATATAGCGGGTACCGCCTGCAACTTCGCCCCATGTGCGCGCGGCGGCATCAGCGAGCGCCACAGCCGTGGCAAATTTCCCGCCGCCTTCGCCGTCAGTGCCGACAAAATCAGTATCGCAAAAGCGGCAGATCGCGCTGCTGCGATCCTGCTCACGTCCGCTCCACAGGTTGCACCCGGCAAAGCGCAGGAACACTGCGCGGCGTCCCGTATGAACGCCCTCACCCTGCAAGGTCAGAAATATCTCTTTGACCGCGTAGCTCATACGAGTGCGCTATCGATCAGCCCCGCCTCGGCAAAACCCTTCGCGCGCAGGCGGCAACTGTCACACAGACCGCAGGGTCGGCCTTCGGGCGTCGGATCATAGCATGACCAACTGATTGCGACATCAAGGCCAAGCCGCGCTGCCTCCGCCGCGATATCGGCCTTGCTCATCGCTATCAGCGGGGTGTGAATGCGGAATGGCTGCCCTTCAGCACCAGCCTTGGTTGCCGCTGTCGCAGCCGCTTCAAACGCTGCAATAAATTCAGGGCGACAATCGGGATAGCCCGAATAATCAAGCGCATTAACCCCGATGAACAAATCGCGCGCGCCGCTTGCCTCGGCCCAGCCAAGCGCGAGCGAAAGAAAAATCATATTGCGCGCGGGCACATAGGTCGGCGGGATGCTGCCATCTACGCCGTCCTTGGGCACCGCTATCGCACTGTCAGTCAGCGCGGAGCCGCCAAAGGCTGAAAGGTCAACAGGCAAGACAACATGGCGCTCAGCCCCAAGCGCGTTCGCCACACGTGCAGCCGCCTCAAGCTCAATCCGGTGGCGCTGGTTATAATTAATGGTGAGCGCAAACAGCCGATAGCCTGCCTCACGGGCAAGGCCGGCCACAACCATTGAGTCAAGCCCGCCCGAGAGAAGGACAAGCGCCACAGCGCCACCGGGAGTAGGAGTTATCATCATCGCCGCTGTCCGCTATTCCGCCTCGCAGCGCGATACAAGCCCATAAAAAAATGACCGCCCGTTGCGGGGCGGTCAGTATGCCTTTCGGCTAGAGGAGGATCGGTACAGGAAAATCAAACAAACCTGCAACACGTTTACGTTAAAACAGATTGGTTAATATTGCGTCAACGACGGCTGACACTGCCGCCCTCGCGCACCGCGCATTCGCCAACGCGGCGGCCTTCGAATTCAATGACGAAGGGCTCATTATTCATGATACCCTGCGATTCGATTTGGATCAGACGCGGGGTTTCAACGCGGATTGTCGTCCGGCCATTGCCACTGCCAGGGCAGCGATATTGCACGGTCGCACCGCGTGGATCATTTGCCACAACAAAGCGAGTGCAAGCCGCAGCGCCGTGGCGTAACTGGAGGAGGAGTGCGGGATCACCAAGGCAAAGCGCGCGGCTTTGCGCGGGATCACTGCGCGAACGCAGCGCCCATTGACCAGACTGAATGACTTGGAGCGCTTCAATCGTCGGTGCTTGAGCAGGCTGGCTAAAGCCTGGGAAAGCAACGCTTGCAAACATAGCAGCAGGGATCAAAATAGCCAAACGCATCGATTTTACTCCTGCTCATCAACCGAATCATAATATCATATTCAGCGACGAACTGTGCAATGAATACGATCATAAATTGATCGAATTAAGGCATAACCAAGGTTAATAGACAGGGATGGGAAAGATTTTCGCGCAAAACTCGCAATTGACAGCGATCACGCCGTCACTGTCGGCCATGCTTTGGCGCTCTTCGTCAGGAAAACGACCAATAACGCCTGAAATATGGGCAAGGTCACAGCGACAGCCTTTACTAAGCATCGCATCGCCGAGTACGCGCACTTCGGCTTCGTCATGAAACAACCGCCAAACTAAATCATCAAGTGATAGTGCAGCATCTGTGAGTTCAAGCGCGGCAACACTGATCCCGCGTGCCTTAACATGCTCCCATTCAGGATGATCAAGCCGGGTGTGAATGCGCTCACGGCCATCCTCGCCCTCGGCGAGATGTTGCAGCAAAAGGCCGCCCGCTACCCGGCCTGAGATGCCAACGCGGACAAGGCTCGGAATTTGTTCGGACTGGCTGAAATAGCTTTCCACCGCTTCTGACAGGCTGTTCCCGTCAAGTGGCACGATCCCCTGATATCGCTCGCCCGAAACTGCCTGATCAAATGTAATCGCGAGATAGGCTTTACCAAACAGGGCAAAAAGACTTGGTGCAACGGGAAGCACTGCAAGTTTGTCAGCATCATGCTGAATATAGCCACGCAACTGCCCGCCGCGATAATCGCACACGAGCAGGCTCACCGCGCCGCCCTCGGTCTGCACTTGCATGGTGAGTTGCCCGCCAGCATCCTTGAGCATTGCGCCGAGCAGCGCCGTTAGCACTAGCCCTTCGGCCAGCAGCGCCTCAATCGCAGGCGGATAGCCGTGCGCTGAAAGTATTTCCTCAAGCACAGGCCCAAGCCGCACCAATCGCCCGCGCGCATTGCGTTCGGGAATGATAAAACTGAGGGCGCGGTCCAAGTCTGCGCTCATCCAAGCAACCCGAAAGCCCAGAGCAGCACTGATTTCTGCGCATGAAGGCGGTTCTCGGCCTGCTGCCAGATACGCGACTGCGGCCCATCAATCACCGCCGCCGTCACCTCTTCATCGCGGTGCGCGGGTAGACAGTGTAGAAACACTGCGTCGGCTTTTGCTCTCGCCATCAAACGCTCAGTCACCTGAAACGGCATCATCGCGGCGAGCTTGTTATGGACATGCTCCTGCCCCATCGAGATCCATGTATCAGTGATAACGACGTCGGCCCCGTCCACTGCTTCTACTGCGTCCGCAAAGATCGAGACACCCACCCCCTTGGCGCGTGCCGCCTCAACAAAACTTGCGTCAGGCTCATAACCTTGCGGGCAACCAACACGGACGTTGAACTGCATTAGCCCTGCCGCTTCAATGATCGAATGCAGCACATTATTGCCGTCACCTAGCCACGCCACGCTAAGCCCCGGCAGCGCCTTGCCATTTTCAATCAGCGTCAGCAGATCGGCCATAATCTGGCACGGGTGCGAAAGATCAGTCAGACCGTTGATCACTGGAACCGAGGCATGGACCGCCATTTCCTCGATCTTAGCATGATCATCAGTGCGGATCATGATCGCGTCACAGTAGCCCGAAATGACGCGCGCGGTATCAGCGATGGTTTCACCGCGACCAAGCTGCATCCCGCCAGAGTCCATCACAATGGTCGTGCCGCCAAGCTGTCGCATTGCCATGTCGAACGACACACGCGTTCGCGTTGAGCTTTTTTCAAAGATCATCGCGAGTGTATGCCCGGCAAGCGGCGCATCGGCGTCGGCTTTGCCCTTTGGCCATCCGGCGCGCGCCGCTTTACGGTCAAGCGCATCAGCAATCATTGCGGCAATACCGTCAGCCCCTGCGTCTGACAGATTAAGAAAATGCCGCATCAGGCCGCTTGCGGGATCGCGTAACTCCGCGCGCCTGCCGACAGTTTCTCAATAAACTCATTGATGTGGCTCTCATCAATATTGAGCGGTGGCAGGACGCGGACGACATTATCCCCCGCGGCAACCGTTAGCAGCCCGTGATTATCGCGCAAATGCGCCACAAAGGCACGGCTATCCGACTTGAGCTTGATGCCCAGCATCAGACCGATGCCGCGCAGTCCTTCAAAAAGATGATCATAATTGGGCAATAACTGGTTGATCGCTGCACGAAGCCGATCACGCGTGTCACACACTTGTTGAAGAAACTCATCATTCGCAACAACATCAAGCACCGCGCCGCCCGCCGCCATCGCCAGCGGGTTACCACCATATGTGCTGCCGTGTGTTCCAACGACCATGCCTTTGGCTGCATTTTCTGTGGCAAGACACGCGCCCATCGGAAAACCGCCGCCAATGCCCTTGGCAACGGCCATGATATCGGGTGTGATTCCGTAATGTTCGTGCGCAAACAGTTTTCCAGTGCGTGCCATGCCGCATTGAACTTCATCAAGCACAAGCATCAGCCCCTGCTCATCGCAAATCTGACGCAAACCACGCAGAAATTCTTGTGTCGCCGGGCGAATGCCACCCTCGCCTTGAACAGGCTCAACAAGGAAACCAGCCGTATGATCATTCACGAGCGCACGTGCTGCTTCCAGATCGTTGAACGGCGCATAAGCAAAGCCTTCGAGCAATGGCTCAAACCCGTCACGCATTTTTTCCTGATTAGTCGCCGAAATTGTCGCCATTGTCCGCCCGTGGAAGGCATTGTGGAAACAAATCAGCGTCTTGCGCTGCGGGTTGCCGTTTACATGATGATAGCGCCGTGCGGTCTTGATGGCGCACTCGACCGCCTCAGCACCCGAATTAGTGAAAAATACCGTGTCGGCAAAGGTAAGGTCAACCAGCCGCGCGGCAAGTGCCTCGCCCTGTGGTGACCCATAAAGGTTTGATACGTGCATCAGCGTTGCCGCTTGATCTTGGATCGCCTTGGTCAAATGCGGGTGGCCGTGGCCAAGCAGATTGACTGCGATCCCGCTGGCGAAATCAAGATATCGCTCGCCGCGCTCACCGATCAAATAAGCACCCTCGCCTCGCACAGGACGTACACCGCACCGGGGGTAAACAGGCATCAGCGGGGTAATCGTCATGACAAGGCCTTTCTCTACAATGTGCCAATCAAAAAAGGCGACCCCAAACGGCCGCCTGATCGCGCGCACTTCTTATATTGGGGTTGGCCAGACGCCACAACCCCTAGGGTCAGGACCTATTAAATGCACGTTCGTGATGGTCTGTTATCGGGATGAGATGCGAGGAAAGCAAGCAAAGGCGTAGCGGGGCTACGTCTTTGT
>JAYUIX010000101.1:0-2240 GCA_043765635.1 Sphingomonadales bacterium
AGTGCGGCATCGCGCGCGCCGGGCATGATTTGTGATAGTAATCCGCCTGCTTCAGTGCGCGCTTTGATGGCGGTGGGCGAAAACCGGTCAAGCGTTGCGCGCAATGCGCCCTGCATGGCTTTGAGTGTGGCCATCTGGTGCGATTGCAAATCGAAAAACGCATCCTCGATCGCCCGGTCACGCCCCATGAAGCCGCGTTCGGGCGGGTTGAGCAATTGCGCAAGTGCCTGTTCTGGTGTGCGCGCGAATTTGATCAGATTGTTGCCGTCAAACTCGAGTGCGGTTGACTGCGCGCCCATTTGCGATTTCGCCCGCGCGCGTGCCTCAAGCATAACGACCATCCCGGCAACGAGATGGTGGAGCAACGTGCCGGCCGCCGCGAGCATTTCACCATCACCCGATTTGATGATGTCAGGCGATATGCCAAGGCTGGCAAAAAAAGGGGCAAGCGATGCCCCGCTTTGCTGCACTGGCGGCGGGGGTGCCGGCGCCTGAATTGCAGGTGTCGGCACACCACCGCCAAATACCGGTGGGTTGGTCGGCGCGGTGTGGTTGGGCGGTGGAGCTTTCGCAAAATCGGGAACGGCGGGCGCAAGGCCAAGGGGATCAGGATTGGCCGCCACTTGCGGTTGACCAAAGCCGCCGCGTGCCCAATCGACAACATTACTATCGGCGAGTTTGCCCCAGATATCATCCGCTGTCGAAGGCGCTGGCGCATCGCCAATCGCGCTTGACCACCCCGATGGCGGCGGTGCTGGCGGCGGCGGCGTCTGCCCCCAGCCCATATCGGCGGCGGGCGCGTCTTGCACCGGTGACGCCGCTGGCCCCCATCCCGATGACACGGGCGCAGGCGACGGCGATGGCATAGCCGCAGCGGGGGACATATGGGCAGACATTGATCCCATTCCCGATATGGCCGCTTTGGGCTTTGGCTTGTCCCAGCTTGCCGGATCAACGCCAACGGGGCCGTCCGAAACATGGCTGTCCCACCCGCCCCATTCGCGCTGCGGTTCCGCTGCCGCCGCAAACCCGCCGGGTGCAAAGCCGCCGGGCGCAGAGCCACCATCAACACTGACACGAATTTCGTAATGGCCAATCGTAATCACATCGCCAGTGGCGCAGTCATGCGGACCGGTCATCGGGCGGCTGTTGACCAAAGTTCCGTTAGTGCTGGTATCCGTCAGAACATAGGTGCCTGCGCGGAAAGTGATTTCAGCGTGGCGTGACGAGATCACACTCGCTGGATCGGGCAAGCTCCAGTCAACAGTGGGTGAGCGGCCAAGGATCGCACCGCGTCGGTCAAGATCAATATGCGTCGGCGCGCCATTGGGCAAAGTTTCGCAATTGGTGATGGTTAGGCCAAGCGGCATGATCGTTAATGGGCACCCTTGCGTGCAAGAAGGCTGCCCGCTTCAAGCGCTTCGCTTAGCACAAGTTGCGGCTCTGGCATATCAAAAGCATGCGCCAGAATCGCCGCCGACGCTAATTTACCGCAAATTTCGGGGGGCGGCAGGATCGGGTTGATATCTTCGGGCGCAATCGATCCCCCCGACATAAACGTGGCAAGCGCGAGCAATTGTTCAGGACTGTTGTGCGCTGCTTTTTCCGCCGCCGCATTCGCTGCGCGCCTTTTGCTATCGGTCGGATCATCAAGCCAGTCGAGAACAGCGGCAAGCGCAACACGGTCTCCGCTCAATTTCGGTTTGCCCGGGCGCGCGGCAAGCAGGTGGGCAGCCCAGCTGATACTTTCAAAACGGGGCAAGGCGACGGCAAGAAATGTGACGGCATCACTCAACATGTCGCCCGCCACCAGCTCAGCGAAATGCACTTCGGGGAGCACAGGGTCGGGATCGTCATCACCGATGAGTTTGCCCGTTAGCCGCATGATCTGCGCGGCTTCGGTCCATCTGACATTTGTCCAGTCTGTCATTGCCCAACCCCGAATATCAATTGATGAGAACCATCGCGCCCTTGACCGTCATTACGCCGTCGGCCTTGATCGTTGTCAGGGCCGAGGTGATATCGGCCTTACCGCCGCCATCGATTGACAGCATTGTCGTCTTGATATCAATCTTGGTCGGTGTCATTTCGATTGTCGATCCACCGCATTTCAGCGTGATGCGTGAAGTTGCCTCAATATCGATTGTCGTATCCGATTTGATCGTGATCGATTTTTCAACCTTGAGGAGGTCAGAGCCTTGGATCTTGACCTCTCGACTGCCATCGATTTTGACGGCTTC
>JAYUIX010000102.1:0-6232 GCA_043765635.1 Sphingomonadales bacterium
GCTTCGCTTAGCTCATCGGCATCTGATGCGGCATCAACCGCGCGATTGGCAAATATCAGGCCAGCCGAATAGTCCTTATCGGGCTCCTCCATCACTTTCCAAGCCTCGTCACACCAATAGGCATAACTTGGCTCTGGCGAGGCAGTACCCGCTTGTGCCACCTGACTTTGTGGTTCCGAAAGGCTTCGCTCACCCGGCGTCTTGATATGATCCGCCAGCCATTTCGCAAGATGCGCCTCGACCTTCTCAGCAAAGTCGCGTGGCCTCTTGAATGATCCGCACAAATGCTTTTTGCCATCAAATATCTGCCGTTTGAACGCCAGCACCTTTTTATATTCCTCGCCGGGGTCTTTCTCCTGAGCGGGCGGCACGGCTTTGAAGTAAAGCGCCATTGGATGCATCTTATATTCGGCATGAAGCCGCTGCGCGATTTGCCATTCCTCCTCGGTGCCGACAAGGCCGTCCTTACCCGTTGTTGATCCCCACCGATCATGAAAGGCGAAGATGGCATAATCGCATTGTTCAAGATCTTCGTTGATCTTCTCTTGCGGTCGCCCGCAGCCGGGGAGCGTATCCTCCCAACCGACAGCCTCAAATTCAATCTGATGCTGCCGCGCGTGGCTCGTGTTGAATTTTGCAACCGTATCGCGAAATAGCTTGCGTTCATCGGCAAGCCCGCCGGGTGACCCGATAAATATCCGGTACTGCGTAATCGTCCGCGCCATGCCCCGGCTCTTCCCCAATACTGTTGCTTGATTTGGGGTGTAGAGCGCAGAGATCAGAAATTCAAATGATTGTCGCGTGCTCCAACCACAGCTTCACAGTATCAAATCTGCCTGAAAAATGCTGGTCGGGGAGACAGGATTCGAACCTGCGACCCTCTGTTCCCAAAACAGATGCGCTACCAGGCTGCGCCACTCCCCGAACCAGATTTCTGTTCTTAGCGAGGTTGGCGGGCACTGTCTATCCCGCAGATGTCGCAATTAATTGGGCATAAAAACTTATCATCCGTGACAGGTTCTTTAAGGTAATATGTTCGTTGGTGCCGTGGATCATGCCCGTTTCTTTGATCGTGAAATGGGCAGGCATAAAGCGGTACACATCGTCCGACACGCCTGACAAACTGCGGCTATCTGTGCCGGCAACGACCAAGTAAGGCGCAACCGGCGCACCCGGAGCCTGCGCCGAGGCTGCCGCCGCAATGAGTGCCCAGCCCTGCGATTTGGTCGAAGAGACGGGCGTTGGCTCGCGCGGCGGACTTACCCAATCAAGCGTTACGGGCAATGTCCCGACGGCCGCCTTGGCGCGTGCCATGACATCGGCAGATGTGTTCCACGGCGCGATTCGGTAGTTAATCAGCGCAGTTGCGGTCTGAGGCAGGACATTTTCCTTGGGGCTGCCCTGAAGCATTGTCGGCGCAATCGTGGTGTGAAACATCGCAGCGCCCGACGGAGATTTGCCAACGCTGCGCAGCGTGACGCCCGCAAAAGCCCATTGGTTCGCCACCGCCATCTTGGTGAGCGTATCACCGCGCACGACGAGCGCCTTGATCATCTCAACGCCTGGGCCTTTGAGTTCAGGCGGGAAGGGGCTTTCGTTGATCGCGACAATCGCTTTGGCAAGATTGACGACGCCCGTCTCGCTTGGCGGCATTGACGAATGCCCGCCAGGGGATTTGGCGGTGAGGCGCAGCGTTGCATAGCCTTTTTCCGCAACCCCGATCATGATCGCGGGGCCGTTCACAATCGGCGCATCGCGGACGATGGCACTGCCCTCATCAAGTGTGAACAAAGCCTTCACCCCGCGCGAGGCGAGCAGATCAGCGGCGGCCTTGGCACCAGTCCCGCCAACCTCTTCATCATGGCCGGAAACCAAATAAATGCCCCGTTCAGGCGTAAAGCCGCTTTTGGCGAGCGCCTCAAATGCCTCGAACAGACCGATGAGCGACCCCTTGTCATCAACCGCACCGCGCCCCCACACGGCATTTTCGGCAAGCTGACCTGCAAAGGGCGGGTATTTCCAGTCTTTTTCAGTGCCTTGAGTGACAGGCACAACATCTTGATGCGCCATTAGGATGATCGGTTTAAGTGAAGCGTCAGATCCTGGCCAGTGATAGACAAGCGCATGTCCCTCGACGATTTCGCGCTTCATTTTGGCGTGCATTGCAGGGTATGTGGCTTGCAGCCAGAGGTGGAGGCGATCCCATTCGGCGATCTTATTATCGGCTTTGTTCTGATTTGAAATCGTCTGAAAACGAATGGCTTGACCAAGGTTGGCGGCGGCTGCGCGAATGTCAAATGCAGGGACGGCGGCGAGCGTAATGGCTTTATCCACCTCGCTCTGCGCAGGGGCGAAAGTTGCCGTTCGGTAGCCGATCACGCCGCCAGCAATGAGCAGCAGCGCCCCCGCCGCCAATCCAAATTTTTTCATCACACCCATGATATCCCCCTCAACATGCTCCCCATTCGATACGGATCGAATCCGCGCCTGTCTCGCACAAAAGCGCGCAGGCAATGCGCACGCTTATATGCTTGATCAACAACCCCATTGATCGTTTTATCACTTACAGAAGCCCAAGTTTACACCATTCATACGCCCATTTTTCGCACCCTTCTGATCGATAAAATCGATCAATAGCCAAGTCCGCAACCCGCTACTCTTCATTCTCAAAAATCGCGAAAATCTCAGGAAGTTGACACTGAATCGGTATATTTTTGTCCCTCTCAAAATCGATCCAAAGCCCGCCTTAGCGGCAGACGCGGCAAAGGGTAAAAAGACTCGGGCTAGTTTGAACATTAACGGAACATAGCCTATTGATGGGGCTGTAGGAAAGCGCAAAGCGACCTACACTTAAATGGCAAATGCAGAGCTATTTCGCTTGTAAAGCGGCCAAAGTTGACGGGGCGCATATATCGTCGCACTTCACGCTCAGTGTCGATGATGAAAGCGAATCCCCATGCAGTTGCTCAGAACCCCCGACGAGGCTTTTGCCGATATCGCTGATTATCCATTTGCCCCGTATTACCAGAGCGTGAGCGATGCGGACGGCAGCGCGCTTCGCATCCATTATGTTGATGAAGGGCCGCGCGATGCCGCGCCGATCCTGCTGATGCACGGCGAGCCGACATGGTCATATCTCTACCGCAAATTCGTGCCCGCGTTGGCCGAAAAGGGCCACCGCGTTGTTGCGCCCGACCTGATCGGCTTTGGCAAATCGGACAAGCCAACCGAACGCGAGGATTACACATATGAGCGCCACGTCGCGTGGATGAGCGAATGGCTCAAGCTCGTCGATCTGACTGATATCACGCTGTTCTGTCAGGATTGGGGTGGATTGATCGGGCTGCGGCTTGTGGCAGCGTTCCCGGATCGGTTTGCCCGGCTGGTGATCGCCAACACGGGGCTTCCCGTCGGCACGGGTTGGTCGGAAGGCTTTGAGAATTGGCGTGCGTTTAGCCAGAAAGTGGAAACATTCCCAACGGGCTTCATTGTGAATGGCGGCAGCGTCCGTGATCTTTCACCACAAGAGGTCGCCGCCTATGATGCGCCGTTCCCTGATGAACGTTACAAGGCGGGCGCGCGACAATTCCCGACGCTGGTGCCGGTGACCCCCGAACATGCCTCAATCGCTGAAAATCTGGCGGCATGGGCGGTTTTGGAGACGTTCGCGCGTCCGGTTTTGACGTGTTTCAGCGATAAAGATCCCGTGACCAGCGGCGGCGAGAAACAGTTTATCGCCCGTATCCCCGGTGCAGCGGGTCAGCCGCATACGATCATCACTGACGCAGGGCATTTTCTGCAAGAGGATAAACCCGAAGTATTGGTCACCCTGATCAATGATTTTGTTGCGGCGGGATAATCCTTGTTGGCGGATGCAGTGATTACGCGCTTTCTTTGGCTCGCACGCCGATTGTTTCGGGCATACGGAACCAGATAATGGCCGCCGCCACAAATGCGACTGATGCCGCCGCCATGATATTGGGCAGTGGATAAATCGCGGCCAATTGGCCCGTCACAATTGGTGCAAGCATACTCACCACGCGGCCCCAGTTGAAGATCGAGGCAGCGGTTGAGCGGAGATGCGGCGGGTAAAGCTCTGACAGCCACGGCCCCCAGACAACGCTTGAGGACAGCATCATGCCGTAGACAAATCCTGTTACCTCAAGCGAGGTGACAGACATTGGCACAAACAAATAAATCGGCACGATCAGCGCCGCAAACAGAAAACCTGATCCCGCGACCCTGCGTCCAAAGCGATCCCCGATCCAGCCCCAGATCAGGCTGCCGATCAACTGACCGATCAGGAGCCAGCCCCAGACATCGCCGACTTGCGTATCAGGAATGCCGCGATCTTCACGCAGGAAGGTTGTGCCCCAGCCATTAAAGCACTGATAAGCAAGGAAGTTGAGACCAGTCATAAGCGCGAGCAACATCGTCTGTTTGGCCACGCCGGGTTTGAACAGCTCAGCAATCGGGAGTGCTGATTTTGCCGTGGTCGGGCCATCAATCGGGCCACCATACGGAACTGTCTTGCGATCATCGGGCACAATGAAAAATGCAAAGAGTGCTAGCGCCACAGGCACAGCGCCCGCCCACAGCAGCACTGACCAATCGAGATTAGCGCGAAACGCGGCGGCGGATAAAAAGCTGAGTGCAGCAACCGCCGCGTTGTAAACGGCGAAGACAACCCCAGCGATTTTCCCGCGCACGGCTTTATCAAACAGTCCTGAATAAATGCCGACCGCAATTGGAAACATTGACCCAAGGAAAAAGCCAAGGCCAAGCCGCTGACCAATCAACAGCGTATAACTGCCCACCAGCAAGCCTGAAAGCAGAAAGCCGCCATAGCCGATCATTGAGATGATCAGCGCATTGCGCCGCCCGATCTTATCGGCGACTTGACCCATCACCACCGCGCCAATGATCGCGCCAATCGCTTGCAGTGTGTAAAGCGACCCTGATTGCGTCAGCGAGAGGTTGAGGCTTTCCTTGATGTAAGGCCGCAATATGTCGACTGTGTTCCATGACCATGCGTAAAAGAAATAGGCGACCAGCAGAAAGCAAAGTGCCGCAATCCGCCGCCCTTTTGAAATATCTTCGGCACGGATCATGTTGTTTCTCGATTGTAATTGGGGAGGAGGTCAATGCCAAACTGATTGAGCAGATCGATCATATCGATAAATACCCAGTTTTCGACGAGCATCTCATCCTCGCGGCGCCAAAAATCCATGATGCGCTGAGTGATGCGTTTTCCTGTCGCTGGGATGCCGATCCAACCGTCACCACTGTGGGTTGCGTTGATGCTTGGCCAGCCGGTTGAGGCGACATAGCCTCCTTCGCCGATCCGGCATTTATGATTGCCGCCGATGCGGTCTGGAAACGCCTTGAGGAACGGGCCTTGATGCGCGCGTTCATAATCGGGATGGCCGCGCGCGCTGCCAATGCCGCCGGGGCCGTACCAGCCAAACTGCGGTATCCAGAAACGCCGCATACCCATGCTCGAAAGCGATTGGCCATCATAAGACATGAGTCCCGCGATCATCGCCTCGACAAGTTTGAGGCTTTTATCCGACTCCCCAAGGTCTTGGCCATCAAGCATTATCCCGTCCTGCGTGGCAGGCGCAGGTGACCAGCTTTCGCCGAGTTGCGGGCGCAGGGGCCACGCGCCCGTCTCAATCATCAACCGGGTGAGATCAAGCAAGACATAGCTTTCAACGACATGGTCGCCGACAATCCGGTCAAACCAGCCGTAGCGGATAAAATGCGGCCGCCCGCTTGGTGCAAGTCCGTAAAGCGGATTTTGAAAATGCCCGACGAAGTTACCCGTCGTGGTGATCCAATCGCCATCCTTAAATACACCGCCCATCAAAATGTCGGTGCGCCGCTCCAAATCGGGGAAAGCGTGGATCAATGGTGCCCAAAAACGTGAGAGCATCGCATCTGCGCCCGCGCAATGATCCACAGGTGCGCCTGCGTTGAAATTGCAGTCCGCGCTGTAGAGCCGGTGGGTGAGCGTTTCGAAGTGCATCGCCAAATCGCGGCTTTCGTTGATCATCTGCCAATATGCGCGTTTACTCAGCGTCATGCGTCACCCCTTCTCCTATCATATTGACTTCGAATGCAATGAACGTAAACCACTAAATTATGGGTCGCTTTTGGAAATGATTTTTGGGGGATTTAATGCCTGAGCAAGCGGAGAGCAAAGCCCAATGGACGGTTGCGGCACTCGCGG
>JAYUIX010000103.1:0-2228 GCA_043765635.1 Sphingomonadales bacterium
CTCCACTTTGAACTCGTCACCCCAGAACGCCTCGTCCGCAGCGAAGAGGTGTATATGGTCGTCGTCCCCGGAACCGAGGGTGATTTTGGTGTGCTTGAAGGGCATAGCCCTACAATGACCACAATTCGGGATAATGCTGCGCTTGAGATTTACGCGAGCGCAGGTGCAGCGGCTGAACGGTTGATGATTACAGGTGGCTTTGCCGAAGTGAACGACAAAGGGCTTACGATCCTCGCCGAGGTTGCCGAATAGCACGATCCGCCACGTCATTCTCTCTTACAGGGGGATGAAAGGTTCGGCCAGTTGTGAAGCGTGTTGCGTATAGTAAGCCTGATGTCGTCATTTATCTTTATCGACCCGGAGACGGCGGGCTGGACCGCGTTGCCATCCTCCTTGCTAACGGCTTTGCGGCGCGTGGTCTCGCAACAGAGATATGGCTTACCCATAATGAGGGCGAATCGCGCTTTTTGATCGCTGATAATGTCACCGTTCGTATCGTGACGCATAAAAGGCGCGCGAAGCGGAGCAGTGCGATGCTGTTCCAGATTCCCTCGCTTGTGCAAATGGTGCGCCAATACCAGCCGCGCATTCTGCTGTCGGCGGGTAATCAAAGCAATCTTGCCACTGCAATCGCCGCTCGGCTTGGTGGCAGAACCGCCGCATTTCAGAAAATAACCAATCCGATTAAGCGCCCCGAAACGCAGAGCGGGGTGCAGTGGTTTCGCAACCTGCGTTTTGGGCTAACAGCACGGCTTGGCACCAAGACTTTGGTATTGAGCCAAGCAGACGCAAATGCTTCGACGGCGTTGACACCTGACATTATGCACCGCTTCATTGTTACCCCGAACCCTTATGTAACCGACGGGATGCTGACGACAGGTCAGCAGCGTTCGCCAAGGATTGCTGGGGCCGTTCCTCAAATGCTTTCTGTCGCACGTTTCTCCGAGCAAAAAGATCATGCAACACTGCTTGAGGCGCTCGCTTTGCTCAAGCATCGTGCTTGGCATTTGACGCTTGTTGGGGATGGCCCTTTGCGATCAACAATTGAGCAACAAGTGGTTACTCTTGGTCTATCAAATCGCGTCACCTTTGCAGGGTTTATAAAAGATCCGCTGCCATTCTATGCTGCAAGTGACATGCTCGTCTTGTCTTCGCGTTGGGAAGGGCTGCCAGCGACGCCAATCGAGTCGCTTGCGTGCGGGACTATGGTTGTGGCGACAGATTGCGCGCCGGGGCTAACCGAGATGTTGCAAGATGCTGGTTTGCCAAAACCAGTACCGATTGCCGACCCGGCCGCTCTGGCACAGGCTATCGTTTGTGCGATTGATGATCCGCCCTGCCTGAAGCGCGCGCGGAAATCAGCCGAGCGCTACAGTATCGCTTCATCAGTCGAGGCGCATCTAGCCGCCTTTGCGCCGTGGCTGTCGCCAAACGGCGTGAGGATGATCAACCCTAGGTAAAGCTCGCCTTGATCCCATCAATCACAAATTGTGCGGCAAGGGCCGCAAGCACAACCCCCAATATCCGCGTGATCATCGCCTCTACGCGGTAGCCGAGCAGCTTCATCAGCGGCCCGGCGAGCAGCAGCGAGATCAGCGTCAACACAAGCATCGCACCAAGCGCGCTCAGCACAATCAGGCTTTCGGTTAAGCCGTTGCTCTTGGCCATCAGCAGCATCACCGATGCGATTGACCCCGGCCCCGCGATCATCGGGATGGCCATTGGGAAGATTGAGATATCTTCATGCTTAGGATTGGCTTTCACATCCTGCGCGCGGCTTTCGCGGCGTTCGGTGCGCTTTTCAAACACCATATCGAGCGCAATGAGGAACAGCATGATCCCGCCAGCGACGCGAAACGCATCAAGGCTGATCCCGAGCGCGCCAAGCAAATCTTCGCCAAACACCGCGAACACCAGCAATATCCCGCTCGCGACGAGCACTGAACGGATCGCCATCGCGCGCCGGTGGGCGGCGTCGGTGCCTGCGGTCAGGCTACTAAAAATCGGCGCGCAGCCCGGCGGATCGATCACCACAAAGAAAGTGACGAAGGCGGAGATGAAAAGCTCGGTCATTCAGATACCAATCCTGAGCGGGCACGCGCCGCTTGAAGCGTGTTGTGGAGCAGGCACGCAATCGTCATCGGGCCAACGCCGCCGGGAACGGGCGAAATCGATCCTGCGACCTGCGCCACCTCAGCAAAGGCAACATCGCCGACCAGCTTGGTTTT
>JAYUIX010000104.1:0-25063 GCA_043765635.1 Sphingomonadales bacterium
ATCATGAAGTGTCGCGATTTGCCCGCTTGAAAGACCAAGCACGCGTTCAAGAATCTCATCACTATGTGCGCCAAGCCGGGGTGCCGATCGAGGCGGCGCGCGGTCGAGTTGCGGGATCGACGCCAGCGACCCTGCGGCAGGATAATCAAGCCCGCTTGGGTTTGCAGCCGATCCAAACATTGGATTATTGGTGACCAGCACAGGGTCACTCGCGGCGTCCTTCATCGTTTGATACGCGCCGTAACATCCGCCAACCTTATCAAGCGCGCTTTTCAAATCAGCGTAATTCCAAGTGGCAACCTTCGCCTCCACCAACGGAAAAAGTGCATCACGGTGGGTAAAACGAAGCCCCTCGTCCTTGATCAGCGAGACATTGCGTTCTGCCTCAATCGCCGCAACATTTTCAGATATCCCCAAAACTGAGACAAGCCCAGTCCATTGGCGCGGGGTGATTGCCATGATCATCAAACGAACCCCGTCGCCTGTCACAAAGTCACGCCCAAACGCGCCGTACACGCTATTGCCAAACCGTTCGCGATTTTCGCCGGTGTGAAGCACCTCGGCAAGCATCCCAAGATTGGCGGCGGTGCCAATCGCAACGTCAGACAGCGGCACCCGCACTTCCTGGCCAAGCCCGGTAGCGCTGCGGTGGTGGAGCGCGATCATCATCGCAAAGGCGCTATAGGCTCCCGTCAGCAAATCCCAAGCGGCAAGGACATGATTGACGGGTTCCGGCCCGGTGCCAGTCAAATCAGGAAAGCCGACTGCGGCGTTGACGGTGTAATCCAGCGCAGGCCCGCCATCCGCCATGCCCATCACGCGCACGGTGATCATGTCGCTTCGCTTGGCGACGAGATTTTCGTGTGAAAGGAAGCCACCAACAGGAAAATTGGTAATGAATTGACCCGTTTTGGCGGCCAGCTCTTGCAAAATTTCGCGCGCCTCGGGCTTGTTGAGATCAAGCGCGACTGATTTTTTGGCGCGGTTGAGATTTTCCCAATAAAGGCTTGCGCCATTCTCCGCCTTTGGCCAGCGGTTGAAATCAGGGCCGCCACCAATTTGGTCAACGCGGATAACTTCGGCACCCATTTGCGCGAGATATAGCCCCGCCGTTGGTGATGCGACGAACGATGAAGCTTCGATAATCGATAATCCGTTGAGCAGCGGGTACATCTAAACCCCAACGCCAAATTCGCGGAGCATGTTTTTCGCGATTACAAGCTGAAGAATCTGCGTGGTACCCTCATAAATCCGGTAGATTCGGGCATCACGGAAAAAGCGCTCGGCCTCATATTCGGCCAAATAACCAGCGCCGCCATGGATTTGCACGCAGCGATCCGCCACGCGCCCGCACATCTCGGAAGCAAACATTTTGGCGGCAGCGGCCTTACGCAGGATGTTCTCCCCAGCATCCGCCCGCCGGGTGGCATCGGCGATCATACATTCAGCCGCGTAAATCTCTGTCTCACTATCGGCGAGCATGGCCTGGATAAGCTGAAAATTGGCAATCGGTTCGCCGAACGCCTTGCGCTCACCAGCATAACGGATTGCAGTATCGAGCATCCGCCGCGCATAGCCTGTGGCGGCAGCCGCTACCGAAAGCCGGCCATTATCAAGGCTTTGCATCGCGGTTTGAAAGCCTTTACCTTCTTCACCGCCGAGCAACGCATCGCCTGACACATGGACATCCTCCATGATGATATCGGCAATGTGCGATCCAGCCTGACCCATTTTCTTATCTGATTTACCGACCATAACCCCCGTCGTATCCATCGGCACGAGAAAGGCGCTGACATGCGCGTTTTTGGGCAACGCCTCTTTGCTCGTCCGCGCCATGATCAGGGCGACACGCGCAAACGGCGCATTTGTGATGTAACGCTTGGTGCCATTGAGGACATAGCCATTGCCGCTGTGCACAGCGCTGGTTTGCATCCCCGCGCTATCCGATCCGCTGACGGGTTCGGTGAGGCCAAAGGAGGCAATTTCGCCAGCAGCAAGGCGCGGCAGCCAGTGCGCGCGCTGTTCTGCCGTACCACTTTTGACAATCGCCGAGCAGGTCATCCCAATGTTGATCGAGATAATCGAGCGGAACGCCGGCATCGCATAGGAAAGCCGGCGGATCGTCTCGATATATTGCGACACGTTCATCGCTGAGCCGCCATATTCTTCGGGCATCGTCAGCCCAAACAACCCCATATCGCGCATCTCAGCAAGGATCGCATCGGGAATCAGATCAGTTTCGAGGATCGCCTTTTCCGCCGGGATTAGACGTTCGCGCACATAGCGCTGAAGCTGATCTATAAAGGCGTCGAATGTTTCACTATCCATTCCCGGATTTGCCATAGCTGCTGCCCTGATATTAGAGAAATGCTTTGATTTCGCGTATGAAGCGATCAAATTGATCGTGGTGGAGCCAGTGGCCCGCGTTTTCAAACTCAACCACACGTGCGGTACTGAAATGGCTGATACGGCCATCTTTTTCAGGGTTTGAGGCCCAGCTATTCGCGCCGTACAGCATCAGGGTTGGGCAGGTGATTGCCGCCCAGATTGCGTGGAGATCAGCGCGCGACATATCAAACGCAGCCCAGATATTGAGGTAATTATCAAACTTCCAGCTCCATGTGCCGTCCTCATTGCGGCTAATGCCGTGAACTGTCAGGTGGCGCGCTTGCTCATCGGTGAGGTAGCTATTCTCACCTTTCATCCTCTCAAGTGCGGCCTCAAGCGTTGGATAGCGCTTTGGCTGCCGCCCAGCCGCACTGCGCTTGCCATCAATCCATTTGCGCGTGCGGGCACGGATGCCAATTGCGTCACGTTCGGCCTCGACTTTGGGGGAGGGGCCAAGTCCCTCGATCGCCACCAATTTGCGGACATTTTCAGGGTAAAGCCCGGTATAGCGCGTCGCGATATTGCCACCCAGCGAGTGCGCGACGATGGTAACTGGCGCAAGGTTCAACTGGTGCACAAGCTGCGCAAGATCATAAACAAAGGCCGGCAGTTCATAATTGCCATCGGGTGACCAGGTGCTATCCCCGTGGCCGCGCAGATCGGGCGCGATAATATGCCAATCGCCGCGCAATTCCTCGGCGACCCAATCCCAACTGCGGCAATGATCGCGGCCACCGTGGATCAGGAGCAGCGGCGGCGCAGCGGGGTTGCCCCAATCGGCATAGTTGAGCTTGAGCCGCTGCGAAATGAAGCTGTTGGTGGTTGGGCCTTGAAGAGTCATGCCGCGCGTTAACACCTATTTCGCGCGGCACGTCAATTCCAGATTATTGTATCTGCCCCTGCCCAAGCAGCGTTTTTTGCCAGAACATTAGGCTTGCCCAGAATTGATAATCGATATTTTCCTTCTTGGCGAAGCCGTGGCCTTCATTCTGGCCAAGCAGGCTCCATGCGATACCGCCCTTGGCGCGGATGGCCTTGATGATCTGATCAGCCTCCGATGCGGGCACGCGCGGATCATTGCCGCCTGTCACCACCATCATCGGCTTGGTAATTTCACTGACGCGGGTGAGCGGCGAAATTTCGAGCAGCTTGGCGCGCTGCGCTGGATCACGTTCATCACCGTATTCAGGGCGGCGTAAATCACGGCGATAGCTTTGCGTGTTTTCAAGGAAGGTCACGAAGTTTGAAATCGCCACGATGCAGTTGGTGCTGGTCAATCGCTCGCGGTACTGAATGGCGGCGGCATAACACATATAACCGCCGTAGGAGCCGCCCGTCACTGCAAAGCGCTTTGCATCAAGCCCAGCATCATTGCCGAGTACATCGAGAAATGCCCCAATATCCTTAACCGAATCCTCGCGCTTGAATGGGCCATTGTCGAGGCTGACGAAGGTTTTGCCATAACCCGTCGAGCCGCGCACGTTGGGATAAAAGATCGCGATGCCTTGTTCATTGAGCAAATAATTGCTGCGGCCCTGAAATCCGGGGCGGCTCTGTCCCTCTGGCCCACCGTGGATATTGATGATCAGCGGGCGCTTACCGGGGAATTTTGCTGGATCAGGGCGATAGAGGAAGCCCGACACTTCAAGACCGTCAAAACTCTTGACCGCAATCAGCACAGGATCGACATTCTTGGCAACATTAAGCCCGCCAGTTTCACTCTCTGTCCAGCGCGTGACCGCAAGCGTTTTGGGATTGATGCTATAGGCATCAGCCGCACTTTTGGCCGAGGTGAAGGTGATGCCGATATCGCCCCATTCGGCAATCTCAAGCCCGCCAACGATGCCCGCTGGCAGTCCGTTCACCACGCGCGCCGCATTTGTTTGTGGATTGAGCAGCTTTAACTTGCTTTGCCCCGCTTCGTTGGTGACATAGGCAATCGTCTTGCCATCAGGCGCGATGTCAAACGTATCAACATCCCATTTTTCGGCTGGCCCGCGCGGCGCAAACGCGCCAGTCACAGGGGCAAGGATGCCAAGCCGTTGAAATTCGGAGCCTTCATCTGAAGTCACCCATAATGCGCCATCTGGAGTATATTCAATGCGACCATAAGCAATGTTTTTGGCATGATCACCAATCGCCGTCATTTTGCCGGTGGCGAGATCAAGCCGCGAAAGGTTGACTTTTGTAACCGAGATATATTGTGCGACAATCACTGACTTTTTATCGGGTGCGAATGCCGCGATTGCCCATCCGCCGCCCTTAACCTCGGCCACCATACGGTTGGTATTTGGGTCACGCGGGTTCATCACATAAAGATCATTATCAGTGCCATTGCGCCGGGTTGAGCTATACCCGATCAATTCACCGTCTATGCTCCATGCGTCCAAGCTGTTGCGGCTTTTGCCGTCAGTCAGGAGGGTAAGCTGGCCATCCTTGAGCGTAAAAAGCTGGAAAAATTCGCCGCCGCCAACATCTTTTTGAACCAGCAAGACATCGCCGCGCTTGGGTGCCCAACTGCCATTGCCGACGGGTTCCGCCTCAAAACTAATCTGTTTGCGCGCCATCATCGGCCCAGCAACGCGGTGAAGCTGAGCCGTATTGCCAAAACGTGTGGCGACCAGCATTGATTTATCGGTGGGATGCCAATCAACAAAGCTTGCAGTGCGAAACTCCATATAGGGCCGCGACCTTGCTGCCAGTTCGTCAGGCACCGCCGGGATACCGTCTGCGACGAGCGCAGCAGGCTTTGGAACATCGGCAAATGCGGGAACGGTGATGGCCGAAAGACTTGCCAGAAACAGGATCGTGCGCATGATATCTCCCCTTATGTATTTTTAATTCTTATCGTACGGTTTGGCATATGACCAACGAAAGTCGCCAATTCATATCTACCAAACACGAAAAATCATCGACCAAGGGGTAGCCCAATCGCGCGAAGCCTGTATCGTGAATGCAAAATGGTGACGCGACAGGGGATAATCCGATTATGCAGAGTTTGTTGATTAGTGCGGCGGGGATTGCCCTACTTTTATTGATTGCCTTCGCGCTCTCATCAGACCGTAAGAATATTCGGCTCCGCGTGGTGGGTGCGGCGTTTGCGATGCAGGCCGGGATCGCATTGCTGGTGCTCTATGTCCCTGCGGGCAAGCGCGTGATTGCGGCCATGTCTCAAGGCGTTTCAAATCTGCTTGGTTATGCGCAGGCGGGGATTGATTTCCTATTCGGCCCGCTCGCAAAGCCTGAAATTGGTGGCAACAGCTTTGCGATTGCCGCACTTCCGGTTATCATCTTTTTCGCGTCGCTCATTTCGATCCTTTATTATCTCGGCATCATGCAATTGATCGTCAAATGGGTCGGCGGCGGGATTCAAAAGGTGACAGGTGTTTCCAAGGTTGAGTCGCTCTGTGCTGCGGCCAATATCTTTGTTGGGCAAAGCGAAAGCCCGCTCGTTATCCGCCCTTATCTCGCGAGCCTTACGCCGTCGCAGCTTTTCCTCGTGATGACATCGGGGATGGCGGGCGTCGCGGGCACGATCCTTGCGGCTTATGCGTCGATGGGGATCAAGATCGACTATCTTCTCGCGGCGAGTTTTATGGCGGCGCCCGGTGGCATTCTCATGGCCAAAATCATGATGCCCGATGATCCAAATGACAAAGAAATTGATCCTGTTGTTTTTGCTGATGCCAGCCACGATGAGGAAAAGCCTGCCAATGTGATTATGGCGGCGGCACAGGGCGCGCAAACCGGGGTCAAGCTCGCGGTTGCAGTGGGGGCGATGGTGCTGGCTTTCGTGGCGCTTGTTGCGCTCGCTAACGGGATACTGGGCGGGGCAGGGGCGTGGTTCGGCTATCCCGATCTCAGTTTTCAGGCGATTTTGGGGACAGTGTTCAAGCCGATCATGTTTCTGATCGGTGTACCGTGGAATGAGGCGGGTGCGGCGGGCGGCCTGTTTGGCACCAAGGTTGTCCTCAACGAATTTGTGGCATTTATCAGTCTTGGCCAAAATACCGCGCTTTCGCCGCTATCGGTGGCGATCATCACCTTTGCGCTTTGCGGTTTTGCCAATTTCAGCTCAATCGCGATCCAGATGGCGGTGACGGGCAGCCTTGCCCCCAATCAACGCCCGATGATTGCCAAGCTCGGCATCAAGGCGCTTGTCGCGGGCAGTCTGGCAAATCTAATGAGTGCGGCGCTTGCGGGGATGCTGCTTGGCGGCTAGGCAAGAGCGAATATGACAGTTTCAAGACCTCTAATTGTTGGCCTTGGTGGCACTGGTAGCGCCACTGGTTCTACTGAGCGTATTCTACGCGAAGCATTGAACGCAGCAGAAACGGCAGGTGCTGATACGCTGTTTTTCGATGGCAAAGCGCTTGACATGCCAATGTACAGTTATGGTGGTGAACGCACCGAACCGACTCGTGCACTAATTGCGGCACTGCGCCGTGCCGATGGGATTATCATCGCCTCGCCAGGTTATCACGGCACAGTATCAGGGCTAATCAAGAATGCGCTCGACTATGTTGAAGATATGGCGAAGGATGAACGAGTTTACTTTGAAGGGCGCGCAGTTGGACTGATCGCGGTTGCAGCGGGTTGGCAAGCGACTGGATCTACGTTGGCAACGTTGCGCAGCATTACCCACGCACTGCGTGGCTGGCCAACGCCAATGGCGGTTGCAATTAACTCTGCGCAGCCTGTTTTTGCCGATAGTGGTGCGATTATTGATCAGGGTGTGGCAAACCAAATCAACTTACTTGCTGGACAAGTGGTTGATTTCGCACGATTAAAAGCGCTTGATATACTTGGCCGTGCTGCTTCTCACGCAGCGACTGGTTAAACGGCAGCGAACGCTCCGCTGGCTTCATCAAGAATGTGGAGCAACCCATCGTCAATAGCAAAATAGGCTCCGTGTAGGGTGATTTTGCCTTGGGCTTCGCGCGCACGAATGCAAGGGAAAGTGCGTAGATTGGCGAGGCTTACCTTAATTGCCTCATGCTCCATTGCGCGGAGTGCAGCCGCACTTTGATTATGGCCGTGCTGATCAACAACCAGCGCACGGGCGTCATCAAGTATATCGATCCAGCGCGAAATAAACCCGCCTTCACCTGGTTTCGCATCCTTAAAACCTTGGCTGAGTGCCGCGATGCAGCCGCCACATCCCCCATGACCCATGACTACGATTTCAGGCACATTAAGCTGAGTCACCGCAAACTCCAAAGCTGCAGAAACGCCGTGTCGCCCCTCGCTCAGTTCAAACGGCGGCACAAGATTGGCAACGTTGCGCACTACAAACATCTCTCCGGGTGACGCATCAAAAATAGTTGCGGGATCAACCCGGCTATCCGAACAAGCGATTACCATCACCTTGGGTGATTGGCTTTCAGCCAATTCCGCCCATCGTTGCCGTTCATGTTGCCAGCCAGTTCTGCGAAAACGATGATATCCAGCGATAAGTGTTACAAAATCAGCCATATAAATCTGCTAGCGGGCGGTGAGGGGGGCTGGCAACACAAACTGCTTCAACCGATGACAATCAGGCGCTATGGCGCATAATATGTCTGAAACAATCCTTACTGCGCGCGTCCGCAAACCTGACTGGATCAGGGTGAAAGCACCAACCTCAGTCGGATTCGCCGAAACCAAGGCGATTATGCGCCGACTTAACTTGGCAACAGTGTGTGAAGAGGCAGCTTGCCCCAACATCGGCGAATGCTGGACGAAAAAGCACGCGACCGTTATGATCATGGGCGATACTTGCACTAGGGCATGTGCGTTTTGCAACGTGAAAACCGGAATGCCGCGTGCACTTGATGTAAACGAGCCTCAACATGTTGCCGATGCAGCGGCCGAACTAGGCCTTAAACATATTGTAGTGACGAGTGTTGACCGCGATGACCTTGCCGATGGCGGCGCATCGCATTTTGTGAAAGTGATTGAAGCACTTCGCCGGACAACGCCGAACACGACTATTGAGATTTTAACGCCCGATTTTCGTAATAAAGCCGAAGGTGCGGTTGAAGCAATTATTACTGCAAGACCAGATGTTTATAACCATAATCTCGAAACAGTACCGAGGCTTTATCCAACGATCCGCCCCGGTGCGCGTTATTATGCGTCGCTGCGTTTGCTTGAGAGCGTGAAGCGGCATGATCCATCAATTTTCACCAAGTCGGGTGTGATGCTCGGCCTTGGTGAGGAGCGGCTTGAGGTGCATCAGGTGATGGATGATATGCGCTCCGCCGATGTCGATTTTCTCACTATGGGGCAATATCTGCAACCAACCCCCAAGCATACCAAGGTCATTGAATTCGTGCCGCCGCGTGCCTTTGATGCCTACGCCGCAATTGCGCGCGCAAAAGGATTTTTGCTCGTTGCGGCAACGCCGCTGACGCGGTCAAGTTATCATGCTGACCGTGATTTCGCATCAATGCAAAGTGCACGTGCTACGCAGCTTGCGGCAAAAAATAGCGTTCATGCCAAAGCATAGCGAAACCCGTGTGCTCAAATGGAGTGCAACCCAGATGTTCGATCTAGTCGCCGATGTTGCGCGCTACGGTGAATTTCTGCCGTGGGTGAGCGCGGTTCGGATACGTTCAAATAATGATCATGAAATGATGGCTGACCTAATTGTCGGCTTTAAGGGGTTACGCGAAAATTTTACCTCACGCGTTGTGAAGTCGCGCCCGACAACGATTCAAGTTGATTATATTGATGGCCCACTGAAGTTTCTGCGCAATGAATGGCATTTTTCGGAGCGCCCCGGTGGCGGCTGTAATATCGATTTTTCAGTAGATTTTGCGTTCAAATCGAAGATTTTTGAGGCGCTTGCAGGGCAAGTGTTTGAACGTGCTCTCAACAAGATGACGGATGCTTTTGTGACACGCGCTGAGGCGCTTTATGGTTCTGCACCCGGCATCAGTAGCTCAAGCGCAACCAGTGCTGCTTGAATTCGGATCGAACCGCGACCAATATCGCCAAATTGCTTCGTATCAGCGATAACATCTCTCGGGTTTTCACCGCGCTTCGCGCGTGCAAATACGACCGTTCCAACGGGTTTTTGTAGGCTACCGCCATCTGGCCCAGCAATGCCTGTGATCGCTACAGCGACATCAGCTTCTGACTGCACAAGCGCGCCCTGTGCCATGCCCCAAGCTGTTGCGATTGAGACAGCGCCAAAGGTTTCCAATATGTCAGTTGAGAGGTTAAGGCTCGAAATTTTTGCACTATTTGCGTAGGTTATAAAGCCAGCCTCAAATACATCTGAGGAACCTGCAATTGCAGTGAGCGCGGCAGAAACCAGCCCGCCAGTGCAACTTTCTGCGACAACAAGCCGCCTGCCAAGTGCACGGTTTGCCGCAATGACTTCGCTTGCGAGCGCGACTAGGCGCGGATCGAGTCCCTCGGTCATTTGCTGCTCGTTTGAGTGGTAGGTGTTGCCAAAGGTGCTGCGCAGAGTGCAATCGGTAACTTCGCGCGAGTGGACGGGTTGCCGGTTTCGATGAGGGCAGTGATCAGCATTGCCATATTGCGGGTGGGCAGGGGCTGAAGGATGTTGATTAAGCGATCAGCCGTCATACAATCCTTGGGTTGAAGGTTTCGAATAACGCCTGCAGAAACCGTCTTTTCTATCAAAGGTTTAAGCACATTCTCTCCCATCATTTTGGCAACGGGAAGGCCTGATAATTTGTCAAAGGCTGCGCTTGCCACAGGCCATGCCTTGTCTGCATCGACTTGATAGCGGGCGGCAGTGACAATGCCCGATTGCACAAGAGGCGCAGTCGCTGGAAGTGTCTTAGCACAGTGAATAGAGATCGCGCGCACGGCGGCGGGAAGGGCGTAAGTCACTAGGCCTTCAGCTTCCTCGCCAGAAAGGCAAGCCTTCACCGATATTTGCGCGACGGCCTGCGTAGGCATCGTTGCGATCAAGAGCAAAATCGCTGCGCGACCCACTGTTCCAAGTCTCATCAAAAACTCCTGATAGTGGCAATCGCCTGTGCCGCGATGCCTTCGCCGCGCCCGGTAAAGCCGAGCCGTTCAGTCGTCGTGGCTTTCACGCTAACCCGCGTCATTTCAATGCGTAATAATTCGGCAAGCCGGGCACGCATGGTTTCGCGATATGGCCCAATTTTGGGCATTTCGCAGATGATAGTGACGTCAACATGATCAATAATGCCGCCGCGCTTGCCAACCAGATCGCGCGCATATTCCAAAAACTGGGCTGAGGCTGCGCCTTTCCACTGCGGATCAGATGGCGGGAAATGATCGCCGATATCACCAGCGCTAATCGCTCCAAAAATCGCATCGGCAAGCGCATGTAGCGCAACATCGGCGTCGCTATGCCCAGCAAGACCGTGAGTATGCGGCACAGCAACTCCACATAACCAAAGCGGAAGCCCTTCCTCAAATCGGTGAACGTCAAAGCCAAGCCCGGTTCGACTGACTAAACCAGCGCCAAGTCGCGCTTCTGCTGCTGCAAAATCATCAGCATGAGTTATTTTTTCGAGCATCACATCACCTTCTACCGTTGCCACCAAGAAGCCGCCAGCGCGAAACATTTGCGCATCGTCAGTTGCAACACCGCCAGACCACGCACGATGTGACGTCACGGCGGCATCAAAATGCGCTGCCTGCGGTGTTTGGACACGAACTAAAGCAGCACGGTCAATAACATCGCCAAGCGCGTTTCCGCCCTGTGCCAGGGTATCATTCACGGGCAAAACTGGCACCGCACACGGGGCTGTTTTAAGCGCTGAAAGCAATCGATCAATCACCGC
The DNA here is from genome assembly GCA_043765635.1 of Sphingomonadales bacterium. Taxonomy (GTDB): domain Bacteria; phylum Pseudomonadota; class Alphaproteobacteria; order Sphingomonadales; family Sphingomonadaceae; genus Aquisediminimonas. The sequence goes on from JAYUIX010000104.1 coordinate 11,166, forward strand.
CAGTGGAAGCAGTGGACGTGCTGCATCATGAATAAGGACACGCTCTGCACCCCCATTAGTTGCAATAGCGTCAAGCCCAGTGCGCACCGAGTCAACCCGGTTTAGCCCGCCCGTAACTGCGCCTGCGATTTTGCGTCCAGCAAGTGCGCTGTGGAGCAATTCATGCTGACCTTCGCCGATAACAACATAAATGGCATCAATCGCAGGGTGCGCGGAAAAAGCATCAACAGCGCGTGCGATCATTGGAACGCCCGCCAACAGCGCAAATTGCTTTGGGATCGCGCCGCCTGCACGCGCGCCTTTTCCAGCAGCGACAATAAGTGCGACGTTACGGCATTCAGGCATGACGTCCATTGATCCTTTTCAAACGGGGCCGAATCCGCTCCAGAGCAGCCGCGCCTTGGCATATTTGATGCCCAACGAATAGCATTGTTGCACTGCGGCATGAAGTCATGTAAGAAATTGCCTGTTTTTTAGGCAGTATCATGACTCGTATTAAGCCAATCGCCATCGGCCCGATCATTATTGAAACCCCCGTCATCCTAGCGCCGATGACTGGCGTTACCGATATGCCGTTCCGCAAAATCGTCCGTCACTATGGCTCCGGCCTCAATGTGTCTGAGATGATCGCGAGTCAGGCAATGATTCGCGAAACCCGCCAATCGCTCCAAAAGGCAGCGTGGGACGCAGTCGAAGAGCCAATTTCAATGCAGCTTGCTGGCTGTGCGCCTTATGAAATGGGCGAGGCTGCAAAGCTCAATGAAGATCGCGGTGCGGCGATTATCGATATCAATATGGGCTGTCCGGTGAAGAAAGTGGTCAACGGTGACGCAGGGTCAGCGCTGATGCGCGATTTGCCGCTTGCCGCGAGCATCATTAAAGCCACGGTTGACGCGGTTAAGGTGCCCGTCACAGTCAAAATGCGGATGGGGTGGGATCATTCTAGTCTTAACGCGCCTGAACTTGCCCATATTGCCGAGGATTTGGGCGCGCAGTTGATCACTGTTCACGGGCGGACGCGCTGCCAAATGTATAAAGGGTCGGCTGATTGGGCGTTCATCCGCCGAGTGAAGGAGGCGGTGCGTATTCCTGTGATCGCAAACGGTGATATTTGCTCGGTTGAAGATGCGCAAAGCGCGCTTGAACAGTCGTCCGCTGACGGCGTGATGATTGGCCGGGGTGCCTATGGTCGCCCTTGGTTGCTTGCCCAGGTGATGCAAGCGTTGACGGGGCGGACGGTAATGGCTGACCCAACAGTTGAAGAGCAATATTATTTAATTACTAAGCATTATCAAGCAATGCTTGAACATTATGACAACATAACTGGCGTCAATATGGCGCGCAAGCATATTGGTTGGTACACCAAAGGTTTGACCGGATCAGCCGAATTTCGCAACGCGGTCAATCAAATTCCTGATCCAAAGGTCGTGCTTGAAATGCTTGAGCAATTTTATACGCCTTGGCTATCAAAGGCTGCCGCTTGACCTTTAGTGGTGCCACGCCTTCGGCGGATGAGCTTCTCGCTGGGCTTCACACCGCCTTGATTGTTATCAATCGTTCGGGACTGATCGTTCGCGCTAATACTGCGGCAGAGGTATTGCTCAACGAGAGCGCGTCTCATTTGATCGGATGCCGCCTTGTCGATGTTGTCAAAGTTCCGGAAAGCTATTTGCCGATCGATGGCAATGTATTGGCGGCGTTTGATGTTGAGATTGCTACGCGTAAAGGCGGGCGCTTTCACGGTGATTACCACGCCAATCCACTTAGTGATTATATTGGCTGGTATATCATTTTGATGAGTCCGATTGCTGGGGTTCAGCATCAGAATCGTCAGCTTGAACGGCGCAGCGGCGCGCGGACGGCGATTGGTGTTGCGGCAATGCTGGCGCATGAGATTAAAAACCCGTTGTCGGGGATTAGTGGGGCCGCGCAACTGCTTGATCAGCGCGTATCTGCCAAAGATGCCGTCATGACGAAGTTAATCCGCACTGAGGTTGACCGGATCGCTGCGTTGATTGACCAGATGCAGGGCTTTACCGACACGCGCCCGATGGATTTTACCGCAGACAACATCCACCAGATGATCGATCATGCCCGCAATGTGGCGCAAAGCGGCTTTGGCGCGCAGATTGAGATTGTCGAGGTTTATGATCCGTCACTGCCGATGGTGCGGGTACACCGCGATTCGATGATCCAGGTTTTGCTCAACTTGCTCAAAAACGCGGCTGAAACCACTGAGGGTAGCGAAAAGCGAACGATCAAACTGACAACCCGTTATCGCCACGGTGTTTCAGTGGCGACCAATAACGGGGCGAAGCGGTTGCTGCTGCCGATTGAACTCTGCGTGATTGATGACGGGCCGGGGGTGCCTGCCGAGCTTGCCGAAAATCTGTTTGAGCCATTTATATCCTCAAAACGCGGCGGGCGCGGGCTCGGTCTTGCACTGGTTGATAAGCTTGTCCGCGATATGGGCGGGGTCATCCAATATGCCCGCGAAGGAAGGCCTGAAATGACTGTATTCCGTATATTGCTGCCGCGCGCAGATACGGTGGCACTATGAACGGTGGTCGCATCCTGATTGTTGATGACGATGAAGCGATCCGCACTGTTGTTTCAGAGGCGCTGCGCCGCGATGGGCATTTGGTTGCAGCGGCGGCAAGTGTGGCTGAACAGCGGGTGCTGTTTGAGAGTTTTGCGCCTGATCTGCTGATTACTGATGTCATCCTACCTGATGGCAATGGGCTTGATCTTGTTCCCGAATGGTTGGCGCGAAGTCCAGAAATGCCGATTATCATTTTTTCGGCGCAGAACACACTTTCAACTGCTGTCCGTGCGACTGAGCAAGGCGCATTTGAATATCTGCCCAAACCATTTGATCTTGATGAACTCTGCCGCGCAGTGCGTGATGGGCTGCGGCGGCGGGTAGGGGGCGACATACTTGCAATTATTGATGATAATGATGCCTTGCCACTGATTGGTCGGTCGCCAGCGATGCAGGATGTCTACCGAACAATTGCGCGTGTTGTTCCGAATGACCTTACCGTGCTGATCCTTGGCGAATCGGGTACAGGAAAAGAGCTGGTCGCGCGCGCAGTGCATGACCTGGGCGCGCGCAAGTTGCGGCCCTTTATTGCTGTTAACATGGCCGCGATTCCGCGTGATCTGATCGAGGCGGAGCTATTCGGGCATGAACGCGGTGCTTTTACTGGGGCAGCAATGCGCGTTTCAGGCCGATTTGAGCAAGCAGCGGGGGGCACATTATTTCTTGATGAAATCGGTGATATGCCGATGGAGGCGCAAACCCGACTACTCCGTGTATTGCAATCCGGCGAGTTCACGACCGTTGGCGGCAGCCGTACCATTCGCGCAAATGTCCGTATTATTGCAGCCACGCACAAAAATCTGGTCGATTTGATCGCAAACGGCGCGTTCCGAGAAGATCTTTATTATAGACTTAATGTGATACCAATAGCGGTGCCACCGCTGCGCCACCGGGGTGATGACATTGCTTTGCTTGCGCGCCACTTCCTTGACCGTGCGGCAAGCGATGGCCTGCCACGTAAATCGTTAGCCTTTAGTGGGGGCGCGCGGCTTGCGCGGCACGGCTGGCAAGGCAATGTTCGTGAGCTTGAAAATATGATGCGCAGGCTGGCGATATTGGCCCGTGATGAAGTCATTACCGATGAGTTGGTTGATCAACAGCTTGATCAGGCGGTTACAAACACCCCACCTGCTGCTGCCCTCCAATTCGCTGATGAAAGCCTGTCACTGGCAGTTCAGCAGCATCTCTGTCTTTATTTCGCTAGTTTTGGGACGGACTTACCCCCCGATGGCCTCCACCACCGGCTTTTTGAAACGATAGAACGGCCATTGCTGGTCACAACAATGGCGGCCGTTCGCGGAAACCAGATTCGTGCAGCAAAGTTGCTCGGCATTAATCGCAATACATTGCGCAAGAAGCTGTCCGAGCTCGGTATTGAACCTTCACATGGTCGGCACCTAAAGGCTTGACCAGTTTTGAAATGGTTTGCGGCTGAATGACCACACACTGTGTTGGAAATGCCACGATAATAGCGTAAGCCGAATGCAGATGGTAAATTCTGTAACTCCTGCGCTAGACCGATGGTTTCGCCGACTGTCAATTATGACACGTCGTCGACAAATGCTGCCAAGAATTGAACTGGCAACGTTCCTCCTCATGCTGGTTGTCGCGATGGTCACTTATCTGATCCTTACGACGAGCAACAGCAACACACAGACAGTGACCCCGCCCGTCGTTGCTCTGCTTTTAGTCGCAAATCTCATTCCAGCAATTGCCCTGATCGTCTTATTTGGCCGACGCGTGGCCAAGCAACGCGCCGCACTTTCGCCAATTGGGGGCAATGGCCGGCTTCATGTCAGGCTAGTCGCGCTTTTCTCAATGATTTCGAGCATTCCCTTGCTGATGCTCGTCGTTTTCGCGTCACTGCTGTTTCAATACGGTGTGGAGTTTTGGTACTCAGATCGCGCGCGCAGTATGTTTGAAAATGCCAATACGCTTGCACAAACATTTTATGCCGAAAAACAGCAGCGGATCATTCGCGAAACTGAACTGATGGCGAGTGATCTCAGCTTCAATCTCTCTGTGGCACCAGTGCAGAGTAAATCGTTCAATGAAAATTTCGCTTATCAGGTTTACGTTCGTGAACTCTCTGAAGCAGCCATCGTCAAGATTACGCCAAAGGGTGGCTCGCAATCAATTGCCCTTGTCAATCCTTATGACCGTCCAACCGACAACTGGGTGACACCTGCCGTGGTCGATCAACTTCGTAAATCAAAACGGACAGTATTTCAGGATCGGTTAGGGAGGATGCAGGCGATTACACCCTTACCGGGCATAGAAGATGCCTATGTTTATGCCGCACGTGTAAGTGATGAACAGGCACTGGCGCAGACCAAGCGCTTTTCACTTGTCCTCAAAAACTACAATGATTTGGTTGAACGCTCGCGCAATCTTCAGCTTCAATTTCACGCGGGACTGATGGCGATTACACTGCTGATAGTTGGGCTTGCAGTCTGGGTTGCGCTGCAATTTGCGGATCGGCTAGTGAAGCCTGTGGGAGAGTTGGTAGACGCTGCAAGACGTGTTACGGCTGGCGATCTTACCGTCCGCGTCGCACCGGCTAAGTCTCGTGATGAAGTTGGCACACTTGCCAATGCATTCAACCGCATGACCGAGCGGTTAGAGGGGCAGCGCCGTGAATTGGTTGAGGTTTCAGATCAGATTGATCGTCGGCGTGCGTTTATTGAGGCAGTACTGACCGGGGTGACGGCAGGCGTTGTGGCGGTTGGCGAGGATCACCGTATCCGCGTGATGAACCTTTCGGCAATGGCGCTACTGGATACACAATCAGCGTTGGGTGAACCGCTTTCGATTATTGCGCCGGATCTTGACGCCGTTCTGCGACGTGGAATGAACGATGAGATAGTTGAGATTGAAAATGCAAATGGCACACGTACACTCGCAGTCAAAATTACGCGTGATGAGCTTGGCCATGTACTGACTTTTGATGATATCACTGCGCAATTGGCTGATCAACGTCGGGCTGCTTGGGCCGATGTTGCGCGACGCATTGCGCATGAAATCAAGAACCCGCTGACGCCAATTCAACTTGCCGCAGATCGGCTTAAGCGGCGTTTCAGCAAAGAAATTCAAACCGACCCGGCGATGTTTGAACGATTGACCGATACGATTGTTCGGCAGGTGGGCGATTTGAGGCGGATGGTCGATGAATTTTCCTCGTTTGCCCGGATGCCAAAACCGATATTTCGTAATGAGTCGATGATTGATGTTTGTCGGCAGGCCGTTTTTCTTCAAGAAGTTGCGCATACAGAAATTGATTTTCAGATTATCACGAATGATACTTCACTCTCAATGGTATGTGATCGCCGTCAATTGACACAGGCGCTGACCAATCTTGTCAAAAATGCCATTGAGGCAATTGGATCAGCTACTGAATTGAACGCAGCGCATCACGGCGATATCAAAATCAGCATAATACGCGAATCCGACAAAGGCATTATCCTGTCTGTGGCAGATAATGGAATTGGTTTACCGCTGGAGCGTGAACGACTGGCGGAGCCGTACATGACGACGCGCGAACGCGGCACCGGGCTTGGCCTCGCCATTGTTAAGAAAATTGCTGAAGAACATGGAGGACGCATGACATTTTCGGATCGCAGCGGTGGCGGCACGATTGTAACACTGTCGTTTGATGAAAGCTTTACTCCTTTGGCCGCTAATGAGCCGGATGACAGCGCTGAAGCCACCCCGCGCAACCTTACCCGAATTATGAGTCGCTAACTTATGGCCCTTGATATCCTGATAGTGGATGATGAAAGCGATATTCGCGAGATCGTGGCTGGCGTTCTTGAAGATGACGGTTATGAAACGCGCAGCGCCGCCGATAGCGATGCCGCTTTGGCCGCGATTGCCGACCGTCGACCGTCGCTTGTCTTGCTTGATGTTTGGCTCAAAGGCTCACGACTTGATGGGCTAGAGGTGCTTGATGAAATCAAACGGCGTGATCCGTCGCTCCCGGTTTTGGTAATATCAGGCCACGGTAATCTTGATACCGCAGTTGCGGCGATCCGACGCGGTGCGGCTGACTTTATTGAAAAACCATTCGAGGCTGAGCATCTGCTCCATCTTGTTGCCCGCGCAACCGAAACCGAGCGCCTTCGTCGCGAAAATGCTGATCTACGTGCGCAGATTGGATTTGATGACGAACTGACCGGGACATCAAGCACGATTAACACAATTCGCGCAACACTCAAACGTGTTGCGCCTACTGGAAGCCGGGTTTTACTTACCGGCCCAGCGGGTGTTGGCAAGGAAGTCGCCGCACGGTTGCTTCATAAGTGGAGCAATCGCTCTAGCGGCCCCTTCATCGTTGCGAGTGCGGCGCGAATGACACCCGATCAGGTTGAGGAAATCTTGTTCGGGCGTGAATTGGGTGATGATGAAATCCATCCCGGTTTGCTTGAGCGTGCGCATGGCGGAACGCTGTTTCTCGATGAAATTGCAGATATGCCGCTCAATACACAGGCGCGGATATTGCGCGTGCTGACCGATCAGAGCTTTGCACGAGTTGGCGGCACGCGAATGGTCAAGGTTGACGTACGTGTGGTTTCGGCGACTTCGCGAGATCTCATCGAGGAAATCCGCGCAGGCCGTTTCCGCGAGGACTTCTTTTACCGGCTCAACGTTGTGCCAATCCATCTGCCACCGCTGACTGAACGGCGTGAGGATATTCCAGCGCTCGTGGATCATTTCACTGCCTGCTTTGCCACTGAACGGCGTATCCGCACGCCCACGATTGCAACCGAGGCGATTGCAGCACTTCAGGCTTATGACTGGCCTGGCAACGTCCGCCAGTTGCGCAACATTGTGGAACGCACGATCATTCTAGCGCCGGGCGAACGGATTGGTCGGATTGATGTTGATATGCTGCCAACCGAAATTGTGAATGAGGCACAGGCATCGGGCAGCGGCACTGTCAATGCGATGATGGGTGTCCCACTTCGGGAAGCGCGCGAAACATTTGAACGCGAATATCTGCGTATCCAAATTCGCCGCTTTTCGGGGAATATCTCGCGAACGGCAACGTTTATCGGCATGGAACGGTCAGCGCTTCACCGCAAACTCAAGATTTTGGGGATGGCTGAACTACGCCACGAGGATGACGAAAGCTGCTGACGTGCAATATTTTTCATGCTAACAAAGTCATGTTGTAAACAAATTTTGCACACACGACGCCGCGTAACGGCGCAGGAGCGGGCGATGACCCGCCAATAGCATAAGAGGTTAAAAATGCCCGAGAAGTCAAACAACCTTCAGGATATCTTCCTGAATGCTCTCCGTAAAACCAAAACCCCGGTAACGATGTTCCTCGTCAAGGGCGTAAAATTGCAGGGGATTATCACTTGGTTTGATAATTTTTCAGTGCTGCTACGCCGCGATGGCCAATCACAATTAATCTATAAACATGCGATTTCAACCGTAATGCCAAGTGCGGCGGTCGATCTTGTTCCAATCGCTGCGGCATTTGAGCAAGCCGAGCGCAAGGGCCGCCATTTGCAGGATGTGTTCCTGTCTCACGTTCAAAAAACATTTAACCCGGTAACGATGTTCCTCGTCAACGGGGTAATGCTACAGGGCGAAATTGCCGCTTACGATCTGTTCTGCATGCTGCTCCAACGCGATGGCATGGTGCAACTTGTCTACAAGCACGCAATTTCAACGGTTCAGCCGGCCAATCCGCTTAATCTTGCTGAAGAAGATGACGCAGGCGACGATTGAGCGTTTTTTCCCGAAGTAGTGATGACGGTGTCGCGCGCGGTGCGCGTGCCATCGTTATTTGCCCTGAAACCGGTCGATCAAAGCCGCGCGGCATTGACGCTCGGCTTGAAGAAGCGTCAGGGCTTGCGGCTGCCATCGGTATTGACGTGGTTGACCGAGTGGGCGTTAAAGTCCGCGATGTAAGGCCAGCAACGCTATTTGGCAGCGGTCAACTCGAAACTTTAAGCGCAAACGTCAACATGCACGAGGCTGAACTTGTGATCGTTGACACGTCGCTGACCCCAGTGCAGCAGCGCAACCTTGAAACCGCGTTCAAAGCAAAGGTAATTGACCGAACCGGGCTGATCCTAGAAATTTTTGGCGAACGTGCCGCGAGTGCCGAAGGGCGTTTGCAAGTTGAACTTGCCCATCTTGATTATCAAGCCGGACGGCTGGTACGGAGCTGGACTCACCTTGAGCGGCAGCGCGGCGGTTTCGGTTTCCTTGGTGGGCCGGGTGAAACCCAGATTGAAGCCGACAGGCGGATGATCCGTGACCGCATGGCCAAACTCCGCCGCGAACTTGCTGACGTTAGCCGCACACGCACGCTGCACCGCAGCCGTCGCAAACGCGCGCCGTGGCCGGTGATTGCACTGGTTGGTTATACCAACGCTGGAAAATCAACGCTTTTCAATCGGTTAACGGGCGCTTCTGTGATGGCGGAGGATTTGCTGTTCGCCACGCTTGATCCAACAATGCGGCACATATCGCTGCCCGGTATTGATAAGGCGATCCTTTCGGATACCGTTGGATTTGTCTCCGATCTACCGACGCAGCTTGTTGCCGCGTTTCATGCCACACTTGAGGAAGTGATTGACGCCGATCTGATCCTTCATGTCCGAGACATATCGCATGAAGATAGCGACGCTCAGCAGGGTGATGTGATCAAGGTACTTAATGATATCGGGATTAGCGGCGAAAACGGTGCGCCATTTATTGAGGCATGGAACAAAATTGATCAGCTGAGCGCTGAAGCGCAGGCGTTTCATAAAGCGGAAGCTGCCCGCCGCGACGATGTCGTGCTGCTCTCGGCGCTAACGGGGGAGGGTGTTGCCTCGTTGCTCGCTATGCTTTCGACTCGCCTGACCAAGGCGCGGCGTATCCATCATATTAATGTTGGGACAGGCGACGGCGCTGCTATCGCATGGCTTCATGCGCATGGCAGCGTTGTTGGCAAAGCCGTTGAGGATGATCAGATGCTGATTGAAGTGCGGCTATCCGATGAAGATTTCGTGCGTTTTCAGTCGCGCAGCTTTGCCTGAACCCAAAGTGCTTCCTTCGCGTCGAGATCAAGTGCTGCAAATGCGTCTCCAGCGATATCTTCCATCACCCGAAACCGCTTCTCAAATTTGCCGTTAGCGCGGCGCAGCGCTTCTTCTGGTTCGACGCCAAGATGTCGCGCCCAGTTGACGACCGCGAACAGCAAATCACCAATTTCTTCAGCACGGTGAATATCTGAGGAAGCGGCTTTAACCTCATCGACTTCCTCAAATATTTTTTCGAGTGCGCCGCGATCATCGGGCCAGTCAAAGCCAGTCCGTGCCGCACGCTTTTGCAACTTCTCTGCGCGCATTAACGCTGGGAGCGATAGAGCGACACCGCCAAGCGCACTAGCGTCAGTTGAGGTGCCGCGTTCGGCCGCCTTCAAAGCCTCCCAATCGGGCTTGTCCTTATTCTCACCAAAGACATGCGGATGGCGGCGGATCATCTTGTCGCAAATCGCATTGACGACATCAGCGAAATCAAAATGACCAGCTTCCTCGGCCATGCGCGCGTGGAAGGCGACTTGGAACAACAGGTCACCAAGCTCATCAACCAGCGCCGGCATATCAAGCCGCTCAATCGCATCGGCGACTTCATAGGCTTCCTCAATCGTGTAAGGCGCGATTGTCGCAAAGGTCTGCTCAACGTCCCACGGGCAACCATTTTGCTGATCACGCAACCGCGCCATAATCACAATTAATGGCGCAATATCAGCGTCAGGGGGGTCTGAGAGCGAGTTCATCTCGTTATATCCATAAGTCCGATAATACACATTATGTAAAATTTATTTTGATGTATGAGCTTCAGGGGTTGAGGATCATCGTATTGCCCTCAACCCGCCACCCTTTGAGCGACGAGAGAAAATCCATCCCCAGCAAATTCACATCGCCAAAGCTTTCTGAAACGAGCACCGGAAAATCTTCGCGCGTGATCGGGCCAACGTTTAGCCGCGCAATCCGCGCGCGCTGTGCCGTGGTTGATCCGTTTGCGGTTTCGACTGAAACTGGAAAACCTGACTGCGATACTTCAACGCCGCCAGTTTGAGCCGCCCCAACTGACAAAGCAGTTTGCGTCGCACCGCTATCAATCAGAAATTTTACGCTGCGTCCGTTGATTTCGCTATCGACATTGAAATGACCGTTTTCACCTTTAGTAATGCGCACAGTGCCATCTTGCATGCGCGGTGCAGACGGATTAAAGTCTGCGGCGATGCGCTGCCAAATTGCCCCCGCCTCACCTCTGAACGAAAAAAGAACGAAGCCGAGCGTGAAAATCCCGATCCAGACGAGAACATATTTCATCGTCTGAACAAGCGGCAGCTTTCGCGCGATCAATCCGCTTGCCACGATCATCAGGACGATAAGGCTGTAAACGAGACTTGATGTATCGCTATCGCTCATTGGGGGTAGCTTTTGTGAAGAGATTAAAATAGTTTACGCGCGATTGTTGAGCCAATGTCTCAATATCTACACCGCGCAATTCACTGAGGAAACGGGCTGTGTCAGCAACAAAGGCTGGCTCACAGGATTTGCCCCGGTGCGGCACGGGCGCAAGGAATGGCGCATCGGTTTCAATGAGCAGCCGATCATCGGGGATCATCGCCGCGCTAGCTTGTAAATCCTTGGCATTTTTGAAGGTCACAATGCCTGATATTGAGATATAAAGCCCCAATTTCAATGCTTTATCAGCGAAATCCTGACTTGCAGTGAAGCAGTGGATGACGCCAGTATAAGCACCCTTCGTCATTTCATCGGTAAGTATCTCCATTGTGTCTACCTCAGCATCGCGGGTGTGGACAATCAGCGGCAGGGCAGTTTCGCGCGCCGCCGTGATATGCGCGCGAAAGCTTGTCCGCTGCTGTTCGCGGTCGCTCTTGTCGTAATAATAGTCGAGGCCCGTTTCGCCAATGGCAATGACTCGAGGATGCGCCGCGCGCGCGATCAGCTTGGCCGCATCAATTTCAGGGTGCGTATCGGCCTCATGCGGATGAATGCCAACACTCGCCCAAACGTCGGCTTCACGTTCCGCAACCCCGACAACATCATCCCATTCGCTTTCACGCGTTGAAATATTAAGCATTCCGCTCACCCCAGCTGCGCGTGCGCGGGCAAGTACAGCGGCCTGATCCTCGACCAAACCCTTATAAACAAGGTGACAGTGCGAATCGATGAACATCAGGCGGAGCCAACCAGCGCGAAGCGCCAATAATCTTCTCCGCGCTTCCGCGTCTCCGCGTGAATAATCACGATGTTTGATTCACGCGGAGGCGCGGAGGCGCGGAGAAAGGTCATTCGACGACGCCCTCTGGCATTTCGAGGCGGGGGAAAAGGGGGGTCGGTGGTGCAAGGCGGAAGTTTGATGTCTGTAAGTCATGATACCAACCAACTACATTAAAGGCTTCATATCCGCGACATAAGTTATATTCAGAAGTATTTTTATCTGGGTTCGGAATGCCCAGTTGCGTTAATAAAGCGTTTGCCGAGTCAGGAATAATTGGAGTTATTGCAATTGCTAAATCACGAATACAGCAAAATAAAGTCCCTAAGACAATCTTCATACGATCAAAGTCAGCTTTACGTAACGCCCAAGGCGCCTGCTCATCAACATATTGATTGCAACGGAATATTGCATGAAGCCAGTCATCAATCCCGTCATGGAATAATAATTGCTCAAAATGCTTGGGTAATAAACTATCGCAAGCGTCGGAAACCAAGCGCATCAAGTCTTGATCGACTTGATCTAGCAGTCCAAACTCGCAATTTTCTGTTAAAAGAACAGGCAACTCCCCATCCAAATTCTTTGCAATCATGCTCAAAACCCGCTGCGCCAGATTGCCAAAACTATTGGCCAATTCCGCATTGCACCGGGTCACAATCGCCTCGGCTGAATAACTGCCATCCTGCCCGAAACTCACTTCGCGCAGGAGAAAATAGCGGAGTTGATCGACGCCAAATTTATCAGCCAATTCAATAGGATCAACGACATTCCCGAGACTTTTTGACATCTTTTCGCCACGTGCCAACAGAAAGCCGTGGCCGAAGATTGCTTTGGGCAGCGGCAGCCCCGCCGACATGAGGAACGCAGGCCAGTACACCGCGTGGAAACGCACAATATCCTTACCGATCAAATGCAAATCCGCTGGCCAGAAACGCGCGAAATCTCCGTCTTGGTTAGGATAGCCAACCCCTGTCATATAGGTCGTCAGCGCATCGACCCAGACATACATGACGTGATCAGGCGAACCCGGCACTTTCACGCCCCAATCAAAGCTGGTGCGCGAGACGCTCAAATCACGCAGGCCGCCCTCGACAAAGCGGATCACCTCATTGGCGCGGCTTTCAGGCCTCAGGAAACCGGGATTATCGCGGAAATGCGCGAGCAATTGATCCTGATATTTTGACAGGCGGAAAAACCACGTTTCTTCCTTCGTCCATTCAACTGGGGTGCCCTGAGGTGACAGCTTAACGCCCCCTTCCCCATCAATCAGCTCTTTCTCATCATAAAAGGCCTCATCGCGGACTGAATACCAGCCTTCATACCGGTCAAGATAAAGATCTCCCGATGCCTCCATCGCCTTCCAGAGGGCAATACTCGCCTCATGGTGGCGCGGCTCACTGGTGCGGACGAACGCATCATAGGAGATATTGAGTTTTTCGCACATCGCCTTGAAATGCCCCGACATTTCGTCGGCAAACTCAAGCGTATCTCGCCCCGCCGCACGCGCCGTCTGCACCATTTTGAGGCCGTGTTCATCAGTGCCCGTCACCAGCCGAACGTCGCGGCCCTGCATCCGGTAAAAGCGCGCAATCGCATCGGCGGCGATGGCTTCATACGCATGGCCGATATGCGGCTTGCCATTGGGGTAAGCGATGGCGGTGGTGATGTAATACGGTTCTGACATGCTGTCAGGCTTTAACGCTTGGCGCACCGTGAGCAAGGCCTGCGACGATCCCAGCGAGCGCAAATACAGTCATTTGTGGGTCAAGCGATTGGCGGACGGCGCTTTCGGACAGACTGCGCGCCGCTTCCCATGCGGATAGTGCAGCAGCAAGCGGCGGCCCGCTGCGCTGAGCGGCACTGCGCGCAATGAACGCAGGTGTCCGCGTGAGGAAGGCTTCGTAACGTGCTTGCGCTGATTTGAGCGAGAGCTTCTGCGCGAGTTCGGCACGCACAGCGTTGTTAACGTCGCCCTCTCTTGCAAGCCGAGCAAGTGCCGCATCAATAGCGGCGATATCCAAGCCAGCAAAGCCTAGTG
>JAYUIX010000105.1:0-2220 GCA_043765635.1 Sphingomonadales bacterium
GCTGAGTGTGATCCACGGGCTGGTCGCGGGCAACATCGTCGAGCTGTCATCAGATTTTCTCCAGATCACTGACGTCAAGGACGCGAGCGAAGGCCAAGTCGCGATGGCGCGGCTTACGGGCATCCTCAAGGTCAATCTGGGTCAAGATGATCTGATCATTACGGCAAAATAGTTCGGGCAAATAATCACCCCAAAGGAGTATCCACAATGACACAGTTAAATGGTTCAATGTTTGTCTTGGTTCCGCAGCGCCTCGCATGGTGGCCAGTGACCTTCTCGGTTCCGGCCGAGGATGACGCTGGTTATGTCGTACAACAGGCAATCGAGATGAAGTTCCGCTTCATTGATGATGCCGCGCTTACTGAACTGAAGAAAAAGGCAGGCACGATTGATGCGTCAAGCACTCTTACGCCGGCGCAGAAGATTGCCGAAATTTATATGGGCATCGTCGCCGATTGGCGCGGGGTTGGCGAGAGTAAGGATAAGCCCTTGCCCTTCACCCGCGATAATTTTGCAATGCTGTTGCAATCGCTTCCCGGCTTTGATTGGCGCTCAATGTTGCCCGCATATGCCGAATGCCTGGGCGGTGAAGGCAAGGTGCGCGCGGGAAACTAAAGGCCGCCGCGCGCGCCTGGGCAAACCCAAGCGCGCGCGGCGGCTGGCGCGTTGATCAAGAGAGTGCCGGTGCAGACGCGCTTACCGCGCATCTGGCGAAGCGCAAGCGGGTGCAAAATCGGGAGCGGATTGAGATTGCACCCGATGAGAAGGATAGTTTTATGCTGTTCATGGCAATGTCAACGCAGTGGCGGCGCATCATCGTGCCTATGACTGCGATCATATTGCTTGAGGGCATGATATATGACGCGCTGCCAAGTGTGGCGCGGATGATTGATCTCAAAATGACGCCAGCGCTGTTCGCCGATATCCGAATGATGGAAGCCGAAGCGATTGTCGAGGCAAGCCGGTGACTGATCTCGCGGTCAAAGTTATCCTGACAGCCGAAGGCGCGCAGCTTACCAGTGGTTCGCGCGTGGCTGAAAAGGATATCGACCGGGTCACGGACGCCGCGCGCAAGGCAGGCGTAGCCACCAGCGAACTCGCCACGCGCACAAACACTGCATCGTCAGCGATGCAAGCCGAAACCCGCAGTGCGGGGCAGGCAAGTAAAGCGATCAACGATCAATTCGAGTCGATCAAGCGGTTGGCGCTGGCCGAGGCTGAACTTGCGCGAAATAAGCGGCTTGACGCGTTCATTCGTCGGGATGGTTTTGATCCAGCCGTCATCCGGCGCGGCGCGCAAGATATTGTTGACGCCAAGAACGCCGCACGTGGTGAGCTTGGCAACCGTGCGAGCGAGACTGATGTGCGTTCACGTGCGGGCGAAATTTTAGAGGCCAATGCGCTCGCCAAGGCGACGCAAAATCTGGGCGAAGCGTCACGCGGGGCGACGGGCGCACAGGCCGCGCTTGGCGGGACTGCTGCGGACACGGCGGGGCGGCTCGGTGGCTTGCGCGGCGCGGCGGCGGGCGCGGCTGGCCAGATCGCGGCGGCTGCGGGCGTTAGTGAGGGCGCGCTCGCCAGCATAAGCGCGCTCGGTGTCGCTGTTGGCGTTGCGGGTGCGGCGGTGGTTGGGCTTGGCGCGATATTCGTTGGCGGGGTTGTCCTGGCGCAAAATTATCAGGACAGGGTTGATGGACTCAGCAAGGCCATCGCCTTTGCTGGCCAATCCTCAAGCATCAGTGCTGAACAATTGCAGCAAGATGCCGCGCGCACGGCGGCGGTAAGCGGTGAAGCCTATGGCGAAATCCTTGACGCCTCAACCAAATTGGTGGTCGCCAATCAGAATAGCGCGGCCGAAGTCGCCAATCTGTCAGAAAAAGGCGCGCTGCTCGCCAACACATTCGGCATCGATGTCGCGACCGCGACAAGCGCTGTGGCAGGCCAATTCAACGCGCTTGGCAACGGCGATGTCGCAAACCTCAATAGCGCGTTCGCGTTTCTTGATGAGGGCACGCGTAGAACGATTGAAAGTTTAGTCGAAGCTGGTCGAACGGCGGATGGCCAAGCGCTATTTATATCTGCGCTTTCTGAGAAGGTCGATGGTGGGCCCGGCTCAGTCACTACTGCTTTTGGCAATGCTGCAGGCGCGATTGTAGATTGGGCTGGCGCACTCCTGAACAGTTTCGGGCCAATACAGGCTGCTATTGGGTTTCTGAAACG
>JAYUIX010000106.1:0-2216 GCA_043765635.1 Sphingomonadales bacterium
AAAATTCCAATCAAATGTGGGGCGGCCGGTTTGCCGATGGCCCCGCTTCGGTGATGCGTGAGATAAATGCTAGTCTGCCATTCGACAAGCGTTTGTGGCGACAAGATATTGCCGGATCAAAAGCACATGCCGATATGCTCGGCGCGCAGGGAATTTTGAGCGCAGAGGATGCCGCAACAATCGCTGCGGGGCTTGATCAGGTCGCGGCTGAATTTGCCGAAAAACTGCCCGAAGATTTGGCGCTTGAAGATATTCATATGGCAACCGAGGCGCGGCTTGCCGAATTGGTCGGGCCGGTCGCCGGGCGGCTCCACACTGCGCGGTCACGCAATGATCAGGTCGCGACTGATTTCCGACTGTGGGTGCGCAGTGCGATGGACGCGGTGGACGCCGGGATTGCGGCGCTTCAATCAGCCCTCGTTGGCCGTGCGGAAGATCATGCTGCATCAGTCATGCCGGGGTTCACGCACCTCCAAAGCGCGCAACCTGTTACGCTTGGCCACTATCTGATGGCCTATTTTGAAATGCTCAAGCGCGATCGCAGCCGTTTTGCCGACGCCCGCGCACGGCTCAATCTATGCCCGCTTGGTAGTGCCGCCCTTGCTGGCACGGGCTTTCCGATTGATCGCCATGCGACGGCAAAGGCACTCGGTTTCGACGCGCCGACCACGAATAGCCTCGATAGCGTGTCAGACCGTGATTTCGCAATTGAGTTTTTAACCTGCGCTACCCAGTGCGCGCTCCATCTTTCGCGGCTTGCCGAGGAGATCGTGATTTGGGCGAGTCAGCCGTTCGGCTTTGTCGCGCTGTCGGACGCTTGGTCAACCGGATCGTCAATCATGCCGCAGAAGCGCAACCCTGATGCAGCCGAGCTTGTGCGCGGCCACAGCGGACGGATTATCGGCTGCATGACCGCACTGATGGTGACGATGAAAGGCCTGCCGCTCGCTTATTCAAAAGATATGCAGGATGATAAGCCGCCACTGTTTGAGGCGTATGATTTGCTCGCGCTGTCGCTCGCCGCGATGACTGGGATGATTGAAACGCTTGAATTTCGTACTGACCGGATGCGCAGCCTTGCCGAAAGCGGATTTGCGACTGCAACTGATCTGGCCGACTGGTTGGTGCGTGAGGCAAATGTCCCGTTCCGAGAGGCGCACCATATCACTGGCCGCGCGGTCAAGCTTGCGGAAGACATAGGCGTTGCGCTCGATGCGCTGTCGATTGACAACCTCAAAGGCGTTGATCCGCGCATTACCGAGGGCGTCTATTCAGTGCTTTCGGTTGACGCGTCGGTCGCCAGCCGAACCAGTTATGGCGGAACCGCGCCATCTGAAGTAAGGCAGCGTATCGCCGAGGCGAAAATCTGGTTGGAGCAGTTATGATAAAGCAGCTTGTGATTGCGGTTTTGGCAATAGGCCTGATTAGCGGATGCGGTGCGCGCACTGGTTTGAAACCGCAAGAAGGCAAGGCTTTGCCGATGAAACCCTTTACGGCAGTCGAAACGCTTACGCCTGAGCAGCTTCTCAAACTTGATCCGCAAGCACAGCCCAACCGCAGCGACGAACAGCTTAAAAAATCTGAAAAACGTCGTGACGATAAATTTGACCTTCCACCGCCGGGCTGAAACATCATGGATCATTTTTCACTCAGGAACGGCGGGATACATGCCGAGGATGTGCCCTTGTCCGCGATTGCAGCGGCGGTTGGCTCACCTGTTTATGTCTATTCGCGCGCAACGCTTGAGCGTCATGCGCGGGTTTTCAAGGAAGCGCTTGCGCCGCTTGCCCGGACGCATGTGGCCTTTGCCATCAAAGCTAACCCGAACTTGTCAGTGCTGCGTGTGCTAGCAAATCAAGGCTTTGGTGCGGATGTAGTTTCGGGAGGCGAGATCGCCCGCGCGCTTGCTGCCGGGATGCGACCGGAAGATGTCGTATTTTCAGGCGTTGGCAAAACCCGTGATGAGCTTGAAAAAGCGCTGAGCGACGGGGTCGGCCAATTCAATATAGAGCTTGAGGAAGAGGGCTTTGCACTCTCCGAGATTGCCGCAGCCTCGGGAAAACGCGCCACTGCCACACTGCGGGTCAATCCTGATGTTGATGCGGGCACTCACGCCAAAATCTCGACAGGGATGAAGGAAAACAAGTTTGGCGTGCCGATTGATCAGGCGGCGGACATCTTTGTGCGGTTGGCGGCGCTCCCCGGCCTCGATATGC
>JAYUIX010000107.1:0-24967 GCA_043765635.1 Sphingomonadales bacterium
GCCGAGTTCAGCATCAATCTGTAGCGAACCGCCGTAGCTTTCCTCAACCGTCGCCGTCACCAAATTCTGGTTGATCGTCCGCGTTTCATCGCCCTTGAAAGTGATCCCGGAAAGCGCAAGCAAACCAAGCCCGGTTGGCGCAGTGCCAATCACTTCGGCACAGCAATCATCATTTGACTTGCGGTAGTCACCAATCAGCGTCGCCTTGACCTTTTCAGACAGGTCAAGCTCGACAATCCCGCGAAAGCCGTAATGCTTGTACCCGTTGACACGGTCATTCACGCCCGCATTGATATTGCGGATATTGCCGTCATATTCGCCGTAAAATCCGGTAAAACGGCTGCGCGCCTTATCGCTGATCGGAATGTTGATGATGCCGCGCCCGCGATATTCGGATTTGGTGAAAAATGAGGCTTCAAGCGTACCTTCAAAATCGTTGGTTGGCCGTTTTGAGACAATGTTGACGACGCCAGCGCTGGCATTTTTGCCGAACAGCGTTCCTTGCGGCCCGCGCAGCACTTCAAGCCGTTCGATATCCACCAAGTCGCCAAACGCTTCGCCCGCACGGCTGTAAACTACGCCGTCAAGTACAGTTGAAACCGAAGGCTCACCCGCGATCGAGAAGGTTGAGGTGCCAACCCCGCGCAGGAACAGCGACTGGTTGATCGTCGTCCCCGATTTGCGGAAGTTGAGCGTTGGCACAAGATATTGCGCGTTCTCGATATTGACCCCGCCCTGCGCCTCTAGCGTTGCGCCACTGACGACCGAAACCGCGACCGGCACATCCTGCAACCGCTCCGAACGCTTTTGCGCGGTGACGATAATCTCGTCAATCGCACCGTCATCAGCCGGTGCCGCATCCTGCGCGAACGCGGGTGCCGCAATCAGCGCCAGTGCGCTCGTCGCCATCAAAAATTTCATCATTGTTCCGTTCCCTTCGAAAAACGCCCGTCATTGCGGGCTTGTTAGTTATTAAAATCCCAACTCGGCCATCGTTACCACACGCTTTTCACGTGCGCTGATTTCGGCGGCTGTACCAATTGCGACGGCCATCATCCCGTCATGCGCGCTGACCTCAACCGTGCCAGTCCCACGCACCGCCGCGATAAATTTCTGGTGCTGGTAAAAGGTCGCGCCGTGGTGGTGCCCAGCTTTCAGTGCGGCTTCATCAACCGCGATGTGAACGCGGTGGACGGCCTTGGGGTTCATAAACCCAGTGCGCGGGCTGAACACAAGATCACCTTCGGGGATCAGACACTCAAGCCGCGCCTTATCGCCAACCGCGCATATCTCTTCCTGATTCTCAGCGCCTTCAGCAAACATCGACAGATCAAGCATCGCGCGGACGCCGTTCGCAAAATCAACTATGGTATAGCTATTGTCGATGATGTCAGGCCGTTTGCCATCATAAGCCTCGTCAAGATGGTTCACGTCCATTGCCCCTGAGCAGTAAACGCGGACGGCTTCGCTACCCACGATCAGCCGCATCAGATCAAAGAAATGGCAACATTTCTCAACCATTGTTCCGCCCGTATTTAGCGAGAAACGGTTCCAATCACCAACTTTTACAAGGAATGGAAAGCGGTGTTCGCGGATCGAGAGCATCTGGAGCTTGCCCGTCCTTCCGGCGTGTACCTGCGTAACAAATTCTGCAGCGGGCGGCATGTAGCGATATTCCATTGCCGTCCAGAATATCCCCAGCGTCTGCGCGGCGCGCTGGGCAATCCAGCGCGCATCCTCAATTGTCGTCGCAATCGGCTTTTCGCACAGGATATGGAGGCCCGCATCAAACAGCGGGGCCAACACTTCACGGTGGGTATAATTCGGGCTGGCAACGATGACTGCATCAACCAGGCCAGACGCCGCAAGCGCTGCACCATCCGCAAATTCAGTGACCCCAGCCGCGCGCTCACCAAGTGCTGCTTTGGCCCAGCCAAGCGACGTTCCCACGGGATCGGCAATCGCGACAAGTTCAGCCCCCGGCGTAATCGCAAGGTTTTGGATATGCTCCACACCCATCATGCCAGTACCAACCAGCCCGTATCGTACCGCCTGCTCCAAACCGTCCACCCGTTTTATGACAACGATGTCTGAAATTGCTTTTGTCATAATATCACGGGCGAGGGCAAGCCCCATTTGTGATTTTACTCACAGGCCTCAGGCGATTAGAGCGGAAGTGTGACACGGGGACAACAGATGGCATCACGCGCAACAATCAAGGATGTGTCGAAACTGGCAGGCGTTTCGATCAAGACAGTCTCGCGCGTCCTCAACAAAGAGAAATATGTCCGCGACGCGACCCGCGCCAAGGTGGATGCCGCAATGGCCGCGCTCAAATTCAGCCCAAGCCTTGCTGCAAGATCACTGGCGGGGCGGCGGAGTTTCCAGATTGCGCTCATTTATGACAATCATTCGCCCTTCTATATTCACCAGATTCAGGACGGCATCTGGGCGCAGTGCCGCGAACAGGGCGTGCGGATGCTCGCCCAACCTGCCGATGTTGGTTCCCCTACGCTCGCGGCTGAAGTGGGCGGGCTGATTGATGAAACGCATGTTGACGGCATCATTCTCTCCTCCCCCGTCACTGATGCGCCCGAAGTATTGGCGGAGCTTGAGCGGCGCGGCATCCCCTTCGTGCGGATTTCGCCGGGCACCAATCATGCGATGACCTCGTCTGTGTTCATGGATGATGTGCAGGCGGCGGATGATATGACGACGCACCTGATCAACCATGGGCACCGCCGGATCGGCTTCATTGTCGGCCACCCCAATCATATGGCGAGCGACCAGCGCCTGTTCGGATACCGCCGCGCGCTTGACCGGGCAGGGATCGGCTATGAACCAAGCCTCGTCCGCCCCGGCCACTTTGATTTCGCAAGCGGTGCAGCGGCGGCAGAATTGCTGCTAGACCTCCCCGAACCACCCACCGCGATCTTTGCAAGCAACGATGATATGGCCGCAGGCGTACTCGCCGTCGCACACAGGCGCGACATTGCAGTGCCGGGTGTCCTCTCAGTCGCAGGGTTCGATGATACTGAACTGGCGAGCGCGGTCTGGCCACCGCTGACGACGATCAGGCAACCGACGCGTGATTTGGCGTATTCGGCAGCGGGGTTGCTGTTTTCCGAAGAGGCCGGGGTGGTGCACCGGCGGTTGCAGCATGAACTGGTGGTGCGGGGGAGTACAGGGCGGGTTGGGGGCTAGGCCGCTACCCTCAACCCCAAATGCTCGACAAACGGATCAAAATCACGGTCGCTATAAAGCAATTCGTGCCCGTCGATGATGCAGCGCGTCGCGATCAGTGTGTCAATAGTTTTGCGCACGGTTATCCCCATGCCGCGCAGCCGCCGATAGTTGCGCGCAGCTTCGATGGCGACCATTTCATTGCTGATTTGAATAATGATGTATCGCTGCATCAGTTGCAGGACGGTGCGAAACTCACGCTCGCTATCAATGCCTTGCAAGACTTCAGCGAGGATCAAATCACCGACGGCAATCGCCTCACTACCAAGCAAGCGATCTAGCGTTTCGACTTGCGGCGTATCGGCATCGCGGAAATAATCGATCCAGACGCTTGAATCGACAACGATCACTAATCGCGCCGCATTGCGTCAAGATCGCCAACCCATTTGATTTTGCCGCGCAAGCTTCGAAACTCGCGTTGCGCATCCAAATCCACCAGCCGTTCAAGCGCGACCTCGACCGTCTCACGCTTGGTTTTTAGACCTGTAGCCTTCATCGCCTTGGCCATGAGTTCGTCGTCGATTACGATGTTTGTCCGCATGATGTGTATCCTTCGCCGAAAATATACACACGCAATCTTGCCAGTGCAAGCCACGTCTATTAAGTAAAATATCCCAACCAACAGGAGCCAAAACCCATGTCCCCATCAAGCCCGTGGCAGCATCATCGCAGCGCAAGTTCCGCCGATGATATTGATTTTGAAATCAAAGGGCAGGAGCTTCAGTTTGTCGAAATTGAGCTTGATCCCGGCGAAAGTGCGGTTGCCGAGGCAGGCGCGCTGGTTTGGAAAGACGCAAGCGTTGGCATGGCCACAGTCTTCGGCGATGGCAGCGGCGATAGCGGTGGCGGATTTATGGGCAAGCTGCTTGGCGCTGGCAAACGGCTGGTGACGGGCGAGAGTCTGTTCACCACTGTTTTCACGCACAACGGCTCTGGCAAGGCGCGTGTTGCCTTTGCCTCACCAACGCCAGGTGCGATCCTGCCGCTCAAGCTTTCCGATTTTGGCGGCACTTTAATTTGCCAAAAGGACAGCTTTCTTGCCGCCGCCAAGGGCGTATCAATCGGCATCCAGTTTCAGCGTAAGATGATGACGGGGCTGTTCGGCGGTGAAGGCTTCATCATGCAAAAGCTTGAGGGCGACGGCTGGGTCTTCGTCCAAATGGGCGGCACCGTGGTCGAGCGCGAGCTGCGCGCGGGCGAAATCCTCCACGTCGATACGGGCTGCCTCGCGGCTTACACGCCAAGCGTTGATTTCGATCTGATCTCCGCAGGCAGCGTCAAAAGCATGATTTTCGGCGGCGAAGGCATGTTTTTCGCCCAGCTTACCGGGCCAGGCAAGGTGTGGATTCAATCGCTGCCTTTCTCACGCCTTGCGGGGCGGATGCTGGCAGCGGCGGGCAGCCGGGGCGGATCAAATCGCGGTGAAGGGTCAGTCCTTGGCCAGTTTGGCGACTTGATCGGAGGTAATAACTAACGCCAACGCAGCCAGCGCTTGACCCAACCCCCTTGCTTGGGGCAGAATAAGACAACGTTGTCACTCCTGCCCCAATGAGGTTTCATGTCGCTGCTCCCCGCTCCCTCCCCTACGCGCACTCTTGGGCCGGGGGGGAAGGTCGTCAGCAGTTTGGCGTGGGGGATGTGGCGCTTTACCGGCGATGATGTTGGCGCGGCGCAAGGCTTGGTTGAAGCTGCGTTCGCCTCCGGGATCACATTGTTCGATACTGCGGATATTTATGGCTTCAACGGCAGCGGAGGGTTCGGTGATGCCGAAGTGCTGCTTGGTAAAGTGCTCAATGCTGCGCCGCACCTGCGCGAAAAAATGGTGCTGGCAACCAAGGGCGGGATCATGCCGCCGCTGCCCTATGACCAAAGCCGTGATTATCTGACGTCCGCGCTTGATGCCTCGCTCACAAGGCTCGGCGTTGATCATGTCGATCTGTGGCAGGTTCACCGCCCCGATGTGCTGACTCACCCGCAGGAATTGGCGCGCAGCTTAGAGGATATGGTGAAAAGCGGCAAAGTCGGCGCGGTTGGCGTATCGAATTTTACGCAAGCACAGGTTGAGAGCCTCCACCACTTCCTCTCAATCCCGCTTGCGACGACCCAGCCTGAAATTTCCGCGCTTGCGATTGAACCCATTGAGAACGGCCTGCTTGATCAGGCGATGCAGCTCGGCGCTGCCGTCCTCGCTTGGTCACCGCTTGGCCAAGGGCGGATCGCGCACCCGACAACCAAGCGTGAGCTTAATGTCGCAGAGGCACTTGATAGCGTCGCAACAGCGCACAGCGTTTCGCGCACGGCAGCGGCCTATGGCTGGCTCATGGCGCATCCGGCGGGCATCATCCCAATCGTCGGATCGCAGCAGCCTGCCCGCATTACTGAAGCTGCTGACGCTTACAAGGTGCAGTGGAACCGCACCGATTGGTATAAAGTCCTCACCGCATCAAGACAGGAGCCACTGCCATGACATCTGAAGTAAGCTGGTTTTCCGCGCTCTGCGATGATGATTATGAATTTTTGGGGCAGCCTGATCCGATGCTCGCGTCAAGCTGGGAACATTGCCGCAATATCGTAATGGCAGCGGAAAAGGGCGGATTTGACAATATCCTGTTGCCCTCGGGCTATGCGCTGGGGATGGACACGACGGCCTTTGCCGCCGCGATTGCCGCACTCACCACGCGCATCCGTTTGCTGATGGCGGTGCGGATCGGCGAAAGCTGGCCACCCCAACTTGCCCGCCAAATTGCGACGCTTGATCAGATCTCGGGCGGAAGGATGACAATTAACATCATCTCGTCAGACCTGCCCGGCGAAACGATGGCGAGCGAGCCGCGCTATGCCCGCACGGTTGAGGCGATGAAAATCCTCAAAACACTGCTGAACGGTGAGGCGCTCGACCATCAGGGCGCGCATTACCAGATCAAGGTCGATCCGCCGCGCGTCAAGACGGTGAGCGGCACATGCCCGCCGCTCTATTTCGGTGGCCTCAGCCCCGCCGCGCGCGACGCCGCCGCGCAAGGCTGCGACGTGTTTCTGATGTGGCCCGACACGATGGAAACCGTCCGCAGCATCATCGCCGACATGACCGCGCGCGCCGCCAGCTATGGCCGCACGCTCAAATTCGGCTACCGCGCGCATGTCATTGTGCGCGAGAGCGAGAGCGAAGCGCGCACCGCCGCCACGCGGCTTCTGTCTCGCCTTGACGCTGACACGGGTGCCGCGATCCGCGCCAAGTCGCTCGACAGCCAATCAGCCGGCGTCGCGGCACAGTCCGCCCTCCGCGAAGGCGCAAGCGATGATGGCTATGCTGAGGCGAACCTCTGGACAGGGATTGGCCGCGCGCGGTCAGGCTGCGGCGCTGCAATCGTCGGCGACCCCGATCAAGTGCTTGCCAAACTGCGCGCTTATGAGGCTGAAGGCATTGAGGCGTTCATCCTATCAGGCTACCCCCATGCGGCGGAGTGTGACTTGTTCGCGCGCCATGTGCTCCCCAAAATGGCGCATGGTCGACTGGAAATTTAGCGCTCCAGATACGTCTTGAGGCCGCTCAACTGTTCACCAAGCACCTGATCAACCGGGGCGGCAAAGCCGCGCGCGCCGCTGCGGATATAGCCGCCGACGACGCGTGCATGTTCAACGGTGCCGCCACCCTCGCTCAGCGCCATCGATAGATTGCGCGAACCGCCTCAAGCCGCTTTTGCCTCAATCAAGGTTGGCGCGCGGTATTTGGGTTCAGGAATTGGCATCCCGCGCTCAGCCGCGACCTCAAGCCATAGCTCCATTGCAATTTGAAGTTCAGTAACGGCTTCAAACGGCGTCGCGCCGTGTGCACTGCATGATTTCAAATCAGGTACATCGGCCACCCAACGCTGGTCAGGTTCCCACCAAAAAACATTAATATGATAATGTTTGCTCATGTTTCAATCATCCAACGAGATTCTATATTGTTTCACAATACGCAAAAATTCCCGGATTTGATAGTCCATTGCTTCCTTGCCATTGGGCTGAATCGTGATGTGTTCGGGCACATCATCACGGACATAAACCTCATGGCTTCCCCTTACCCGATTGAGCTTAAACCCATGCGCGAGCAAAAGCTTCTGCAGATCGGCAAACTTCCCACGTTTGTTGCGCAGCATTTGCTCATAAAGTTTGGCAATCCGGGTCATTGATCCACATCCTTAACTCAGTGGATCAACCACATAAAACACAAGCTGCGCTAAAAACAAAAAACGGGGATAACTCTTACTAGATCACACCCCCTCCAACAACCGTTCCTTGCGTATCTTCTCGCGCCACACTAGCGGCCCTGTATTGTGAACGCTTTCGCCGCTCGCATCGACCGCGACCGTAACAGGCATGTCTTGCACGGTGAACTCGTAGATCGCCTCCATCCCCAAATCTTCAAAACCGACGACGGTGCTCGCCTTGATCGCGCGGCTGACGAGATAGGCCGCGCCGCCGACCGCCATCAGGTACGCGCTCTTATGCTTTTTGATTGCCTCAATCGCGACTGGCCCGCGCTCGGCTTTGCCCACCATGCTCAGCAGCCCTTGTTCAAGCATCATTTCAGTGAATTTATCCATCCGCGTTGCCGTTGTTGGCCCCGCTGGCCCGACGACTTCATCACGCACTGGATCAACCGGGCCGACATAATAGATCACCCGCCCCTTGAAGCTGACGGGCAATTCCTCGCCACGGCTGAGCATATCGGCAATCCGTTTATGCGCAGCATCGCGCCCGGTGAGCATTTTGCCGTTCAGCAGCAGCCGATCCCCCGGCTTCCAGCTTGCGACGATTTCGGGCGTCAGCGTGTCAAGATCAACCGGAATTGCCGCCTTGTCGGGCGTCCAGTTAACATCGGGCCAGTCGCTCAATTTGGGTGGCTCAAGATAGGCGGGGCCGCTGCCGTCCAAGTGGAAATGCGCATGGCGCGTCGCAGCGCAATTGGGGATCATCGCAACGGGTTTCGACGCGGCGTGCGTCGGGTAATCAATGATCTTCACATCAAGAATCGTCGAAAGCCCGCCCAGCCCTTGCGCGCCAATGCCGAGCGCGTTGACCTTGTCAAAAATTTCAATGCGGAGTTTTTCAATATCGGTAACCGCGCCGCGTTCCTTGAGCTGCGCCATGTCGATATCGCCCATCAGCGATTCCTTGGCCATCGTCATCGCCTTTTCAGCAGTGCCGCCGATGCCGATGCCAAGCATCCCCGGCGGGCACCAGCCAGCGCCCATTTGCGGGAGCATTTCGAGCACCCAATCGACGATGGAGTCGGACGGGTTGAGCATCTTGAACTTTGACTTGTTTTCAGAGCCGCCGCCTTTTGCCGCGACTTGCACGTCAACATGGTGGCCGGGCACCATTTCGACATTGAGCACGCACGGCGTATTGTCTTTGGTATTCTTGCGACCAAAGGCGGGGTCGGCAACGATTGACGCACGCAGGCGGTTTTCGGGCAGCAGGTAAGCGCGGCGGACACCTTCATCGACCACATCCTGAAGGCTGCGCTGCGAATCAAGCACGCAACCTTGCCCCCATTTGATGAAGACGGTGACAATCCCAGTGTCCTGACAAATCGGCCGATGCCCCTCGGCACACATCCGGCTGTTGGTCAGGATTTGCGCGATGGCGTCTTTTGCAGCGGGGCCTTGTTCAGCCTCATAAGCAACACCGAGTGCACGGATATAATCCATCGGGTGGTAATAACTGATAAACTGAAGCGCGTCGGCGACGCTTTCGATCAGGTCGGCTTCGGCGATGAGTATGGTCATGATGGTAGTTCCCCCGGACAGGCATGAGACTCTTTACTCATAACCTGTTAAAACATCAGGGGCGGGTGCGCCATGGCTGCCGCTTTGACTTTTGACAGTTTTGACACGGAATCGGCTTTTTGCCGATTCCGTTCAGCTTGATCGCCTGCCCTCCAGCCGGGGAGCAGCAGCAGGGGTGCCCAGAGTCCCACTTTGAGCCGCACGGCGGAGCAGGGTACTGCTGTCCTGCAAGTAGCGTTTCTGTAGCAAATCGCTCCGATCAGCGCGACATTCCATAAAATCGCCGGTGCCGCCCCCTTCTCTGTTTGCGTGCCCATTCGCATCCGTATCCATCGCATCGAGAAACGCCGAAAACTCCTGCGCCACCGCCCGCACCGGGGCCGAACCAAGTGCTGCCTTGCTGCCCAGCCGCTCGATTGTCGCGAGCAGCATCTTGGGATCGCGCTTGCGTTTTTCCTGCACCAGCTTGCCATCGCGGTAAATCCGCTCGACCGAGCCTTCAAAGGCCAGTTCAAAGCTTTCATCGATCAGCCGTTGTCGCGCCAGCAGCAAGGCCGCATCCCATGCAAGATCAAAGGCCCGACCTGCCGTGGTTTGACGAAAGGCATAGGCGGATTGCCGCGTCATGCCGACCAGCCCCGCCGCGCGTTCAACAAGGCCGCACTGCGCCAGCATTTCAAGAAAAGCCCGCTGCCGCTCAACGCTCCAGCCACCCCCCTGACGCGAAGGGGTGAGAGCGAGCGGGTTAGGAGGAGATGATTCGTCTGTCATTCACACATTGGAACATAAATCGAACATGTTGTAAAGAGGAAATTTCCTATTGCATGGTTCCGCGTCGCAAGGCTGATGCGGTTTTGTTGGCTTATGAAAAGATTATGGACGTTCGGAGCTTATCGTGTGAGGCTTAAAGCGCCCGTCGCCCCGTGCTTGACACGGGTGTGGATTCACATTTGAAGTGCAACGGGTTGAAGATTTCGGCTGGGGTCTGGAAGCCGAGGCATTTTCGGGGCGTGTTGTTGTAGTTTGCGATGATGGCGTTGAGATTGGCTTGTGGCAATGTAGCGAGGTCAGTTTTTCTGGGGAGTGCACGTCTGAGGCGTCCGATGGCGTTTTCGACGCCCCCTTTTTGCCATGGCGCTCTGGGGTCGCAGAAGTAGGTGTTAATGCCGAGTTGGCTTGTGAGGCGCTGATGCCTGTAGAACTCGGTGCCATTGTCGAAGGTGATGGATTGGCGCAGTTCTGGCGGGAGTGGTTCGAGGATCGTTAGCAGACTGCTTGCGACATCATCGGCCCTGAGGTGCATTTGCGCGACGGCGATGGTGAGGCGTGAGTGGCGTTCGTGTGCGACGAGGATGCCAGGCCCTGGGCTTGAGAAGAGCATGCAGTCGGCCTCCCAATGGCCGGGCGTCTGGCGCGTGGCGATGTGGGCAGGGCGGTCGTGGATTGAGGATTTTCCGTCAGTTCTTGGCCATCCGCCTTTGGTGCGCCATCCGCGCTTGATCTTGGCGCGCGGGAGATAAAGCCGCCATGTGGTATCGTTGGTGCGTTTGAGTTGGGCGTAGACGAAGCGATAGATGGTCTCATGACTGATGACCTTGTGGCCTTCTTCGCAGGCGAGGCGTCTTGATATCTGCTCGGGTGACCAGCCACAGGCGAGACGATCCAGCACGGTCTCACGCAGCGTGTCGTCACGCTCAAGCCTTGATCCGACCCACCTGCGTGCTGAGGTCTGAGCTTGGGCATAAGCTGGCTGGTAGCCGATTTTGTGGCCCGTGTTGCGCTTCAACTCACGGGCAACCGTCGACGGCTGGCGATCCAAAGCTGTAGCGATTTGCCGGATCGATTGCCCGGCTTCATGAAGCCGGGCAATCGAGCAGCGCTCCTCAAGCGAAAGTTGGGTGTATCTTGACATGGCAGCACCTGTTGTAGGTGTTGCACTTCGTTTGTGAACTCAGGGGGGCTTGGCTCATTTCCCCACCATTGATCGTTGCAGCGAAAAAGGAAA
Source organism: Sphingomonadales bacterium (assembly GCA_043765635.1). Lineage (GTDB taxonomy): Bacteria > Pseudomonadota > Alphaproteobacteria > Sphingomonadales > Sphingomonadaceae > Aquisediminimonas. The sequence goes on from JAYUIX010000107.1 coordinate 11,023, forward strand.
GCCAAGCCCCGCATCAAGTGCGGGGCGACGGTGAGGTTAGAGGCTGATTTCGACGACAAGGTGGACGTTCGAGCTTTGGAGCGCGCTGCCTGAAAGCGGACATTTAGCTATTATTGAGCGCCTGGAATATCAATCGACACAGCTATTGCAGCTGCAATTGGCCCAGATCGCCGTTCTAAAAGGCGGCCAACAATCTCTTCCCGGTCATGATCAAATTGCTGACCTACTTTACAGTTCAAAAGCAGATCGGCTGCCCATGTTTCAAGGCGCCAGTTGCTAAGCGGTGACAAGTTCTGCAACGCGCCCAACGTTGGGCTGGAGCCATTCGCTAGTCCGTCAAGCGATAGCATCACATCACTCATTTCATAGACGCGACAGCCTAATTCCGGTGCGATGATGTTTTGATATTCTTTAACGGGATACCTCACCGTCGATGGTATCGAGGGAGGGTTGTAAAACAGGTAGTAGAGAGCGTCGCCAAACTCTCCGTTTAGCTTACTCATTACCGTTATCTGATCATCTCCTGCTCGCAAAGCGCCATAACGGCAGTTCTCAGAAAAATCGAATTGGCGATGCGCTGCACCAAGTGATGAATTCGGTTCCCGTCTCAGAAATGCATTCATTCCATACTGAAAGCCGAGAGGATCTTCATCAACGACATCATTGTTCTCCGGGTAAAGCCGTTTAGATTGCAAAAGCCCAATCTTTTTTGCCAGCAGACGTCCTGAACGATACACAAACACTAGGACAGCAATGTCAGCGGTTTCCCAACTACCGAGCCGCCGCAATCCACCTATGTTGTGAATGTTCATTTCAACGATTGCGCCTGAGGAGAGCAGTCTTGGTGACGACAGCGGGATGATTGCTTCGATCAAACCATCGTCCAGTGAAATCTCTCTTATATTTGGAACGTTGATAAGGCGCTCAGTTACTCGGCGGTTTGCTTCGGCAAAAACTGTTCGGAACCAATCAACTACGTCACCCGGAATGCTAGGCCAGCTTTGCATGGGTCAAGGTTATAGCAATTGTACAGTAAAGCAAATAAATTGAAATCTATGAGGCCGCAGTAAGTTCGCGAGTTTTGAGACACAATTGTACTCGGCTGAACGGCAGCTTCCCCAATTCCTACTCTAAAACCCGCCTGTCCAGACCCCCTAACATTTTCGCCGTTCACTGCCCTTCCTCATCAACTGCGCCCTCATCATCCTCCTCCGATGCCTCGGCCTGAGGGGGTGGAGGCGGTGGAAGGGGTAAGGGCTCGACAAAGCTTGGGAACAGGGCGGCGGCGTTGGCTTCATCCTCAACCGTACCAACCTTGCCTGCGGGAAGGGCCGCATCGCGACGCAGCATCCAGCCGGTTTCGCTGGGTGCTTTGGGGATATGTGCCACAACAAAACGGGTCAGTGTTCCATCATACCATAATCGGATGGCCATTGCGGCGGTCAAAAATAGCGTAAATAGCATCAGATAGCCGATGATACGCGTCAGACTTGGCAGCTTGCTTGGTCGCGCGGCGCGTTCGCGGCGGCGTTTGGTTTCTGCGTCAAGGCCAAGCTCAAGATCAAGTGCCGCAAAATGGCGCTGGCGCTGCGTCTCAACCGAAATCGGCCCTTCGGAGCGATGCGCGGCAGACTTTATCCGCTGGAGAGGATCAGCTTGTGCCATGATGTGCGACAATATCGCACGGAACTGCCTAACAAAAGCTTATCGCTGCGCTGTCTTGGTCGGCGCAGCTTTGGCCGTCACCCGCCACACGACATTGCCCGCATCATCCGCCACGAGCAGCCCGCCTGCTTTGTCAAAAATCACCCCGACCGGGCGGCCCTGCGCATCACCCGCTTTGGTGAGGAAGCCACTCAGCACATCAATTGGCTTTGCACCCGTAGGATAGCCGCGTTCGTTAAATGGAATGTAGACGACGCTATATCCAGACGCCGGATAGCGGTTCCATGATCCGTGCAGGCCAACGAACGCGCCGCTCGCGAAATTGCTGCCAAGTGACGCGCCTTCGCTAAACGTTAAACCAAGCGGCGCGGTGTGCGGCCCAAGCGCGTAATTGGGCCGCTTGGTATATTGTTTGAGGTCTGGACGCACCTGCGGCACCCGCTGATCCTCAATCCCGCCCCAATAGGTGAAGGGCCAGCCATAGAAAGTGCCGAAATCAACCGTCGTCAGATAGTCAGGCGGGCCATCACTGCCAAGCATATCACGCTCATTCACAACCGCCCAAAGTGTCTTTGAAATCGGGTTAAACGCCATCCCATTGGGATTGCGCAGGCCGTAAGCGAATGAGATCATCTTCTTGGTTTTGAAATCATATTGCTTGATTTGGGCACGATCCTTTTCAGTCTCCATGCCATTTTCGGCAATGTTGCTGTTTGATCCGATCGTGACATAAAGCGACTCGCCCGATGGATCGAGGATCAGGTTGCGCGCCCAATGATTGTTGGGCGTGCCTGCGGGCAAATCAAACAGCTTTTGCCCCTTCGCGCTGATTTTGGTTTCACCCACCTTGAACGGAAATGCCAGTACAGCGTCAGTGTTTGCAACGAACAGCGTTTCACCTTTGAGCGCCATCCCGAACGGCGATTTGAGGCCCGTGAGCAGCACCGAACGCTGATCGGCAACACCGTCAGCATTAGTATCGCGCAGCAGCGTAATCCGATCCGCCGATGGGTTTGCGCCGCCCGCCTTCATGATCAGGTTGCGCGCTACCCAATCCTGAACGCCGCTAATCGGGCGCTCTGGCGCTGAGCTTTCGGCAACAAGGACATCGCCGTTGGGGAGCAGATACAGCCAACGCGGATGATCGAGATCGCCTGCGAACGCATTGACTTTCAGCCCTGGAGCGGTGGTAGGCGCAGCCCCGCCTTTCCAGCCGATAATTTCTGCAATCTTGATTGTTGGAAACGCTTCGGGCCGCTGGCCAACCAGTTCAGGGCCGGGGCCAGTGAGTTTGGAGAATTCAACCGTCGCCTTATCGGGCGTCGATAGATACCAATATCCAGCACCCGCCGCGACGAGCAGGATGATGACGAAATTGCGAAAATGCACGCGCTTACTCATAATGGTTCCAGATGTTCAAATGATGATGTGGGGCTTATCAGACATCCGCCATAATGGCATCGCCCGCCGCTGGGTGCAAGCGCAGCCGCACCGCGCGCCGTGCGTCACCCTCGGTCACTTCGATCCGCCAGCCGCTTTCATGAATGACGATTTCACCAACTTGCGGCACATGGCCTGCAAGAACGAAGGCAAGACCGCCAAGCGTATCAACATCGCCGTCCACTTCAGCAAGGCGAGGGTCAATCAGTTCTGCGACATCCTCAAGCTCAGCGCGCGCGTCAGCATCCCACATCCCGCCTTCAAGGCTGATCAGCAGCGGCGCTGGTGCATCGTCATGCTCATCCTCGATATCGCCGACGATTTCCTCAACCAAATCTTCGATAGTGATCAGCCCGTCAGTCCCCGAATATTCATCAAGCACGATGGCCAAATGCGTCTGGCTTGCGCGCATGTCAGCAAGCAGATCGAGCACACCCATTGATTGCGGCACATAACGCGGCTGGCGAATCATATCGGCGATTGTTGCAGGGGGAGCTTCGCCGCTTGCGAGAATGCGGAACACATCCTTGATGTGGATCATGCCGATAACGGTATCAAGACTGTCGCGGTAGACTGGCAGGCGGCTATGCTCAGCGTCAGCGAGCGCGTGCACCAGTTCGGCAAAACCGATGGTTTCGGGCACCGCGATGATATCACTACGGGGGACGGCAACATCGCCCGCCGTCCGTTCGCCAAAATGAAGGAGGTTGCGCAGCATCTGCCGCTCGACGCCCGACAAATCCCCTTTTTTTTCGGAGGGGCCGTCCTCCTCATGATCATCAATCGCGTCTTCAATCTGGTCGCGGAGCGAGGCATCGCGCTCTCCAAATAAAAGCCCGCGAAGCCCCTGCCATATTCGGCCGCCGCTGTTACTACTGCTATCTTCAGGCATTGAAAAAGATTAGTCCTCTATCGCTTCATACGGGTTGTGAAGGCCTAGCGCAGCCATAACACACTGTTCAAGCGCTTCCATGGCATTCGCTTCGGCATCATCAACATGATCATAGCCTAGCAGATGAAGCGTCCCGTGGACAATGAGATGTGTCGCGTGCGCGGCAACGGTGATTTCGCGTTCGGCTGCCTCAGCCGAGCAGACACCGTAAGCAAGGACGATATCGCCGAGCAAAACCTCACCATCATCAGTATTGGCGACCATGCCGATCAAATCAGGAGCCAGCATCGGAAAAGAAAGGACATTGGTTGGCCTGTCCTTGCCGCGATAATCGCGGTTTAGCGCCTGAACCTCAGCGTCACTCGTAAATTTGACTGACACCTCAATACTGGCATCGCTGCCGCCAAGACCGCCATGAGGTGTATGGGCAATGGCAGCATCAACCGCTTTGGCAGCAAGGGCAGACCAGTCTGCACCTTCTGGCCAGCTAGGTTCAACAAGGACTGCGGTTTCGATCACGCAGCGTCTCTAACCCTTGTTGCTGTAATTTAGAAGCACCTCAAAAAAACCGTCATTCCCGCCTTTCGTACAAATGACGGCGGGATGTTGGAGAACGCATCCTCTTCGTGGCCTTCGCGTCTTCGTGTGAAACACTGCAACCTCACCGCGCGCGGCTGGCTTGGTTGACTCACACGAAGACACAAAGACACAAAGAAAGAGAGGAATTGGGTCGCTACGCTTGTTACAGGTACCCTCTCTTGGCGGCTTGGCGGCCTTGGCGTGAACCAATCTAATCTCACCGCTCCTAGCAGGCCGAAGATTTGTCTCACGCCAAGGCCGCCAAGCCGCCAAGAAGAGGAGAGCATAAAATTCTTAGGCGGCGATCCGCTTCACGCGATTGTTATCACTAATATGATGCCGCAGTTTTTCCGCCGTCATCGGTCTTGCGAAATGATAGCCCTGCATAAATCGGCAGCCAAGGCGGCGCAGGATTTCAACCTGACCTGGTGTTTCAATGCCTTCGACAACGCATTCAAGCTTGAGCGAATGGCATAGCGCAATGATCGTCGTGATGATTTCGGAGCCATTGCCGCCGCGTTCGATATCAATCACAAAACTGCGGTCAATCTTGATCTTGTCGATTGGCAGCTTGTGAATATAGCTCAGGCTTGAATAGCCGCTGCCAAAATCATCAAGCGAAATCTGCACCCCGAAATTCTTGAAATATTCAAGCGAGGCACGCGCGCGATCAAAATCCTGCATCAGCGCGGTTTCGGTCACTTCAAAGTCAATCCGCGCGGGATCAACACGTGACGCATGAATGATGTTGACGATCCGCTCAGCCGAGTCAGCCGATGTTACGTCATAGGTCGAAAGATTAAATGACAGTCGCATGTCCGACGGCCAGTCAATCGTGCTGACCAGCGCCTTTTCAAGCAAGAGATCAGTCAGCGGCCCAATCATTCCCGAACGTTCCGCCGCGCGAATGAAGCGCGTTGGCTCAACACAGCCAAGCTGAGGGTTTTGCCAGCGGGCGAGCGCCTCACATGCGGCGATCCGCCCGGTCTCGACGTCAACAATCGGCTGGAACGCAAGGCTTAGTTCATCGCGCGGATTGATGTGGCGAAGTGTCTGATCAACAAGGCTGAGTTCGCGAATTTCGCCTTCATGATCAGCGGTGAAAAGGATCGCGGTGCCGCGCGCATCGTTCTTTGCATAATATAGCGCATAATCAGCGCATTCATAAAGTTTTTCACTTGTATCGGCGGCACCCGGCGCGCTGGCAAAGCCAACAGAAGCCCCGAGCTGCACTTGCGTTTCGATGATATTATAAGGCTCACGCAGCGCCATGCATATCGTCAGGCCAATGATGCGAAGTTCAGCATCGCTGCGTTCGCCACTGATAATGACGCCGAATTCATCACCGCCAAGCCGCGCAATGCACGCAAAATCTTTGGCCAGTGCGCGCAGGCGGCGGCCAACCTCAATCAACACCTGATCACCCGCGCGGTGGCCGTAGGCATCGTTGACACCCTTGAATCCGTCAAGATCAAGTACGCCAATCGTCACCCGCTGACGGATCGGCACGGCTTGCGTCAAACGCCGATTGAGTTCGGAAAAGAATCGACGGCGATTGGCAAGTTGGGTCAGGCTGTCCGAATCGGCGAGATGGACAACCTCGTCATGGAGCCGCTGAAGCTCTGACCGGGATTTATTAAGCGCAATAAAATCGCGGTAATAGCTTTGCAAAATCACGCTGATCGCAAGCGATACCGCGATCAGATTGAGCGTAATCGCAATGAGCACCGGATTGCCGCTTGATCCAAAAAAGGCAGTGAAGGGCAATAGCACTACAAGCATCAACAGATACGCCGCGGTGCGCACATGCATCAGGCAGAACGCACAGGCGACAAAGGTGATGCCGATGAAAAACACGACGTGCATCTGCGCAAATATATCGCCGTATGGATAAAGCGCCAAAGCCCACGACACAAAGCTGCATCCAAGAATCACCGCAAATATGTTGGTTGAACGCAGTACCCGTGCCGCATATGCGTTGGTAATCTGATCATTGCGCATCCGCCACCAACCGATCATCCGAAACAGGCTTGCGATGACAAGAAAGGCAGGGATGAGCAGCGTGAGCCAGTAAGGCGCTGTCAGAAAATGGGTGAAGCTGAGCGCGAGCACATTGGCGTCAACGATCAGATACATCAGCGGGATCTGCTTCTTATACGCCGCCACCTGCGACCGCAGCAAATGCGATTCGCCCGGCGGCACAGAAAATTCCGGCAAATGGTTAGCGAACACAGACAACACCCACCCCTGAACAATACACGCCCCTGATTAGCAGCCAATGCTTAACATTCTATTTGGATAAATTTGGTGGAAGGAGTGGAGGGGGTGGCGACGATATCATTTAAAGTTACAACATTGTACTAACAACGCACTTGTGATACAAACAAAATTTATGGAGTAATCTGATGCACACAGCATTGCGAAAAATGGGCAATTCAACAGGGATAATCCTTCCCAAACCGATTCTGACTGCCCTTGGCCTGTCGAGTGGTGCAAAGCTTGATCTGGAACTCAATGATGGCCGGGTCATCGTCACGCCAGTAAAGCACGTACCCCGCGAAGGCTGGGCTGAAGCGGCAGCGGCAATCGGTGCGCTGCCGCTAACAGAAGAGGAGCAGGACTGGCTCGATATGCCGAACAACTTCGACGACGAGTGGACGTGGTAAGACCGCGCCCGCGTCGCGGCGAAGTATGGCTGATCGCACTTGATCCAACGGTCGGCAGCGAAATTCAGAAGACCCGCCCGTGCCTGATCATCTCACCCGACGAACTCAACGCCCACCTCCGCACCGCCATCGTTGCCCCGATGACAACCGGCAGCCGCCCCGCCCCATTCCGCGTCGCCGTCCGTTTCAAAGGCAAAGACGGACTGATTGTCCTCGATCAAATCCGCACGCTAGATAAGGTGCGACTGGTCAAGCGGATGGGCCGGGTAGATCGCGGGACTTTGAGCAAGGTGCTGATGGTAATGGGGGAGATGTTTGGAGAGTGAGGATTTCAATTACTCAACATGATTGTTGGCGATCCGTTTTATGCCTTCCTTGAAAGTTGCGGCACCAAAATTCATGAGCAAGCCAACAGGTAGTTTGGCCAAGCGCAAATACGTCAAAAGCTGTTTGGAATGGACTGGCATCATATGCTCAACTGATTTGAGTTCGATAATCAATTTACCTTCAACCATCAAATCAGCGCGGAAACCTTCGTTTAGTGTCATGCCATCATAGGCGATTGCGATTGGCACTTGTCGGGCGACATTTAGCCCACGGCGTTTGAGGCTTTCTGCAAGGAGCGCTTCATAGACCGATTCAAGCAATCCGGGGCCAATGCCTTCATGAAGCTTGTACCCGCAATCAACCGCGATCTTTGCAAGAGCGTCAATGTCGGGCATTGTTTTGGCGATCCATTATTGTCGTTGGTGTGTGTTTTAAGCATTTTTATGTCTCACGCCAAGGACGCCAAGCCGCCAAGAAGAAAAGTATTAAAACATTATCCGAGCGGGGACCGAACGGTCAAAAAAAACACTATCTCTTGGCGGCTTGGCGTTCTTGGCGTGAGAAAATTTCTACCGATTAAGCTACGCCGTCGTCTTCATTAGGAAAATGACTTACTATTTCATGAATTTGTTGAATATCAAATTGTGAGTATTTTTCAAGATCTTGTTTAAGTTTAGCGATTGTATCGCCCTCAAATTTAACTTTTCTACCTTCTGAAGTAGGTGCAACAACTGTTGTAACGCTGAAATCATCAATACTTGCTATACCGCCATCATCCTCAGCTTGTGTCGTCCAAACTCTGAACCCACCAAGAGAGTGTATTTCCAATCTAATTGGCCAGCTCCCAATTTCGCACTCATAGTGTTGTTTCCATAAATTGTTCATACTGACTTCCATCTGAAAAATCGATATTGTTTATGCAATCACACCTCAATAAACCCGTGCCTTTGGCTTCACATATTCCGCTTCATCGGTGAGCGTGTAGTCATGGACGGCGCGGTAATCGAGGGTGACTTTGCCGCCTGATCCGCCCCAGCCTTCGAACCAGCTTGCAGTGTGTTTCATCCAGTTGGCGTCGTCGCGGTTGGGGAAATCTTCGTGAGCGTGAGCGCCGCGTGACTCCTTGCGGTTGGCGGCACTTTCGATGGTGCAGACGGCTTGGCTCATCATGTTGTCAAGCTCAAGCGTTTCGATCAGGTCAGTGTTCCAGATCATGCTGCGATCGGTAACTGAAACATCCTCAAGCCGTTTGTTGACCTTGCGCATCAAATCAACGCCTTCGGAAAGCAGCGCAGTATCGCGGAAGACGGCGCAATGCTTTTGCATCGTCCGCTGCATATCAAGGCGGATTTCTGCGGTCGGCGAACCGCCCTTAGCATTGCGGAAACGGTCAACGCGGGCAAGCGCCAAGTCAGCCGAATCCTTGGGCAGCGGCTTGTGCGCGGCACCCGGCGTCAGCGTTGCCTTCAAATGCAACCCCGTCGCACGGCCAAACACCACGAGATCGATCAACGAATTTGACCCAAGCCGGTTTGCGCCGTGCACCGAAACGCACGCCGCTTCGCCCACGGCATAAAGGCCGGGAACGACGCTATCGTCGTTGCCGTCCTTTTTGGTGACGACCTGGCCGTGATAATTGCAGGGGATGCCGCCCATATTATAATGCACCGTCGGGCACACGGGCAGCGGCTGACGCGTCAGATCAACGCCCGCAAAAACTTTGCCACTTTCAGTGATGCCGGGAAGCCGTTCGGCAAGCACCTTGGCATCGATATGATCAAGGTGGAGGTAGATGTGATCCTTGTTGGGGCCAACGCCGCGCCCTTCGCGCATTTCGAGCGCCATTGAGCGGCTGACGACATCGCGGCTCGCCAAATCTTTGGCTGATGGGGCATAACGCTCCATGAAGCGCTCACCCTCGCTGTTGGTCAGGTAACCGCCCTCACCGCGCGCGCCTTCAGTGATCAAAACGCCCGCACCGAAAATGCCCGTCGGGTGGAACTGAACAAATTCCATATCCTGCAAGGGAAGCCCCGCACGCAGCACCATGCCGCCGCCATCGCCAGTGCAGGTGTGCGCCGAAGTTGCGGTGAAATAGGCACGGCCATAACCGCCGGTCGCCAGCACAACTGAATGACTGCGGAACCGGTGGATGCTGCCATCGTCCATGCACATCGCGATCACGCCCCGGCAGGCACCGTCTTCCATGATCAGATCAAGCGCGAAATATTCAATGAAAAAGTCCGCGTCATAACGCAGGCTTTGCTGGTAAAGCGCGTGGAGGATCGCGTGTCCGGTACGGTCAGCCGCTGCCGCCGTGCGCTGCACTGGCGGGCCTTCCCCCATATTTTGCATGTGCCCGCCAAACGGGCGCTGATAAATCGTCCCGTCTGCGTTGCGCGAGAACGGCACGCCCGCATGTTCAAGCTCATAAACGGCGGCTGGTGCCTCACGCACCATATATTCAATCGCATCTTGGTCGCCGAGCCAGTCCGAACCCTTGACGGTATCAAACATATGCCAAGTCCAGTGATCGGGCGAATTATTGCCAAGGCTCGCCGCGATGCCGCCTTGTGCGGCCACTGTATGACTGCGCGTTGGGAAGACCTTGGTGATGCAAGCGGTTTTGAGGCCAGCCTCAGCACTGCCCATTGTCGCGCGCAGGCCAGAGCCACCCGCGCCGACAACGACGGCATCATAATTATGGTCGATGATCTTATAACTATCTGGCATTATGCCGGTGCCCCTGTAAATGCGATTTTGAATATGGCGAACAGTGCAAAGCCGCCCGCTGCAAACGTCCAGATATGGAGCGCACCAAGCGTAATCACGCGCATCCCTCCGTGAACATAATCCTCAATGATCACCTGCATTCCAATCCGGAAATGCCAGAAGACGTTGACGACAAAAAGCGCCATCGGCACCGCCGCGAGCGGCGAAGACAGCCATTTGATAACCACTGCATGATCCATAGACGGTAGCCGCAACAGCGAGATTATGAACCACAGGACAAGTATCAGGTTGCCAATCGCAGTTACGCGTTGCAGCCACCAATGATGTGAGCCCTGCCTTGCCGAGCCAAGCCCGCGAACCCGGCCTAATCCTGTTCCGCTGCCCATGGTCAAAGCCCCTTGTTCAAAATGATCAGCCACGTGAGGCCTGTGAGCATCACAGCGGCAATCAAAGTGGCCCAAGCCCATGTCCGGTTGGTTTTCAGTTCAAAACCCGCACCCAAATCCATCACGAAATGGCGGATACCCGACGCCATGTGGAAGAAAAACGCAAAAGTAAGCCCGATCAATACCACATAGCCAATCCAGCCCGTCGCGATGCCGATGAATGTCGCATAAGCCTTCGCGCCGCTGGACGCCGCGACCAGCCACCAGACCAGCGCAAGTGCGCCAATCGTGGCAAGCCCGGCCCCCATCGCCCGGTTCATAATCGAAACCGTCATGTGAATGCCCGGTTTCCAAATGCCAAGGTGTGGCGAAAGCGGTCGCGCAGTATTTCGTGCCATGAAAGCCCCTAAAAGAGTTTAATATTGTGCGACCATGAACTTAAGGACGGCTCCGGGCAACAGCCCCGTGCGGTCAACGCCCAGATATTTGATCTAAACCGAGACACGCCGTTGGTCTAGCGCCTTTTGCACACCCGCGCTAAGCAGGGTCATGACAAAACATATCTTACTCACGGGCGCGGCGCGCGGAATTGGCGCGGCGATTGCAAAACAATTGGAAAATGAAGGCGTCAAACTGATCGGCCTGAGCAGTTCCGACGGTGATCTCAGCGATCCGGCGACGCCCGCACGGCTCTGGAACGGCGCGCTTGAACGGCTTGGCGGCAGAATTGATGTGCTGATCAACAATGCCGGGGTGTTTGAGGCAAATCCGCTTGATGGTACTGACGACGAATGGGCGGCCAATTGGGCGCGGACGATGCAGATCAATCTCACTGCCTCGACAGAATTGATGCGCCACGCGGTGCGTTATTGGCAAGCGCGCGGACAGGAAAAAGGGCGTGACGGCCGTATCGTCAACATCGCCAGCCGTGCAGCGCACCGGGGCGACAGCCCGGCACACTGGCACTATGCCGCATCAAAGGCTGGGATGCTTGGCGTGACTAAAACGATTGCGCGGGCTTATGCCGCACAATCGATTTATGCCTTTGCGATTTGCCCCGGCTTCACGATGACGGGCATGGCAGAGGATTATGTCGCGAGCCGGGGCGGCGATAAACTGCTCGCCGATATCCCGCTTGGCCGCGTTGCCGAGGCAGACGAAGTCGCCGAAGTTGCCGTTTTCTGTGCACTTCGGGCACCGCCCTCAATGACTGGTGCAGTCATCGATGTGAACGGCGCAAGTTATGTACGTTAAAACCTCGACGCGGCGTAAAGCGAGCCCGGCCGCTCTCCCTGTTGATGATAACGAGGGAAACTGGAAACTGACGCTGCCCTGCACCCGCGCAGAAGCCGAGGCGATCAACGGCGATATCCCCGAATTCGCGACTATCAACTCAACGCCGGTAATCATCACGCGCGAACCTGATGAGCATAAGCCCGATCTGTGGCAGCTTGATGCCTATTTTGAAGGACGGCCCGATGATGCGAGCGTGGCCTTCATCCAGTCGCTGCTGCCAAGTGCAAAGCATGCACGTCCGCTCATAGAAAAACTGCCCGATGAGGATTGGGTAACGGTAAGCCAGGCAGGGCTTGAGCCCGTCCGCGCCGGGCGCTTTTATGTCCAAACCTCAACCAGCAGCGCGCCGCCGCCCGACGGGGCAAAGCGTTTCATTATCGACGCAAGCCTTGCCTTTGGCACTGGCGGACATGCAACGACGACTGGATGCCTTCGGATGCTTGACGCGCTCAAAACGCGCGGCCAGCGCTTTGATCATATTGTTGATATTGGAACGGGTACAGGGCTGCTCGCCTTTGCCGCCAGTCATTTGTGGCCCCGTGCTTATGTGACGGCTTCGGATATTGATCCGGTCAGCGTTGATGTTGCGGCTGATAATGCGCGCGTAAACGGCGTGTCGCTTGGCCAGCATCCGGGATGCGTAGCGCTCTGTGCGGCAAGTGGGACTGATCATGAAATGATCCAGCGCCGCGCGCCTTATGATCTGATCACCGCGAACATCCTTGCCGGGCCGCTGATTGAGCTGGCCCCCGCCTTTGCCGCGATTGCACGCGCTGGCGGCACGCTAATCCTCGCAGGATTGCTCGGCACCCAGATTGATGCGGTGGCCAAAGCCTATCGTGGCTACGGTTTCAGGCTTGCTGAACGCATCGGAGACGGCGACTGGCCCTGCCTACGTTTCGTGAAGCGTGCCAAAGTCGGCTGGAAGCGCCCGGTGCGGACAAGCGGGCGGACAAGCCAACCACCAGGCGACTTCGGAACTTGGTGAGCGATCAGGCGGCGATTTTGCCGCGCGCATAATCCTGCGTGCCGCGTGTAATTACCTCGTCACCCTCAACGATATCGCCAATGGCAATATTAGGCAGCCTTTCGAGCGCGTCATAAAGCGGGGCGAAATCAGTTTCGAGCGTCACCTTGAGCAGATGATCAAGCGACGGGATCACGAAATAATTCTGCTGATAATCATCAATCCGGTATTCGGTGCGCATCACGCGGGTGAGGTCAAAACCAATCCGGTTGGGGCTTGGATCATCAAGCGCGAAGATGCTCTCGCCGTAACTTGAGGCAATCCCGGCACCGTAAATGCGCAAGCCCTCGGCCTCCTGGATCAGGCCAAACTCGACCGTGTACCAATAGAGCCGCGCCAGTTTGTTCAGCGCACCAAAGCCAAGCGAGCGCAGTCCGCCGCGCCCATAAGCCTGCATATAGTCGCCAAACACTGGGTCGGCGAGCATCGGAACATGGCCGAAGACATCATGGAACACGTCAGGCTCTTGAAGATAGTCCAACTGATCGGGCCGCCGAATGAAATTGCCCGCGACAAAGCGGCGGTTGGCAAGATGATCGAAGAACACCTCATCAGGCACAAGCCCCGGCACCGCGACGACTTGCCAGCCGGTTGCCGCCATCAATCGTTCGTTGAGTTCGGCATAATCGGGAATGCCCGGCTTAGTAAGCTTTAGAACCTTGATCCCTTTCAGGAATGCGCTTGCCGCCCGTCCCGGAAGCATCGCCGATTGACGCGCGAACAGCTGATCCCACATGTCATGCTCGGCTTGGGTAAAGCGTCCCCAATCCTGCGGGATTGTCCAATCCGGTGCTGCGCCGGGCGGTGGGTGATCAAAAACATATTCAGCCATATGCAGCGATTACCAGCGTCAATGTGTTTCGTCCATCGGCGCGACTGTGGGACATGCTGCGCGCCCAGCTTTGCACCAGCGCCAGCCCCGCGCCGCCGCCGC
>JAYUIX010000108.1:0-24719 GCA_043765635.1 Sphingomonadales bacterium
CAAAAATTATGAGGGCGCGATCCAATATGTCTCGCCAGCGTTCGTCGAGCGCCCAGTATTCGGATCGATCCCGATAGATACGATTGCCGAGGATACTCTATTTGAAAGCCCAGAAGCAACAGAACTCTTCCGACAACAGATCGCAGGTAAGTATGTGCTAATCGGTGGGCATATTCAGGACATTGATCTTTTTGAAACCGCTCTTGCTGGTAAAGAAATTTGGGGGGTGGAAATTTTTGCGCACATGCTTGCTCAGCAGCTTGACGGACGTGTCCCCGTGCCAGTGCCAAACTGGCTGATTTGGGCTTCTGTAGTGATTGCGGTAGTTGCCGCCGCAATTACTGCGACATTCAACGTCAGTGCGATAATCGTCGCACTATTGATCACCGCGCAAATCGGCACAATGATTGCAATGCCATTTTATCTACAGACCATTCAGATTGACACTAATTCGCTACCGTCGGTTGGGTGGGTGCTCGGATGGCTGCTTGCCTTTACTGTGGTCGGTGCTGCGGCCCGAGCAGTGGGTGCCGAACAGCGTAAATTTGCCCAAGGCGCGCTCGGCAAATTTCTCCCCCCTGCAATTGCAGCAGAGATTCTTCGCAATCCTGACAGTTTAACGCTCCACGGCGAAAAACGTGAGATTTTCGTGGTATTTACTGACCTTGAAGGTTTTACCAAACTCTCACATGCGATTGAACCTGAGATGGTTGCAACCCTGCTCAACCGCTATCTCGATATGCTGAGCAACGTAGTGCTTCAATACGGTGGTACAATTGATAAGTTTATCGGTGATGCCATCGTCGCTTTCTGGGGCGCACCAATCAGCCGCCCCGACGACGGTGAGCGTGCGGCGAAATGCGCGTGGGCCTTGTACGAGGCTGGTGAAGAATTTCGCAAAACAGTTCCAGTCGGTGTGCCGAAAATTGGTGTCACGCGCGTTGGCTTCCATTTTGGCGAAGCAATTGTCGGAAATTTTGGCGGTGAAGGGCGTTTTCAATATACTGCGCTTGGTGATAGTATGAATACCGCCGCGCGCCTTGAGGCTGCCAATAAGCAGACAAAATCAAAGGTGCTGGCAAGCCAAGAGGCGGTTGAATTGGCTGGAGTCGATTGGTTCCGCCCACTAGGACGAATCGTGTTGCGCGGACGATCAACACCGCTTGAGGTGTTTGAACCTGTCCCAAATATGGACTCATCGCAACGGCAAAGGTTTGCAAAACTTGCAAGAGGTGCAATTCAGGGTGATGTGTCCGCCATCACAGCACTTAACGATGAATCGGCTAGCCATCCTGAAGACTTTGCGCTAGCAAACTTTGTTTACAGGTTAGCGCATCAAGAAAAAGGAGGCTACTTTGTCTTGGACTAATAAAACCCTAGCGTGTAGTGCAGCTGCCCTAGCCCTGCTCAGTGCGGACGTTGCAGTAGCGAGTGCAAAAGCAATCGTCGTCAAATCTTCAGGCCCTTCTGCAAAGGCCTTTTCCCCTGGTAAAGCAATTGCCGATAATAGTACCGTCACACTCAAAGCGGGTGACATTGTGACTTTGCTTGACGGTCAAGGCACGCGCGTACTGAGAGGACCAGGTACATTCTCGACCACAGCCAACACCCAGACGAGTTCGAACATTGCCACTGTTTTGAAAAATACCGGTACACGACAGGTCAGAACAGGTGCGGTTCGTGGTGCAGTCAGTGAAGCACCAGTTCGTCCAACCAATGTATGGTTGGTTGATACAACCAAATCGGCAACGGTATGCGTTGCTGATATCAACGCGGTTTCGTTCTGGACACCAACCAGTGAGCAGGGCGGCAGCGTTACCATTACTCGCATGAGTGATGGTAAATCAATGCCAGTTGCGTTGCGTCCTATGCAATCAATAAAAGCATGGCCAACGGCTGAGCTTCCCATTAATGATGGTGCGCAATACAAAGTATCGCGTGATGGTTCGGCGAATCCTGTAATGCTTCGTTTTGCAACGATGGGGCCAAACCCCCAAGGTATCGAGAGCACAATTTCGGGATTTGTCCGCTCAGGCTGCAACGCTCAGCTTGATTTGCTTGTTGAAACAATTTCGCCGCAAGCCGATGAAGACAAATCGGCGGGATAATTAACAAAATAGCGTGCTAATTTATTTAATAGATAGCTGCTAGATAAGGCAGCGTCCAAAGTTCCTCCGGTCGACGGTAAAATAGCTGTAAATACAACAATGTGCTTGGTTTTTGTCTTAAGTGACAGGCCAAGCGTTATTGTATTGGTTTTTAGCCCGCGCACTTGGCTGAAACTCCAAAAAGGGGGGACGATTGTGAATTTTAAGCTTGCCGCACTTACCAGCACTTTGGTTTCGGTAGCCGGCTTGCCAACGATGCTTTCAGCGCAAACAGCGCCGCCATCTTCGCCACCAACCCCAACGCGGGAAGAAATTGACCGAGCACCAATTGCACCGATTGCAAAAGATAGTGGTCAGCGCGTCAGTGATGAAACGAAGATTGAGCGTGCGCCCTGCGCGCTCGACAGCGAAAACTTCAAAGACATAACCGTCTCTCTTTCTAACGTTGATTTCGGTGATTTGCGCGGGATCAACGCTGAAATATTACGCCCATCATTTGCGCGCTATATTGGGCAGACGATACCAATTGCGACTGTCTGCATCATTCGCGACGAAGCGGCGACGATATTGCGCGGCAAGGGCTATCTCGCTGCGGTGCAGATTCCGCCACAAAGGATCGACAGCGGTAGTGTAAAATTTGATGTACTGCTTGCCAAGCTCGTCAATTTCCAGGTGCGCGGCAATATTGGCAAAACAGGCGGGCTGATTTCAGGCTACCTCGATTCGATCAAAAATCAGCCGATATTCAATGTTATCGACGCCGAGCGTTACCTTTTGCTTGCGCGCGACATTCCAGGCTATGACGTCCGTCTTACGCTGCGACCAGCGGGCACCAATCCGGGCGAGGTCATCGGTGATGTTCAAGTGAGCTACACGCCTGTTGAAGTTGACGTGAATGTGCAGAATTACGGATCAAAAGCAGTGGGCCGGTTCGGCGGTATTTCGCAAGTTAGGCTAAACGGACTCCTCGGTCTGGGCGACCAGACGACACTTGGGTTCTTCTCAACTGCTGATTTTAAAGAACAGTTGGTCGGGCAATTGGGCGAGGAAATCAGGGTAGGTCCTCAGGGTTTGACGCTCGGCGGTGGCCTCACTTATGCCGTCACCAAACCGACAATCGGTGCGGGCAGCAGATTGACATCCAAGACCCTAATTGGCTCGCTTTCGGCACGCTATCCCGTGTTGCGCAGCCAAGCCAACAACGTGAATTTTAGCGGCGGTTTGGACATTATTGATCAACGCGCCCGCGTCGCTGGTTCGCTCATCACAAACGACAAATTGCGCGTGATTTACGGAAAATTTGATGCCGATGCGATTGACAGCAACAGCCTGACTGGGTCGAGCGGGTATAGCAGTGCTGAACCGCGCTGGCGTGTAGCGGGATCTTTTGAGTTACGTCACGGCATTGGCGCGCTTGGATCAAGCCTGTCATGCGGCACACTTGTTCGCTGCCCAAGTCGCGCTGAGGGCGACGCGACCGCATTTGTAGTTCGCGCATCGGGCTACGGCGAAATTCGCCCAGTTAAGAA
Source organism: Sphingomonadales bacterium (assembly GCA_043765635.1). Lineage (GTDB taxonomy): Bacteria > Pseudomonadota > Alphaproteobacteria > Sphingomonadales > Sphingomonadaceae > Aquisediminimonas. The sequence continues at coordinate 3,638 of JAYUIX010000108.1, forward strand.
CCTTGCTTTTAGTTTGGCTCCGCGTGTCCAATACGCCAAGAAGGCGCTCTTGAGCTTTGAAGAGTTCTCAACGGGCAACTACACCGTTGGTCGCGGCTATGATCCTGGAATCTTAAGCGGTGATCGCGGCATCGCTGCGGCGGGCGAAATCAAGGTTGGCAGTCTAATCGCCAAAACGACGAAGAGTGTTGCGGTGCAAGGCTATGTGTTTGGCGATGCCGCTGTCGTCTGGAATCGTGATTCCGACTTGCGCGCACTCAACCCGCAAAAACTTTATTCGGCTGGAGGCGGGGTTCGCCTTGGCTACGGCCAGAGGATCAACCTTGATCTTGGTGCAGCGGTTCCACTCAAACGCGCGGGTTTACAAACCAAGCGCGGTGACGTGCGCATCCTAGCAAACCTTACCATTAGACTGATACCGTGGAAACAGCAGTAAAGCGAAATCGCTCGTGCATTGAAGGGCATAGATTATGTTGGCCATCGTAACGCGAACTCATACGCAGGCAAAAGGTCTTCAGCTTCGGCTGTTGGCAAGCTGTGCCATGGCGACCTCAATGATTTCGGCTGGAGCAGTGCAAGCTGCAACACCCGGCCCTCCTCCGCTTACAGGCGCTGATGCGGCGTTTCAGGGCATCGGAACCGTTGCCAGCGGTATCGCAACGATCGTACAAACACCGACATTGGACATAATCACCGTCGCCACCCCGCAAACGGTTATCAACTTTACGCCCTTTGACACCGCAAATGGCGGCGGCCCAATTACCTTCCTACCAAGCGGACGAACTGGGCTTTTTCAAAATGATCCAAACTCTGGTGTAAGCAACTTCACCATCCTCAATCGCATCATACCAACAGACTCGACTCGTGCGATCCGCTTTGACGGCACCGTTCAATCTAGGATTGTAAATGCAATCGGTGGATCAACCCCCGGCGGCACAATATTGTTCTACAGTCCCGGTGGGATTATTGCGAGTTCAAGCGCAGTATTTGATGTTGGCAGCTTGGTGCTTTCAGCCGCAGATATCGGGTTTGGTGCGGGCAGCAATTCATTCAGTTTCAGTGGAGCCGCTGCGGGCACGGCTGTCGATATCAACAACGGCGCTTCAATCCTTGCACAAGGCGTAGGCAGCTATGTTGCGCTCGTCGCGCCGCGCGTTGTCCAGTCGGGCAGCGTAAGAAGCGATGGCTCAGTTGGTTACATTGCCGCCGAGGCGGTTGATGTGACGATCCAAAACAACCTTTTTGACATCAGCTTTGTTCAAGGAACCGATAGTAATGCGGCAGTAACGCATACGGGCTCAACAGAGCTGACGCGTGCGCCAAACGATACTAGTCCGCAGCGGATTTACGTGGCAGCGGTTCCCAAAAATGATGCGATCACAACGCTAATTTCAGGGTCACTTGGCTATTCAGCCGCAACGTCGGCAAGTGTGCGGAATGGCGCCGTTATCCTGTCGGCAGGCCGTAATGTGACTGACAGCGGCTACGGCGCTAGCTTCACCGATTTCGCTGCGGGTACGGCAACCGCAAACATCACAATTGGTGCCGACGGTGCGACGATCTTCAACGCATCGCTTCTGACCAATGCGACTGGCGATGCCCTAATTGCGCCAGCAGCAGGAACAACGATACAGTTTAGTAACAGTGTCGCGCTCAATGCTGACCGACTTGCCGAAGTCAGGGCAGTTGCGACCAGCAGTGCGATGTTTAACGCTGGCCTATCGGTTTCATCAAATAACTTTGTCGACGGCGCAGCAGCGCGCGTAATCGCACTTGGCGAAACAGGCTATGGTGGAAGCTCGGGGCTGATTTCAGTTACAGGCAATTTAATAATAGACGGCGGCCCGTCGCAAGGGGTTGGTGAAGTCCGCACCCCGGTTTCATTGCTTGCGGCAGACTTAGGCAGAGTGATGGTGTCTGGCAGCGCGACTGTCAAGGCGTCTGACGCCGATGCAATGTTCGCTAGAAACGCATTTGGCGGCAGCGCGACCGTCAGAGTCGGCGCGGCTGGATCGCAGCTTTCAGCGGCGGGCCTTGTGATTGACGCTGGCGCGCGCGGTGTTGCCGGACTCGGTGAAAATGAAATGCCTATTGCTGGAAATGCAACAGGCGGGACGACAAACCTAATTTTAGGCGGCGGAACCTTTGCGCCGATCAACATAAGTTTTGACAGCAGCGCCGTGAGTGATCTTGGCGGTGTGGCCACCGGCGGAACAGCGTCTTTGGTCGCGAGTGGCGGCGTGGTTGGCCTCGGCACGATTATGGCCAACGTTAGCGCAAGTGCTGTGCAATCGGCTGATACGGAAACCGGGCCTGAGAAAGAACGAGGCGCTGCTTTCGTTGCGAACGAAGCAGCGCCGTCATCAAGCACTGGCGGCACGATTCAATTTGATGTGACTGATACGGTGATCAACATCAATGGTGATTTGTTACTGAATGCATCCGCCAACGGATCAGAAGGTTACGGCGCACTACAAGGCGGCACCATTGCGATCAACGCCAACAATGGCAGCTTGCTTGTTGGCGACTTGATTTCCGCCAACGTATCTGCTGAAGAGTCTGCATCGGCTCTCGGGGTGCAATCCGGCGCAGTGCGCGGCGGCATTATTTCGACAATAGTGTCGAATAACGGAGACATTCTTGCTTCGGCAATGAACTATGATGCAAATGCAGTAAGCGGCGGAGATACGACTGGCGGCTCGGTTTCGCTGACAACAAATAGCGGCGGCAGAATACGCAGCACGGGCACAATTGGAATCGACGCGTCAGCGATAACTCGTGGCCTTGAGTCTGCCGGCGATGCCATTGGCGGAAACATACTCGTCAATATCAATTCGGGCTCACTTCATTCCGGCCCTCTGGTTCTCGACGCAAATGCGTTTGGCGGCGAAGCTATTTTCGGCGGCATTGGCGGCAGCGCCGTGGGCGGCGGCGCACGCGTGAACATCAATGGAGGCGACTCAATTATCGAGTCCTTCCGCTTGACAACCGATGCGACCGGCGGTCGCGGCGGACTTGGCAACGGCGGCGCTGAAGCTGGCGGCGCTGGCGGCGCTGCGATCGCTGGAACTTCAGAGATCAATATCAGCAGCGGCGTGGTTCGCACTGCTGGATTGGTCTTATCGTCCTCGGCAATCGGCGGTAATGGCGGCGAAGGGGCTTTAGGCGGCGCAGGCGGCACAGCGATGGGCGGCCAAGCAAACGTGCTCACTTCTGAAGCGGCAACGTTGTTCCTGATAAAGCTACCGATCAATCCTGCACCAACCCCGCTGGCATCTTCAGTAAATTCATCAGCGCGCGGCGGATCTGGCGGGCTTGGTCAGCTCACTTTGGGTGGAGCTGGTGGCGCCGCGACTGGCGGCACTTCTATACTCACGCTCGCTGGAGCGGACATTCAGCCTAACACCCCTCGCTTTGCGGTCGGTCTTACCGTGAATTCAGAAGCATCTGGCGGGCTTGGCGGAGCAAGCAATAGTGCTGGCGGCGGTGCAGGCGGTTCAGCACTGGGCGGCACGGCGACGCTCAATCTCGTCAACAACCATATCGATTTCGGAAACATTGCGCTCAGTACGCGTGGTTCCGGTGGGACTGGCGGCAGCGCGAACAACAGCGGGTACGGCGCAATCGGCACTGGTGGCGCGGGCGGAAACGGCAGCGCAGGAATGGCAAGCGTCACTGCATCCGCACCTTTGACCAATATAGTTTCGACTAATATCGCTAATCTTGCCATTGCAGCCGAGGCTGTTGGCGGGAGTGGCGGCAACGGCGCTGTTGGCGGCAACGGTGGCAACGCACTCAACGACGGTTTGGCGAGCTTTACGCACACCGCAGGTGCTATCACTTCCCCGATAGCGATATTGACGGCAAACAGCTTTGGTGGCCGTGGCGGAGATGGTTTTGACGGCAATGGCGGTAACGGTGGCAACAGCCTGGGCGGTACTTCGCGGATAACCGCCGATGGCGCGACTGCAAATTTGACGATCAACGTTGCCGGTGTAGTCGCCGTTGCGCAGAGCGGCATTGGCGGAAATGCGCAATCTGGCGGAAGCGCCGTAAATGGCGGAAATGCTGGCAATGCAACCGGCGGTACCGCCGTACTCAGCGTGTCGAACGGAGCGGCTCTAGCCTCCGGCATAGTCACAATGTCGGCAAACGCAATGATCTTGGGTAGCGACGGCGGGGGTGATGAAACTGGCCCCACAGGCTCTGCGGCAAATGGTGGTATGCCCGATGGCACGGCTACAGGCGGTACTGTCTCGGTAAACGTCAACAACGCAACTGTCTTGCTGACACAAACGCTTGAACTTGCTGCCAATGGCGAGGCGCAAATTGGCACAGCACAGGGCGGTACGGTCAACATCTTCGCGACTGGCGGGACGCTGTCCACGCCGTCGACCATTGTGACAGCCAACGGCAGCAGCCTTGTCACTGGAACCGAGATAGGCGGACGCGGCGGCATTATCGACATTCGCTCGCAGCGCGCCGCGAACGGAACAGCAGGCGTACTAAATCTTGGTAGTGCTGATCTTGAGGCCAGCGGTTTCTCAACGCGAATTGATGACCCCGAGGCAGCGACGAGTGCCGCCGCCGGACGCATCAACATTGCGGCTAACGGCGGTCAGACGACGGCGACAAACTTCTCGACGCTTTCGGCCCGAACACTTGGCCGCAATACGTCTGGTTTCAATCCCAACAATGGTATTTTCCTCGGTGTCGATCAGGGCGGCATACTCGCCAACAACACCATCACGCTGCTTTCAGATGAAAGCATTGCGGTTTCGGCGATGGGCACGGGCAATCTTTTCGTGAGCAACAGCCTGAATGCTGAGGCGCTTAATACAATAGTCGTGAACCACAGCGGTCGTTCGGCGAACGCCAATACGATCCTTGCTGGGAACGCGAGCTTGACCGCTGGCAATGATTTTAATGCCATGCCAGGCAGTCGTATACGTGCAGATAATGATCTTACCATTACGTCAACCCTTGGCGGCGTCAGTGCGGGCGATCTTGTCGCGGGCGATGATATCGCAGTCAGTGCGAACGGCCTTGTCAACATCACTGGCCTTGCTCAGACGACGGGCATTACCGCTAGCACCGGCACAAGTGATATCATTATCGACTCAGGCGCTGGCGTAAGCATTGCCAACGCGAATGCGCAATCAAGCCTCGTCGTGCGCGGGACGAGCATTACTGGCACTGACCTGATCGCAGGCGAAGATATCGCACTGCGCTCACCCGGAGATATCATAGTTACATCAGGCATGGCTGGTGACGATATTGACGTAACCACAACTGGCGGTTCCATTACGCTTGGAAACGTAACCACATCCGGGCTAGGCGCGGATAATCGACGCGCCAGCTTTGATTCTGAGATAATTGCCTTTGGTGCCGAAACATTCGCGCGCAGCAATATTCTGGCAAACGCGGTCACTGGCATTTCGGTAACGAGTGCGAACGCACGCGATACGCTCGGCCTGCGGACAGACGGCAGCATAAGCGCGACTACGCTTGTCGCAGGCGAAGACGCCACTTTCGCGAGTAGCGGCAGCAGCACCATCACAACAGTCACGGCGGGCGATGATATTGACCTGAATGCCGCTGGCGCAATCACAGTGCTTGGCGCGACTTCAACGGGCAATGGTGCTGATGATCGGCGCGTCTTCCTGCCCGGTGGCAGTGCTTTCTTCATCGGGGAAAATCTGACCCGCAGCAACATCATCGCATTTTCGGCCACGGCTGTCACGCTGGGCAGCCCACCAGCCGCCATGATGCCACAAATCTCCGCTGCGGCATCCCTCGCTATACGTTCAAACGGCACAATCACCGCATCAAATATTGCTGCGAGTGAGGATATTGCGCTCTCATCAAGCGGTAATATCTCTGTCACAACAGCACGTTCAGGTGATGATTTCTCCGCGCTGTCAACTTCTGGCGATATTACGCTTACTGGTATTAAAACAAGCGCCGCAGGTGCCGATGATCGCGCGGTCAATTTCGGTTACGGCACTATCAGCTTCGGCGCGACTGCGGCCAATGGCAGCGATATCAATGCAACGGCTGGCTATGGCAGTATCAATCTTGGCACACTTGATGCGGCCAATGATCTCACCATCAGCGCGCAAACAATCGCCGCGCTCGCTTCTGCTACATTGGTTGCTGGCCAAGATATAAGCCTAACCGGGCAAACGTCGGTAAGTGTTGGCGATGCGACCGCTGGCCGTGATTTCTCACTCACCAGCAATGGCAGCGCGTCAGTCGTCAATGTGACGGCAGGCGATGACATCATCATCAATGCGCTTGGCGCGGTAAGTGCAACGGGCACAATTCTGACGACAGGGCTTGGTTCGCTCGGCAGCGACAGTGATATCGAAATTACAACGCCTGCAGCATTCACGTTCAACGCCGTGAGTGCGTTTAGCAATTTCCGGTTCAACAGCGGCAGCCTCGCGGGCAACAGCATTTTGGCAGGAAACAGCATTGCGATCACCGCCGACAGTGCGTCGAGCAATGCAGCAACAACCACTACCGGCAATATTTTGGTTAATGCCAGAGCTGTGTCGCTCGGCAATACCAATGCGGGTCTCGATTTGATAATCGATACCCAAGGCGCGGCCAACAGCAGCATCACACTTGGCACTGCCAGCGCCGCGCGTGACATCCGCCTGACTGGGGGCACCAACGGGATCACCGCGACTAGCCTGACCGCAGGCGATGATCTTGACGTGGTTGGCAGTGGCTCGGTATCGATCACAAGCGCCCTCACCGACGGCAGTTTCAACAGCGGCTATGGCGGCGACGCAAGCAACCTGAGCGTAACTTCGTCATCGAGCACGGTAAGTGTTGCAACCGGCCGAGCCAAAGACAATCTCACGCTGACCGCAACGAATGGCGTAACTTCAACAACGTCGCTCACCGCTGATCGCGGTGCCGTCATTGTCAACGGCGGCACATCAGCCACGCTCATGAATACGACCGCGACGCTTGGCGCGGTGACGATCAACGCGGATTCCGTTAACGCAACCAACGTCAACGCTGCCACCAACATTGGTATAAACTTTGACGCAAGCGCATTGCTCGGAACCTTGGTCGCGGGCAATGACGTGATTCTAAACGGCACGGGCAACGCTACAATCGGAAGCGCATCGGCGACGCGCGATATTAACGCAATGATCAGCGGCGATGTGGCAATCACCTCCGCAAGCGCAGGACGCAATCTGCGCAACACCTCGGCCAATTTGACAGCAATGACGCTTGGTGCCGGAACCGACGTAATCGTTATCACTGACGCGGCGGCCAACCTTGGCACCACGACAGCAGGCGCGCGCATTGTGGCGAATGCGGGCACAGATATCAGCTTTACCCAGTTAATGTCAGGCACGACGACATCTCTCGTCGCGGGAACTTCAATCACCGGCGGCAATGCCAATGCAGGCACAGCGCTGACGCTTAACGCCAATGGCGGAGCCGTTGCATTTGGCATATTGTCATCGGGCACAAGCACCTCGATTACCGCATCAAGCGCTATCACGGGTAACAGCGCCAATGCGGGCAGCGCACTGACGCTGAATAGCGGCGCGAATGGCATCACCGCTACTACGTTGACATCAGGCAGCGGCAATAATTTGACCGTGACCGCGTCAAATGGTGGGAATGCGACAATCACAACCGCGACGTCAGGGCGCGATCTCTCGGTCAACGCTACGGGTGTATCAGTTGCAACCGGCAGCGCCGCACGCGATGTGCTTTATACCGCTGCTCGCAATATTGTTGCTGGCGCGACCAGCGCTGGCCGCAACGTAGCGCTCAACGCGGTCGGAACAATCAATGCGACCAGTACAACTGCTACGGTCAACATCGTTGCCAACAGCACTGGCAACGCGTCTCTGGTCACTTCAACCGCCGATAATATCTTCGTCGTCTCGACCGGCGATGTTACGCTCGGCGCTGCCAACGCGACGACCATGCTCGGCGTCAATGCGCAGAATATTAGCGGCACGACACTCGCAGCAGGCGAAGATATTCGCCTGATTGCAAGCGGCACCGCCAACATCACGTCGGCAACTGCTGGCGATGATTTCGATGTCAGTGCGACGAACGGTATCACGCTTGGTAACATCACAGCGTCGGGTACAGCGCGTGATGATCGCAGCTTGGCCTTTAACGCGCCCGCCTTTGCGATTGTTGCTGCACCTGCTGACGGCAGCGATATCCGGCTGACAAGCAATGGCGCAGTGAACACGGCCAACCTTGATGCTGGCGATGATATCCGCGTTGATAGCGGCGATTTCAACCTTACCGGGCTCGCCAGAACGCGCGGACTTGGCATCACTGACATAGGCAGCGATGTTGTCATCAACGGCGACGCTGTCACGATTGCAATGGTTAATGCGGCGAGCAACCTCAGCGTTAATTCTGAAACTTTTATGGGCACATCGCTCATTGCCGCTGGCGCGATCAGCGTCATCACAAGCGAGGATCAGTCGCTTGGTACGGCGGATGCTGCGCAAGGCCCGATCACAGGCAATTCGACGCGCGGGACGATCAGCTTTCTCGATCTTTCGACGGGCGGAGACATCAGCCTCAACGCGGGCGATGCCATTACCGGCGGTAGTGCTGACGCAGGCGGCTCGATCCAGTTTACAGCTAGCAACGGTGTGAACTTCGACAACATCACAAGCGGCGGTTCAACCAGCATCAGCGGCGGCGCTACAGTTTCAGGCGACAACATTAGCGCAAATGGTGACGTCTTCATTGGCAGCGACATCATAAACCTTGGCAGCGTCACCAGCAATTTCGCCAGCATTTTCCTGAGCGGACGTGATGTCACAGTCGGCACGGCAGGTGCGCGCTTCGACTTTACCGTCGATACGGGCAAACCAACCAACAGCCGCATCACGCTTGGCGATGTGACCGTCGGTCGCGATATCTTGCTCACCGGCGCAACCAATGGCTTGACCGCGACAAGCCTGATGGCGGGCGATGATATTGAAATTGATATCACCGGCAATGCCAAGATCGGCGTAGCGATTACCGATGGCTCGTTCAACGGCGGTTACGGCGATGATGGTTACGGTGATGTCACGCGCCCTGCTCCGATTGGTAACGAAGGTTATGGTGATTGGGGATATGGAAGCGATCTGAGCAATATCACGCTGAATGCGGCACAGGCGATGATCGGCACTGCGCAGGCGAGAGACAATGTCACGCTTACGACGATTACTGGCACGATGGCTGGAACGGTGATTGCCGACCAGGGCAATATCCTGATCAATGGCGGTACATCGGCAAACATCATGCAATCAACCGCAACGCTTGGTTCGATCACGATTAACGCTGATGCCGTAACAACAGATAGCGCGACTGCTGCCGACGAATTCACTGTCAACTTCAGCAGAAATGCTTCACTTGGCACGGTCAATGCCGGGAGCATGATCACTGTAACTGGCACAGGCAGTGCCGCCTTCACCTCGCTAACCTCAGGCGATGCTACAACGATCATGGCGGGTGGCAGTTTTACTGGCGGCACCGCAACCGCTGGCGGTCTGCTTTCGGTGATGGCTGACAGCATTGATGCTGACACACTGACAAGCACAGGCAGCGATGTCGTTGCAAGCGCGCGTATCATCGATATCGGCACCACGACCGCCGCGCGCGACGCACTTATTGATACCAAAGGCCTAGCGAACAGCAGCATTACACTTGGTACTGTCACCGCCAATCGTGACATTCGCCTTACTGGCGGCACCAATGGGATTACTGCGACCAGCCTGACCGCAGGCGATGACATTGATGTCACTGGAAGCGGGAAGGTTACGATCACTAACGCTCTCACGACAGGCAGCAACAGCGGCTATGGTAGCGATCTCAGCAACATCACGCTGACCGCTGCGACGCAGGCGATGATCGGCACGGCGCGTGCGAAGGACAATCTCACGCTAACCGGCGCAACCGGCGTCATGGCCACTACGTTGACCGCTGATCGCGGCGCGGTACTCGTGAACGGCGGCCCATCTGCCAACGTCGGTACGGCCACCGCATCGCAGGGTTCGGTTACCGTCACGGCTGGCAACATCAACGCTGGAACGGTTGCCGCTGGAACCAACGCCAACTTCAACTTTGGCGGAACGATGACTGTCGGCACGGTCACTGCCGGCAATTCGATTAACGTCAATGGCACCGGCCCAAGCGTCGTTATCAGCCAGAGAAATGTCATTATTAATCAGGCGATTGCAGGATTTGATGTGATCATCGATACCGCTGGCTTGCCGAACAGCCGCATCCAGCTTGGCAATGTAACTGCCGCGCGTGATATCAGCCTGTCAGGGGCAACCAACGGCCTTTCAGCAACATCACTCACCGCAGGCGATGATATTGATGTGGTCGGTGCGGGCAATGTCAACATTGTCAGCGCCGCAGCCAATGGCATGTTCAACAGTGGTTACGGCGAAGTCACAGATCCAAGCAATCTGAACGTCACGGCAAATTCGGGAACGATCACGCTTGGCACTGGTCGCGCCAAGGATAATGTTACACTGACGACGACTGGTGGCGCGACCGCAGCCATGCTGACCGCTGATCAAGGCGCGATCTTTGTGAACGGCGGTGCCTCGGCAAATATTGCGCAGTCCACTGCAACGCTTGGTTCGATCACGATCAATGCCGATACAGTTATCGCTGGCAGTGCAACCGCTGCTGACGGATTCAGTGTCAACTTCGGCGGAAATGCGTCACTTGGTACGGTCAATGCTGGCAGCATGATTTCAGTATCGGGCACCGGCGACGCGACCTTCACGTCGCTCACTTCGGGCGACGCGACCAGCATTATGGCTGGCGACGCCCTAATCGGCGGCACCTCAACTGCTGGCGGCTTGCTGTCGGTCATGGCTGACAGCATTGACGTTGACAGCCTCACCAGCACAGCCAGTAATGTCGTCGCAAGTGCGCGCACTGTTGATATCGGCACGACCTCGGCAGCGGTTGATGCACTTATCGATACCAAGGGTCTCGCCAATAGCAGCATTACGCTTGGCACCGTAACCGCAGGTCGTGACATTCGCCTTACCGGTGGCACCAACGGAATTACCGCAATCGGCCTGACCGCAGGCGATGACATTGATGTTGTGGGCAGCGGCAGCGCGCTGATGACCTCCGCATTGACGACTGGCAACAGCGGCTATGGCAGCGATCCAAGCAACATCACGCTCAGCGCGACGCAGGCAATGATTGGCACCGCGCGCGCAAAAGACAATGTTATGCTCACAACCACAAATGGTACCACTGCAACAGCGCTGATCGCTGATCGCGGCGCTATCACGGTTCGCGGTGGCACATTGGCGATGATTGATCGTGCAACCGCAACGCTTGCCAATGTTGATATCATGGCAAACCGCGTTACCACCGGCACGGTCAATGCAGGCACCGATGTTGCCATTGCCTATGTTAGCGATGCTTCACTTGGTGCAGTCAATGCGGGTCGCGCCATCGATATCAGCGGCACTGGCAGCGCCAGCTTCACGAGCTTAGCCTCTGGCACGACAACGCGCGCGAATGTGGGAGCAGCGCTTTCGGGCGGTGCAATCAACGCGGGCACAAGCCTCAGCTCAACCACCGGTGGCGCGTTCACAACCACCGGGCCGATTACAGCGGGCACCTCTGCCACCATTACGGGCGGCAGCATCACAACCGCAAATGCAACTGCGGGCGGTGCGCTCTCACTTACAGCCAACCAAGGCGCAATCCGCACAGCCGATCTAACCGGCGGCACCGGCGTTCAATTGCGCGGATCAAGCAGCGCGACCACAGGCAATATCACCACCAGCGCAAACAATGTTGATATCGCCCTTGCGAGTGGTTTGACTGGCGGCAATGTTACTGCTGCTAACAATATCATGATCGTCAACATGTCGGGCGCGGTGAGTGCGGGTGCGCTGAGTGCAGGCAATACTATTGCGGTCACTAATGGTGGAGCGGTCACGCTGGCTTCGGCTGCGGGATCAGATATCACGCTTGCCTCAACCGCAAATGCGATCAACGTCAACACAGTTACAGCGCGCGGCGCGCTCACTGGCACTGCCGCAACCGCACTGACACTTGGTACAGCAACTGCGGGCAGCACCATCGCGCTTACTGGTCAGACGATCAACGCAACGACACTTACCGCTGCAACCAATATTACAGGCACCGCAAGCGGAGCGATGATGATCGGCTCAGCCCGTGCAACTGGCGGAAATCTAACCCTGAATGCAGCGGGCGCACTTTCAGTGACGACTGGCGGCGCGCTTGGCGATGTACGTCTTACCAGCACCAACAGCGGCAATATCACAACAGGTACGCTGAGCAGTGGCAGCGCGTTTATGGGCGGCACAACCGGCGGGATGCAGGGCGCTGGCGATATTGTCATCACATCTGACGGCAATGCGATGATGACGGGCAACAGCAGCGCAGGTCGCAATTTGAATGCCACTGCGCGCAACCTGATTTCGGTTGGCGGCGTCGCAAACGGCACCGCGATTGATCTGCGCTCGACAGATATTGCGATCAACACGACATCAGGCCGGGTTGGCGAACAGGGCCGGACGACACTGGCGCAATTGACGAACACGGGCACTGGCGTAACCAATATTGGCGGCGCTGGCGTGACAACAGGCTACAGCCTGTCAAATGCCGAGGCACAGCGCATATTTGCGGGCGATATCATCATCACGGCGGCGCGCACTATTGCACCATTAACAGGCACATTAGCGCCGCTTAACGATGCCGCGCCCGATGTTGTGCTTGATGCACTTACACTGACCGGGGCCACGGGCCAAACCGGCGCGACGGCGGGCAATATCGGCGCGACAGGGCGGCTTCGCATCGAAACACCGGGCAAGCTTCGTACTGTTGGCGCGGTCGCGATCAGCAACCTTGCCAGCGCAAACCGCTTCCAAATCAACGCCGCACAATCGATTGAGGTTGATGCGGCAACGGGCTCAGTCAGCCTCTCGGGCGCAGGTGGCGCGCTCAGCGGCACAATTGAACTCACCGCGCCAAGCGTTATTGCGGCGAGTCTGACCGCGATTACTAATGTCGCCGCAGCCGCTGATGGTCGTGCGATCAGTGATCGGCTCGCGATCAACGACAACACGATCAGCGACATCGGCACATTCAGCGCAAACGGCATTGTCGTTAATGTCAGCAACGGCTTCTTCGTTCAGAACAGCGGCATCAAACAGCTTAGCGCGTTCAGCTTTGGTGATCGTCGTGGCATTACGGTTGGCGCTGGCGGCCTGACGATCAATGCGGCAAGCGCTGCGACGCGGATATTTGTGAGTGGTCGTCAGTTGCAGACCAACGGCAGCTTCATCACTGGCATTGACTTCCTGCGCGCGCAGACGATCAACGGTACGCGCATCCAGCTTAGCACCTTCCCGCCAACGCCGTTTGATCCGGCATCGACCATCAATGGCTGTGCGATCATCAGCGCGTCAACCTGCCTCGTCACGATTGACGGCGGCAGCATCGCGCGCGATGTCATCGGCAAGAGCGATGATGATGGTGGCGGATCATCCGAAGGCAATGGAAGCGGCAATAATGACTTTGTCCGCTTTGAATTCAAAGCGCTTGATTCCTCGACTTTTGCGGCAGTCATCGATGATCCTGTCACGGGTGTCGGCAATGACGATCTGTGGGCGCTTTATGACGCGCGCGATTGCACCGATGACCAAAATCTAGAATCGTGCGCCAAGGATGGAGCCAAACCGCAAGAAGCTAAGCCCCAAGAAACCAAACCGAAGTAATGCACGGTTGACGAAATGCGCTTGGGATAGGATGGGGATTTGGTATGAGCCAGTCCCCTACCCCCTTGCGACTCTTTAACAGCCTGACGCGCCACATCGAGCCGTTTGAGCCCGTTCATGCAGGCGAAGCCCGCGTCTACACCTGCGGGCCCACAGTCTATAATTATCCCCATATCGGCAACATGCGAGCATATGTGTTCGCTGACACGCTGGGCCGTGTGTTGAGTTACAAAGGCTATAAGCTCACCCACGTCATCAACATCACTGACGTTGGCCATTTGACCGACGATGCCGACGCGGGCGAGGACAAGATGGAGAAGATGGCGGCGGAGAAAGCCCAATCCATCTGGGATATCGCGAAGCATTATACCGAGGCCTATTGGACTGACGTCAAAGCGCTCAACATCCGCCAGCCAGCGCATTGGTCAATCGCCACCGACTATGTTCCCGCGATGATCGACTATGCGAAGGGCATCGCTGACAAGCATTGCTATGAGCTTGAAAGCGGGCTCTATTTCGACACCACGACCGTTGCCAATTACGGCGCGCTGGCGCGGGCCAAGACTGAGGATGGTGAAGGCCGCATCGAAGCTGTTGATGGCAAACGCCACGCCGCTGACTTCGCAATCTGGCGCAAGACGCCGCCGGGCGAAACGCGACAGATGGAATGGGACAGCCCGTGGGGCAAGGGCGCGCCCGGCTGGCATCTCGAATGCTCGGTGATGAGCGAGGCTCTGCTCGGCCTGCCGTTTGATATTCATACCGGCGGGATTGATCACCGCGAAATTCATCACCCCAATGAGATTGCGCAGAATCAGGCGCGTTGCAGCAGCGATCATAGCGGCGCGAAAATCTGGATGCACAATAATTTCCTGATCGACCGGACAGGCAAAATGTCCAAATCATCGGGCGAGTTCCTGCGCGTCCAGCTCCTCATCGACAAAGGCTTCCACCCCCTCGCCTACCGCCTGATGTGCCTGCAAGCGCATTACCGGAGTGAGTTAGAGTTTTCGTGGGAGGGGTTGCAGGCCGCTTTTACGCGGTTGAAGCGGATGATCAAGCCGACACGGGAATTGCTTGCGAATACTAACAAGCAGATAGCGACCTTGGTTGATGGCCATGCTCAAGGCATCATCAACACATTTGAAAGCGCCATCTCCAAGGATTTGAACACGCCTGAAGCCTTGAGTGCGTTCGAAGCGCTGGTTCTTAACGGCATAGGCTCGCTTAAGATCAACCACGAAGGCGATAACTCGACGATGGAAGCGGTTTGTAACGGTCGAATTCACACGATTAGATCAATGGATGCAGTCCTCGGCCTAAACATTCTCTCTTTAACCCGAGAAGACCTCCGTATCCGCCCCAAGGCCGCGATTATCACCGAAGCCGAAATCGAATCTGCCCTCGAAGAACGCAAGGCCGCCCGCCCCAACAAGGACTTCGCGAAATCGGACGCGATCCGTGATGATCTTATCGCCAAGGGGGTTGAGGTGATGGATGGTGATCCGCTCGGTTGGGATTGGCGGATTGATGTTTAGCATGATCGTCATTGCGAGCGCAGCGCGGCAATCCAGTCCGGCGCTGGATTGCCGCGCTGCGCTCGCAATGACGAAGGAACCCAAATCATGACCATCGCCGTCCTCTCCGCGCTCGTCCGCCCGCTCATCGAAACGCGCCTCCCTGCTAATATCGACGCCCGCTGGTTCATGTCCAAAGACGAGGCCTTCGCCCTCGCGCCGCAGGCCGAAATCGGCTGGTTCGATATGTATGACAAGGGTGACATGGCGGAGGCCATCGCCCGTGCGACCAGCCTCAAATGGCTCAATTCAATCTATGCGGGCGTTGACGGAATGCCGCTTGATCTGCTTACGCAGCGCGGCGTGACCTTTACCAACGGCGTTGGCATCAACGCCATCACGATTGCTGAATATGTCGTGATGGGAATGCTCGCCGTCGCAAAAGGATACCGCGATGTCATCCGCGCGCAGGAACGGCGTGAATGGTTGCAGGACTCGCCGGGCAAGGTTGAACTGTTTGGCAGCAAGGCACTGATCATCGGCTACGGCGCAATTGGATCGCTCGTCGAGGAACGGCTCAAGGCGTTTAATGTTGATGTCACCGTCGTGCGCCGCAACCCTGCCCCCAAAGCGCTCTCGCCCGATCAGTGGCGCGCGCGGCTTGGCGAATTTGACTGGGTGATCCTTGCCGTGCCCGCGACTGCCGAAACCGACAAGATGATCGGCGCGGCTGAACTCGCGGCGATGAAGCCAAGCGCAACGCTGATCAACATCGCGCGTGGTTCTGTGATTGATCAGGATGCGCTGGTTACGGCACTTTCAGCCAGAGCAATTGGTGCGGCATTCCTTGATGTTACTGACCCTGAACCCCTGCCCGGCGATCACCCGCTTTGGGCTCTCGATAATGCGCACATTACCATGCACCTTTCGGGCAGGGCGCAGAATAAGATGTTTGTGCGTTCGGCCGAGCGTTTCCTTGAAAACCTGTCCCGATACCGGGCAGGCGAGGCGCTTCACCACCAGGTTAATCTCGCGCTTGGCTATTGAGGGTGACAGCGGCGTTTTGCGGCGTTAGATATTCGACTCATACGGCAATGTAACCGTAGGGCTGGGTCGCTCCAGTTTGTACCGCGTACAATATGCACCATCAGGGGGATTAGCGACCATGAGCGCCAAAGCATCAGACGTATTCATTCAGTGCCTCGAAGAAGAAGGCGTTGAATATATCTTCGGCGTTCCGGGCGAGGAAAACCTCGATTTTCTCGACAGCCTTTCACGCTCAACCAAGATCAAACTGATTCTTACTCGACATGAACAAGGTGCTGGCTTCATGGCGGCAACTTACGGGCGTCATACTGGCAAAACCGGTGTGTGCCTTGCCACACTTGGGCCGGGCGCGACCAATTTCGTAACGGCTGCGGCCTATGCCCAGCTCGGCGGAATGCCGATGATGATGATCACTGGGCAAAAACCAATCAAGAAATCAAAACAAGGCCGCTTCCAGATACTCGACGTCGTGTCGATGATGGGGCCGATTACCAAATATACGCATCAGCTTGCCGCGTCGGATAATATCCCGAGTCGGGTGCGTGAGGGCTTTCGTCTGGCCGAAGAGGAAAAGCCTGGCGCGGTTCACCTTGAATTGCCTGAGGACATTGCTGACGAGCATACCGATGCCAAACCGATCAAGCGCAGCATCTCGCGCCGCCCAAGCGCAGACCCCAAGGCGGTGCGCGCGGCGGTGGAACGGATTGAGAAAGCCAAAGCGCCCGTACTTGTTATCGGTGCAGGCGCGAACCGCACCCAGACGAGCCGGATGCTGCTCCAACTGATCGAGAAGACGGGCATCCCGTTCCTGACGACACAGCTCGGTAAAGGCGTGATTGATGAGCGCCACCCCAAATTCCTTGGCTGCGCGGCGCTTTCGGCGGGCGATTTCGTTCACCGCGCGGTTGAGGCTTCGGATTGTATTGTCAATATCGGCCATGACGTCATTGAAAAGCCGCCCTTTTTCATGAAACCCGACGGCGCGCACGTTATTCATGTCTCATCGCGTTCGGCCGAGGTTGATCCGGTTTATTTCCCGCAAGTCGAAGTGATCGGCGATATCGCCAACGCCATCTGGCAAATCAAAGAGGATATCGTTCCCAATGGATCATGGAACTTTGATTTCATGCTAAGGGCGCGCGCTGCCGAAGTCGCGCACACCGCGAGTCTTTCGGATGATCAGCGTTACCCGGTTTTCCCGCCAACGCTAGTGAAGGTCGTTCGTGCGGCGATGCCCGATGATGGGATTATCTGCCTAGATAATGGCGTCTATAAAATCTGGTTCGCGCGTGGTTATGATGCGTACCGCGCCAACACCGTGCTGCTGGATAATGCGCTCGCGACGATGGGCGCTGGGCTTCCTTCGGCGATGATGTCCTCAATGGTCTATCCTGACCGCAAGGTGATGGCGATTTGCGGCGACGGCGGCTTTATGATGAACAGCCAGGAAATGGAGACGGCGGTTCGCCTCAAACTCAACATCACCGTGCTGATCCTCAACGATAACAGCTACGGCATGATTCGCTGGAAGCAGGCGAATATGGGCTTTCAGGATTGGGGGCTGACTTACGGCAACCCCGATTTCGTCAAATATGCGGAAGCCTACGGTGCCAGTGGCCACCGCGTTGAAAGTGCCGCGCATTTGACAACGCTGATCAAGCAATGCCTTGATACGCCGGGGGTTCACCTCATCGAGTGCCCGGTAGATTACACCGAAAATGACAGCATCTTGAACAACAAGATCAAGGAACTGAGCGCGGCGTTATGAGCATGTTGAAGGACGTCTACCCGCTTTATCTCAACAACAAAGCGCAGCAGCCTAACACTGATCTTGCCGTCACCGACAAGTTCACGGGTGAGATTGCATTCCGTGTTGCGCTTGCGGACAGCAAAACGATTGATGCTGGAATAGCGGGCGCTGTCGAAGCCGTTGAACCGATGGGAAAAATGGCGGCCTATGAGCGGCAGAATGTCCTGCAACACTGCGTCAATCGCTTTAAGGAGCGGTATGACGAGCTCGCCTATGCGCTGTGCGTCGAGGCGGGGAAGCCAATCAAAGACGCCGAGGGTGAAGTCGGTCGCCTGATCGATACCTTTCGCATTGCCGCCGAAGAGTCGGTGCGAATTACGGGCGAGGTTCAGCCGCTTGACATCTCCCCGCGCGCCAAGGGCTATCAGGGGATGTGGAAGCGCGTGCCGATTGGCCCATGTAGTTTTATTTCGCCGTTCAATTTCCCGCTAAATCTTGCCGCGCACAAAATTGCGCCTGCAATTGCGGTTGGCTGTCCGTTCGTGATGAAACCAGCGAGCCGGACACCGCTTGGCGCAATTATCATGGGTGAGGTTCTTGCGGAGACTGATTTACCCTTAGGCGCTTTTTCAATTCTGCCTGCAAGCCGCGATGGCGCTGATCTCTTTACCGAGGACGATCGCCTGAAACTGTTGAGCTTTACTGGATCACCTGATGTGGGTTGGGCACTCAAGGCCAAGGCGGGCAAGAAAAAAGTTGTGCTTGAACTTGGCGGCAATGCCGCTGTTATTATTGATCATGATGCTGATCTTGATGATGCGCTTGAGCGGGTAACGTTTGGCGCATTTTACCAGTCTGGGCAAAGCTGCATCGGGGTACAGCGGATCATCATTCATGAGAAAGTCTATGACCGTTTCCGCGACATGCTCGTCGCCAAAGCCAAGACACTTATCTGCGGCAGCCCGTATGACAGGAACACTTTTATAGGGCCGATGATTGATGTGAAAGAAGCTGCACGGCTCGACGGCTGGATTCAAGAAGCCGTCGCATCGGGTGCCACCCTTCTCTGCGGCGGCAAGCGCGAGGGTGCCATGCTCCAAGCGACGTTGCTCGAAAATGTCAGTCGCGAGACAAAGGCCTACCGCGAAGAAGCCTTCGGCCCGCTTGCACTTATTTCAAAGTTCAGTGATTTTGATGCGGCATTGGACGAGGTCAACGATTCGAAGTTTGGTTTGCAGGCCGGTATCTTTACGCGAGACTTGTTCAAGGCGCTCGACGCTTGGGATCAGCTTGAGGTTGGCGGAGTCGTGATCAACGATGTACCGTCTTATCGCGTCGACAATATGCCTTACGGCGGAGTCAAGGACTCAGGGCTTGGTCGTGAGGGAGTCCGATTCGCGATGGAGGACATGAGCGAAATCAGGAACTTGGTGATTCGCCGTAAAGGTTAACGCGTGGTATTAACCATATGTTGCGATTCAGCCACAAATTGACTGCAAACGGCTGAAAAGATGGAAAAATTATTGTCCATGTGACGAATCTCACCTTGCCAATACAGTCTTTTGGCTTAACATGACTTAGAAATAAGTTGGGTTGCATCGCGTAAAAAAACTAAATAATCGTACGGTTGGTGCGGAAAGGTAAGCGGTGCAGATAAAGACTCTTGTTCGGCTGTGGGAAAATTGGCGCGTTGCCTGTGCTCTTGGCACATGCCTATTGCTGGCTTGCTCCGCGCTGCTGATCGGGCTTTCGTCGGGGTTTACGCCTGCGACTGCGGCTTTGCCAAATGATGCGTCACACCTTGGCGTAGCCTCTTGTGCGGGCAGCACCTGTCATGGCCGCGCTGAACCCGACGGCAAGATTGTTCGCCAAGATGAAATATTGCGCTGGCAAGACCCTTCGTCGCCTACTGGAGCGCACAGTCGTGCCTATGCGACACTTGCCAACAGTCGTAGTAAAGCAATCGCCGCACGTATGGGCATTGGCCCGGCCACTTCGGCGGCATCATGTCTGGGCTGTCATAGCGATCCAGCGTCCTCGCGCGGACCAAAATTTTTACTTTCAGACGGCGTTGGTTGCGAGGCATGCCACGGCGGATCATCAACATGGATTGACGTCCACAAAGCAGGCAATCACGCCGCCAATCTCCGTGCTGGCTTGACTGCTACAGAACGTCCGGCTGTAAAGGCTGCAATCTGCCTTGATTGCCATTTCGGTTCGGCAGATGGCAATCAGTTTGTCAGTCACCAGATGATGGCTGCTGGTCATCCACGTGTTTCTTATGAACTTGACCTTTTCACCGCGCTTCAATCGCATCACAATGAGGATGGTGACTACACATCACGCAAGGGTCGCGTTAGCAGCATTCGTGTTTGGGCGGTCGGCCAGGCAATGGCCGTCGAGCGGCAGCTTTCGCTGTTCGCCAACGCCAAACTCGGCACCAACGGTGCGTTTCCTGAGTTTTACTTTTTTGATTGTCATAGCTGTCATCGTCAGATCAATGACGATCAGACCTTCACGCCAACTGCACTCAATAATCCAGGCCGTCCAATTGCGGCGGGAGATACTCCGTTCAATGATGAGAATATTATCATGCTCGCCGCAGCAGCAAAGATAGCGGCGCCTTCGCTTGCCGTACGCTTTGAGGCTGACAGTCGGGCTTTTCATTCAGCGCTTACCAAAGATCGTCCTAGTGCGGTGGTTGCTGCAAACAAGCTTGCCGCATCGGCATCAGCGCTGGCAGCGGCGTTTCAAAATGCCAATCTTGATCGGGCACAGACCTTTGCCATTATCGACATGATTTCAAGCGACGCCATTGGCAACCGCTTCACTGATTATACAGGCAGTACACAGGCAGTGATGGCAATCGATACTTTGGTAAGCGCAATGGTCAATTCGGGACAAGTTTCAGGGGGAGCAGTTTCGGGAATCAGAAGTGACATAAATCGGGCTTATGCAGCAGTGCGTGATCCCAATGAATATCGCCCCGC
>JAYUIX010000109.1:0-6093 GCA_043765635.1 Sphingomonadales bacterium
CATGTGTTGATTTTTCGGCAGGGGATTAAGAGTTATCGTGATCTTCCGCTGCGGCTTGCCGAAATGGGCTGCTGTCACCGCAATGAACCGCACGGCGCGCTTCACGGCCTGATGCGGGTGCGGCAGTTTACGCAGGACGACGCGCATATTTTCTGCCGAGAGGATCAGATTGTCGAGGAGATCGCCCAATTCTGCGACCTGCTTGATGTGATTTACAAGGATCTTGGCGGGTTCAGCTATGCGATCAAACTCGCGCTGCGCCCTGAAAAGCGCTTTGGCAGCGATGAGATGTGGGATTGGTCTGAACAGTCTATGCGTGATGCCGTCGCGGCGACGGGCCGCGATACGCCCGAATGGGGCTGGGAAGAACTCCCCGGCGAAGGTGCATTCTATGCGCCAAAACTTGAATTCCATTTGACTGACGCGATTGGCCGGACATGGCAGGTCGGCACGATCCAGACTGATACGGTTCTGCCCGAACGGCTTGACGCATCTTACATCGGCGAAGATGGGGCCAAGCACCGCCCCGTCATGCTGCACCGCGCGATCCTTGGTTCTTATGAGCGTTTCATCGGCATATTGATCGAACATTATGCGGGGCGTTTCCCCGTTTGGCTTGCCCCCGTGCAAGCGGTGGTTGCGACGATTGTTTCGGATGCGGATGCCTATGCGGTGGAGGTGGTGAACATGCTCAAGGCCGCCGGAATCCGTGTGAACACTGATCTCCGCAACGAAAAAATCAATTATAAAGTGCGCGAACATTCACTCGCAAAGGTGCCGCATTTGCTCGTGGTTGGCGGGCGTGAGGCCGAGCAACAGACAGTGGCGATCCGTTCGCTTGGTTCCGACGGCCAGCGGATCATGAGCGTACAAGAGGCCATCGCAATGCTAAAAAATGAAGCGACACCACCCGATCTGCGATAAATCTAGACATATTTAACAATTATGGCTATAAATTATAGCCATAAGGAGGCTGTTATGGCCAGATATAGCGTTGCGACAACCAAGAATAACCTCTCAAGCCTTATCGACAAAGCGCTCGCGGGTGAGGAAGTGGTAATCACGCGGCACGGGAAGCCAATTGTTGCGCTGTCAGTGGTGCCCATTGAGCAGCAGAAACCTAAGCTAAACCGGACTCAGATGTCAGAATCGCTTGAGCGGATTCGCGTTCTTCGCGACTCGCTTCCTTCTGCAAAACTGTCATACCTTGAGATGAAAAAGCTTGATCAAGCGGACTATGAGCATTGAGTTTCTATCTCGACACGTCAGTGGTGGTGCCGCTGTTCGTGAACGAGGTGCATTCGGCCGTTGCAAATGACTGGCTAAAGGCTGAAGAGCATGCGCTTTTTTTCGGCAAACTTGTAATAGGTGAATTTAATTCCACTCTATCGCGTCTCGTCAGGCAAAGTGAAATTGCGCAGAGCGAGGCGGCAAAGGTTCGTAGTTCGGCGAGAAACTGGCTGGAAATCGCTGCGACGCAGATTGAACATCTCGATCTTGATATCGAGGCCGCCGCTGCGATGGTGGTTGCGCCCTTCCCAAAGCTTTTGATGCCGGATGCAATTCATATTGCGACTTGTAAGCGGCTTGGCCTAAAATTTGTGACACTTGACCTAGATCTAGTGATCATAGCAGCCCGCGAAGGCATCACAGCTATCTTACCCGCATGACCTTCATCGAATCCGTTACTGGCCTCACCCCAACTGCAATCGCGCTTGCCGCTGCGATGACCTTTGGTGCAGCCGCGATCCGGGGGCTGACGGGATTTGGCATGGCGATCATTCTGGTGCCATTGCTCGGGCTTATCATCCGGCCTGATCAGGCGGTGGTGCTCGCGATCCTCTTGCAATTCTTGATTGGCCCAATTGGGATCAAGACGATCATTGCTGATAGTGACCGATCAAGCAGCCTGATGATCGCTGGCTTTGCAATGCTGACGACGCCGTTTGGCTTATGGCTACTTGCGCGGACAGCCCCTGACGTAGCACGACTGATGATCAGCCTGATTGCAATTGCGGCATTCATTCTTGTTATCATGCCAAAGCGCGAAACGCTGGTCCCGGGGCGGGCATTAACCGCAGCGACGGGGGTTGCTTCAGGCGTACTCACAGGCTTTGCCGCGATGCCGGGGCCACCTGTGATCCCTTATTATCTGCGAGGTGACTTTACGCCTGTCACTGCCCGCGCCTCAATGATGCTGATCTTCTTTGCGACGGCGACAGCGGGGACAATTGCTTCGATGTTGCTTGGCCTGACGACAATCCCGCTAATGCTGATCGCTGCCGCCTTGTTTGTGCCGATGTTCATTGGCAACCATCTGGGGCAAATGGCATTTGGTCGGGTCAGCCCAACCGTCTGGCGGAGCATGGTTGCGCTATTGCTTGGCGTTGCGGGTGTCGCGGCGCTTATTCGTTTGCTGTAAACGAAGGGTTTGGCGCGCGTGTGCGTTTAGATACCCAGTTGGGGTAGTATATGGTGGCAACGGCTGCATGTGTGGATGAAAGTGATGATGCGCTCATGGCGCGCGTCGCGCTGCGCGATGGCGCAGCGTTTCGCACGCTGATTGATGCTTATGCAGTGCGACCGAACCGGATTGCATACCGTATGCTTGGCGATGCGACTGAGGCTGAGGATATCGCGCAGGAAGCGCTGCTCAGGCTGTGGAATCAAGCGGCGAAGTGGCAACCCAGCGGCGCAGGGGTTTCGGCATGGCTTGGCCGGGTGGCAACCAACTTGTGTCTTGATCGGTTGCGGCGGCGCAAATTTGCGAGTGATGAGGCAGTGCCCGAACGCGCCGATGACGCGCCGGGGGCCGACGAACAGGTGGATGAGGATCGGCTCCGCGCGCGGACAGTGGCGGCGGTGCAAGCGCTGCCAGATCGGCAACGCGCGGCGATCATCCTGACTTATTATGAGGACTATTCGAACATGGCGGCGGCAGGGGCACTTGATATGAATATCAAAGCATTTGAGTCGCTGCTGCTGCGCGCGCGGACGGCTTTGCGCGTGGCACTTGGGGGAGAAGCGAAATGAGCGACCCAAACCCAATTGATGGCGCAACTGCCCGCGCACTTGATCGTTATAGTGTGCCGTCGCTTCCCGCCAGCTTTGCGGATCGGCTGGTAGCGAAGGCGCTGGAAGGTGATGAGATTGCCGCGCTCCCACCAATCGTTCCGCCACGCTCTCCCGCACGACGCGGCGTTTGGGCGCGGGGACGCAGGGTGGTGATTGGCGTTGCCGCATTCAGCCTGATGAGTGCCGCTGCGGCAGCAACCGGCGTGTTCGGCGACGCCGCGAAGAATGTGCCCGTCATCGGGCCGCTGATTGCCATTGTTGCGCCAGCGCCCAAACCAAAGTCAATTGTTGCGCCCAAGCCAAAGCCTGCGCCTGCCGCGCCAAAGCTTATGCCGCCGCCAGTTGTGACTGAAGAACCACCGATTGAAGTCGCCCAGCCAACGCCGGGCGAAATTCTTCCGCCAAGGATGCGCCGCCAAATCCGGCGTGAAATAATCGCACAGCGCGTGGTGGATCAGATTGAGCGCAACGAAGCGCTTGGGATCAAGCCAACGCCCGAAGAGCGCGCCAAATTTGCCGAGCGTTTGGCGAAGCTGCCCCCCGGCCAGCGGCTTGCTCTGATCAAACGCGTCCGCGATATCCGCCGTGAACGACAGGCAGCCATCACGCCAGAGGGAAGCGAGGCACCAAAGCCGACAATCCCGCTGCTCAGTGCCGAACAACGCCGCCAACTCCGCGAAGATCGTTTGCGCATGCGCGAGGAGCGGCGTTTGCGGCAAGTGGAGCGCGCGCAGGATGAAGCCGCACCTGTGCCCAGTGAAACCGCGCCGCAAAATTAACGCGAAGGGTTTCCCGCGCTCACCCGTTGAAGGAATGTGACCGCAGCAGCGATCATCCCATTCAACAATCAAGGTGAGAGATATGAACAAGCTTCTGATTGCCGTCATCGCATCAACGCTATGTGCAGGCAGCGCCCTAGCCGATCCAGTCACTAAGACAGTGACCATCGACAAGCCCAATTTTGAAGGCAGCCGCACTGTCATCCGTGACAAGGACGCGGGCACGCTTTCGCGCGACAGCGAACTGACGCGCAAGAGCGACGGCGCCACGGCAACGCGCAGCTATGATCGTGCGCGGACTGATGACGGCTTCACCGCCTCGGGAAGTTCGACCAATCTTCGTGGTCAAACCCGAAGCTTCAACCTTGACCGCTCGCGTAACCAGACGGGGGCAACCACGACCGGAACCTACACCGGCCGGGGCGGTGAAACCTTTGGCCTGTCGGGCAACCGCACGCGAAATGACACAGGCTTTACCGCCAATCAGTCAGTGACCAACAGCGCAGGCGAGCGTGTGTATAACCGCGACCGTTCGGTCAGTCGCGCGGGCGGTCAGGTAACACGGTCAACCAATGTAACCCGCGCTGAAGGCTTCAAAGGCCCGCGCCGCGCGCGACGTTCACGCTAATCAAGAGCTTCTCGCCTGATCCGTGACCCCGACATCAGGCGGGCAGAACACCCTGTCCACGGGTAAGGTTGTCGGGCGCATGGTGTGGCTTTCCCTCCCATGCGCCCGATTTTTATTTAATTCGCCTTGAGCCATGCAATGATTTCGGCGCGTTTGACCGGATCTTTCTCGCCCTTATAATTCATTCTATGGCCGGGCACTAATTTATCTGGATTGGCAATCCAGACGTCGAGGGTCTTTTCATCCCAACGCGGTGCGGCTTCGATAAGTGCAGAAGAATATTTGAATCCAGCAACTTTGGCTGCCGGCGCGCCAACAATTCGGTGCAGTCGGGGGCCGAGTCTATTTTTGCCATCGGGGCCAACGCTGTGACAGCTACTGCATTGGCCAAAGCTTTTTGGTGCAACCTGCGCATTTGCTGAAGTAACACAAATAAGCGAAATTATTATAAAGCGACTAATCATTTTTTTCTCCTTGAGTTACATTCAATAATCTTATCATCAGTCCGATAAACCTCGTTTCATCAACTGTTTGCTCTTTGTTATTCCAACTTCCCGATATCATGCTCCAGTCACCCCGAGGTGCTTGGGCAAGGAAGCTGATCGCGATCACGCCCAGCTCTGATCCTCCTTTGCTCCCAACATATTTCCATTTTCTTGCAGTAGTGGGACTCACGCTTTTGGCCATAATCTCAAACACAGTTTGATTATTTATCTGGCGGAGGTGATCCATCAGCAGGACGACATCATGTGGCGAGGCAAACCATTCAATCGTGTCAATCGCGGCGGGCTTGCCGGTCAAATTGGCGATGTTGATCTTTTCAAAGCCGACGCCGCTGATTTTGTGCTTCAGGATGGTGCGCTGTTTGGCTTCGTTCGCGGCCTCATATTTGGCGCGCATCCCGTTATAATCGCTTTTGAGCAAGAACGCTTCGACAGTTGAGAGGAACGGAAGCATTTTTTCGGGTGCGCTATGCCCAACCATGCGGACGCGTGCCTCAACCCGGTCACGGCCAAGCAGAAAGAGCAGTTCATCGCTCGCGGCATTGTCGCTGACTGCGATCATCCAGGTGGCGAGTTGTTCAAACGATACATATGTGCCCAGCGCGATGCTTTGCGTGGCAGAGGATGAAAATGATCGGCGCATCAGCGGAACCGTGTCAGACCATTTGCGCTTTCCGGCATCAATCTGGCTCGCGAGTTCGGCAAGGATGTAGAGTTTGAAAATGGAGCCAATCGCGAATTGCTTGTCTGTTGCGCGGCCAGCCACTGCGGTGCGTTTGCTATCCTTATCAATGCTTTCAACAACATAGCCGACCCGGCCCGGTAGCGCGGCCAGTTCAGCATCAATTTTGGCAAGGCTATCATTTTCAATGACTGGCTGCTCGGGCGCGACCTGAAAGCCGACAACTTTGTTTGGCCAGGCTGCGTCAATGCTCACGTCAACAATCATCACCGCTTTTTCAGACTGAACTTTAAGTGTCGCCACAGTTTCGCTCGTCTTGTGGATTTCAACGATTTTTTGCGGGCGGCCAAATTGGGTGATAACGCCCTCCGCAAAGGCCTTGATCTGCGCGGCGGAGGCAACCTTGCTCAGGAAACGCGGATCGAA
>JAYUIX010000110.1:0-24192 GCA_043765635.1 Sphingomonadales bacterium
ATCTCTAAAAAAAGCCTGTTCGCGCGAAGCCGCGAAGCCGTGAAGGTAAGCCAGTTTCTGGCTCACGCCGCCAATTCCTTGTAACCGTCACGCTCAAGCTCAAGCGCCAGTTCTGCGCCGCCTGTCCGTGTAATCCGGCCATCCGCCAGCACATGGACGAAATCAGGCTTCACATAATCGAGCAGGCGTTGGTAATGCGTGATGAGCAGCACCGCTTTGTCTGGCCGCCGCATGATCCGGTTAATGCCGTCGCCCACCACGCGCAGCGCATCAATGTCAAGGCCGGAGTCAGTCTCGTCGAGGATCGCAAGCACGGGGTCGATGATGCCCATCTGCACCATCTCATTGCGTTTTTTCTCGCCGCCCGAAAAGCCGACATTCACCGGACGCTTGAGCATATCCATATCCATGCCGAGTGCGCCAGCCTGCGCACGCGCGATTTTGAGGAACTCGCCGCCCGAAAGCGGGGGTTCGCCGCGATGCTTGCGCTGGGCATTCAGCGCCTCGCGCAGGAATTGGACGTTCGAGACGCCGGGGATTTCGACCGGATATTGGAAGCCGAGGAACAGCCCAGCAGCAGCGCGTTCGTGGGGGGCGAGGGAAAGCAAGTCCACGGAATCAACAAAATCCGTTCGTGCTGAGCTTGTCGAAGCACCGTCCTTCTTTCCTTCCACCGAGTCAGAAGAAAAGGACAGCCCTTCGACAGGCTCAGGGCGAACGGTACTGGGCGTGAACATCACACTCCCCCCCGTAACCTCATACCCCGGCCTGCCAGCCAGCACATAACCCAGCGTCGATTTCCCAGCGCCATTCGGCCCCATAATCGCATGGATCTCTCCCGGACTGAGAGAGAGGGTGAGGCCTTTGAGAATTGGCTTATCGCCAACAGTGGCGTGGAGGTTTGTAATGTTCAGCATGAAGGTCTCGTCATATCTTCTCCCCACCCGCTTGCGGGAGGGGTCGGGGGTGGGCCTGTTTCGGCAAGCGCCAAAGCAATCGTCTGCGCAACACCATCTAGATTTGCCATTACATCAGCATTCGAAAATCGCAGTACCTGATAGCCCTCCGTTTTCAGAAAGGCATCGCGGCGGCGATCATGCTCAATCCGGGTGTCATGTGAATAACCATCCAGCTCAACAATCAGTTTTGCCTCGCGACACAGGAAATCAGCGAAATAGGGGCCAATCGGCATTTGCCGACTAAATTTGCAGCCCGCCAGTTTCCTGCCGCTAAGAGCCATCCACAACTTGCGCTCGGCCGGACTCGCCTGATTGCGCAGTTCCTTGGCGCGTTGTGTATCACGCGGTTTGAATTGACCAGTCATAGGCCCACCCCCAACCCCTCCCGCAAGCGGGAGGGGAGCTTTGGGCAGCGCCTGTCGCCAACAGTAGCATGGAGGTTATTGATTTGGAGCATTTTTTGCCCTTTCAGTAATCAGGCTGACCAATGCACGATGACGAGCGCCGTTAACGCCACTGTCGAAGACCACCTTCTCCACCTCTTTAGACTGACTCAGAGAAAGGTTAGGAGAAGACAATTTCAATCCGCGTTGAATCTCAGCGCGATAATTTGCTTGTTCAACAATGCACGCAGCCATTGCCGCTTCAACTGTGACATCTACGGCTTCACGGGCGGGCGCAAATTCAACGGTTTTCCGTGAAATACAATCATCCAAAGTCTTTAAGGGACTCAAGCTTAAAAGAGTCAAAAAGAACAATATCACCCCACACTCCCCTCAAGCGAAATCCCCAGCAGCTTCTGCGCCTCTACGGCAAATTCCATTGGCAGTTGCTGCAACACTTCCTTGGCGAAGCCGTTGACGATCAGCGCCACGGCTTCCTCGGCATTCAGCCCGCGTTGCATTGCGTAGAACATTTGGTCGTCGCTGATCTTGCTCGTCGTCGCCTCATGCTCGATTTGGGCTGAGGGGTTGCGGACTTCGATATAGGGGACGGTGTGTGCGCCACTGAGGCTCCCAAGCAGCAGCGAATCGCACTGAGTGAAATTGCGCACGCCTTCCGCGTTCGGCGCGACGCGCACCAGCCCGCGATAGGTGTTGTTGCTGTGTCCCGCGCTGATGCCCTTGGACACGATTGTGCTGCGGCTGCCCTTGCCATTGTGGATCATCTTGGTGCCGGTATCGGCCTGTTGATAATTATTGGTCACTGCGACTGAATAAAATTCGCCAACGCTATTCTCGCCGTTGAGGACGCAGCTTGGATATTTCCACGTCACAGCACTTCCGGTTTCGACTTGCGTCCAAGAAACCTTGCTATTCCGTCCTTGGCACAGCGCGCGCTTGGTGACGAAATTATAGATGCCGCCCTTCCCCTCCGCGTCGCCGGGATACCAGTTCTGCACTGTTGAATATTTGATCTCGGCATTGTCAAGTACAACCAGCTCGACCACGGCGGCGTGCAATTGATTCTCGTCGCGCATCGGCGCGGTGCAGCCTTCAAGGTAGGACACGTAGCTGCCCTTGTCGGCGATGATCAATGTGCGTTCGAACTGGCCCGTATTCTCCGCGTTGATGCGAAAATAAGTCGAAAGCTCCATCGGGCAACGCACGCCTTCGGGAATGTAGACGAACGTCCCGTCCGAAAAGACCGCGCAGTTGAGCGTGGCGAAATAATTGTCACGCATCGGCACAATCTTGCCGAGCCATTTCTTCACCAGATCAGGATATTCGCGGATCGCTTCGGAGATTGAGCGGAAGATAACGCCCGCTTTCTCAAGCTCCGCACGAAATGTTGTCGCCACTGACACGCTGTCAAACACCGCATCTACCGCAACCCGGCGCGCCGGAAGCCCGCCATTTTCGCCACCCTCGACGCCCGCGAGCAATTTCTGCTCAGCAATTGGAATGCCAAGCTTTTCATAAACCCGCAGGATTTCGGGATCGACTTCATCAAGGCTGCCAAGCTTTGGCTTCGCCTTGGGCGCGGCGTAATAATAAGCGTCCTGATAATCGATCGGATCGATCTCAAGCTTGGCCCAGTCAGGTGCTTCCATTGTCTGCCACATCGCAAACGCCTTAAGCCGCCAATCAAGCATCCACTGTGGCTCATTCTTCTTCGCGGAGATGAAGCGGACGGTATCCTCAGTCAGGCCTTTGGGCGCAAAATCGGTTTCGATATCACTTGCCCAGCCATGCTCATAATCGGCGACTTTGGCAGCGGCGTCATAAGCGGCCTGATCTTTGATCGGGGCGTCAGTCATGAGTGCGCTCCTGAAAGCGACGTCAGGTTGATATTGGCAAGCGCACCGCGCACGGCGTTATTGACCATCGGCCAATGCGCCTGCACCCGGCAATTACCCTCAAGCCCGCAATCATGCTTGCCACTTTCAACACAGGCCGTCATTGCAATTGGCCCCTCAATCGCTTCGATAATATCGGCAAGGCTAACCGCTGCTGCTGGCCGTGCGAGCTTGAATCCACCGCCAGCGCCGCGCACACTGCGCAGCAATCCAGCATGCGATAGCTTGCTTACCAGTTTCTGGACGGTCGGCAGCGGAATGCCTGTCTCCACAGCAAGGACGCCAGCATTGATCTGCGCTTGACCGCAGTGGCGCGCGGCCGCACTCATCATAACAACGGCATAATCGGCAAGGCTTGAAAGGCGCATGATTTCCTAATCGGACTGATTCATTCTGATTTGCAAATGGGCCTTCGTGTCAACAAAATCAACCCGGCATAATCAAGGTAGCGGCTCAAGTTCCTTGAAATTGCTTGGGTGGAGCGTAATCCGCATCACCGGGCTACTACTGTTTATTAATTGGCGCGGGGTTTGGCCCGTGACGCGCTTCACTTCGCGGATCAGATGCGGCTGATCGGCATAATGGGCAAGCGCCTCATCAGGAATGTGCCCATTGTTCATCACAATTGATGATGCCGTTTTGAGCGCGCCATAAGTGCGGGCGAGTGCCCTTGGCGGCGATCCGTAATAAGCATTGGAAATCCGCATGATCTGTCGTTCGGATAGTGAGAGCGTTGCATAAAGATCGGCAATATTGGGAAACATTGTCTCTGCGAGCCACACCCGGATCGCCTGGATAATGGCACGACGATCCGCGCGCACGGGCTTGATCAGCTTCATCAGCCACGCATCCATGATCGGGGCCATTTCCGCGATGCTGTTCAGCGGTTGCAACTGATCAAACCACGGCACCACAATGTCGCCAAGCAGGGGTGCCGCATCTTCGGCGCGGTCAGTAAAATCAGCCGCGTTGAGGCCGAGCAAACCACCCCAACTTTCGGGAAATAGGGCAACCCCGATGAAGCGCACTGGCCCTTGCACAACTGAACGCATATTTTGCGTAAACGGCCCGTTGAGGAAAAAACGTGTCGAAGGGTAACGCCTGCCCTTTGCGAATTCATAATAGCCCGAGCCATCAAGGAAAATACGCAAATGGCCGGTGTCGGCGCGCTGGACATCTTCCATTACACTATAATCTTCAGTGAGAAGATAATATGTCGCCACTAAATGCAACAGGGCGGGGGCTGGCGTGGCGAATTCGAGTTGCATCCTTAGCGCATCACGTCTGCGCAGAGAGTGGCGAAACGGCACCGGCAAGTTGCGAGCGGCCAAAGGTCAACTCGGAGAGCCGCGATACATGCTCTTTTATCGCACCCGGGGTGATGCCGACAAATTCCTTAATCTCACGGATGCAGTGTGACTGGTCATAATAAGCTTCGTCGATAAAATCTTGCCAGTCACCGTTGCCGTTAGAGATCGTGTTTGCAGTGCGGAGCGCGCGGTATTTGCGCTGGAGCAGCTTGGGTGTGGCACCGTAAATTTGCTTGGTCATTTTTTCGATTTGACGCCGCGACAACCCGGTCGATTTCTCAAGATCTACGATGTCGGGCGAAAGGCGTTGGCCAAGCCATTCATCCACCGCGCGAATGAACCAGTGCGGAACTTTTTCTGCCCGTGCTTCGAACTGACGTGCGGTGTCCGTCATTGCCTCAGCCATTTCAGCAAGTGTTGCCATGGCGCTCAATTTTGCCACTGCTTCATGCGTGTTAACCCCAACCATAATTGAGGCATCAACCAGCGTATTGGCATAATCCGCCGCAGATGATTTGGTGAGCGCACTCCATCCGGTAGGTAGAAGCCCAACGCCAAACAATCGCACCGGGCCGATAAGCGTCACCGAGGAGGCTGACATCCTCGGCCCGAACAGCGAAAATGGGAAATTCGGATAGCGTTTCCCGTCTGGAAAATTCAGTTCGCCACTGCCGCTTAGAAACACGCGCAATTGTGCGATGTCAGCACGCTCAATATCGGCAAAATGGGGTTCGTCTGTTTCAAATAAATAATATGTCGAAATATAGGCGCGCAAATCCGTTGGCGGGGGCAGGTATTCAAGCCTGATCATAAAGAATCTGCCATGGCGCGGTATCCGATTGCCGGGCATGTAAGCTTGTCCAATTCGAACAAAAGCCTCCGCCCTATATCTCCTGATAACGGAAATCAGCCAAAAAAAAAGTGGCCTGACGCAATTAAGCATCAGGCCATAAAGGCAAGGGTCTCGCAAGTAAGAACCCTTCGGGTCGCAGACTGGCGTTAGCGGACGTAAACAGGACTGAATTGGAGGAATCAGCGAAAATTGAAGCGAATCGACATGATTGCAAAAAGAGATGCTGAAAGACAAAAAAAAGGCCCAGTGGATTTACCACTAAGCCTTCAGGTAAAGGTTTTTTCGAATTGCTCCGAAAGCCCCTCGGGTCGCACATCTGATTTAGCACTCTGTAACAAATAGTATTGGATGAAACCGACATTAACTATGTCGAAACTTTTTGCCTATTTTGACGACACTTAGTGAACATGATAGCGCACTGCGATGTCGTTTTTTAACCTCGCCCGCCCCATTTTGTATGGCCTAGACCCTGAATTGGCGCACCGCTTTACGATAAAAACGCTCAGCTGGCTGCGGCCAAAGAAATCGATTGTCATTGATCCTCTACTATCTTCGCACTGTGCTGGCATGCTCTTTCCTACACCAGTCGGGCTTGCTGCAGGCTTTGATAAGGATGGTGAAGTGATTCGCGCAATACTAGGCTTCGGTTTCGGCTTTGTTGAAGTTGGAACGCTCACGCCCTTGCCGCAGGCGGGAAATCCCAAACCGAGACTGTTCCGGTTGGTTGAGGATCAGGCGGTGATCAACCGGATGGGCTTTAATAATGCGGGTCAGGCGGCCGCATATCCGCGCCTATCCGCTGCGCGTGGTTCGGGTGTTATCGGGGTTAATGTCGGCGCAAACAAGGATTCGACTGACCGAATTGCAGATTATGCTTCGGGCGTGAGGGCGATGGCAGACGTTGCCGATTATCTGACGATCAACATCAGTTCGCCCAACACGCCGGGTCTGCGCGGACTTCAAGATAAGGGGCAATTGCTTGACCTGCTCGACGCTGTACGCGCGGCGCGGGGTGAGACTGGCCCGCCATTGTTCCTCAAGCTCGCGCCTGATCTTGAGTGCCAAGCGATTGACGATATTGCTGAAATTGCAGTGTCGCGGGTTGATGCTCTAATTATTAGTAACACGACATTAGAACGTACCAGCCTCACATCCCGCCATGCTGGTGAAAGCGGGGGTTTATCAGGCGCACCACTCGCCCCACTTGCGCATCAGCGATTGCGCGATTTTCGCAAAATCACCGGCGGCGCTATACCGCTGGTTGCAGCAGGCGGAATTGCTAGTGCCGATGACGCCTATACCCGGATAAGGAGCGGGGCCTCGCTCGTTCAGCTTTATACTGCTTTGGTTTATCACGGGCCGGGGCTGGTGAAACGAATTACTAACGGCCTGAGAACAAGGCTGATCGCTGATGGCTTTACTAATGTGAGCGAAGCCATAGGTGTTGATGCACGTTAAGGGGTTGCCGCGAAGGGCAGCATGGTTAGTGTGGCATGCATGAAGAAGATATTCCTGACTTTGCTAAGCCTGTGGCTGCTTGCCCCCTTTTCTGTTCGCGCCGCTGGCGGGGTGGTTTCAGCGGCTGATCCACGTGCGAGTGAGGCAGGGCGCGAAATCCTGCGTGCAGGCGGGAGTGCGGCTGACGCGCAAATGGCGATGATGCTTGTCCTGACCGTGGTGGAGCCGCAGTCTTCGGGCATCGGCGGCGGCGGGTTTTTCCTCCACCATAGTGCCAAAACGGGTGCGATTGAGACAATTGATGGCCGCGAAACCGCACCCTCGGCGACGCTGCCAACCCGGTTCATGGGCGCGAATGGCAAGCCGCTGCCTTTTGGTCAGGCATTTCCAGGCGGAATATCGGTCGGGGTGCCCGGCAATATCGCGCTGATGGCGAAGGTTCATGCCAAATGGGGCAAGCTCCCCTGGACAAAACTGTTTGACCCTGCAATCCGCATCTCGGAAAATGGCTTTCAAGTCACGCCTGCGCTCGCGTCAAGGCTGAACCAGCTTAAGAAAATCTGGACTGATTTCCCTGAGGCGCGGGCGATTTACTGGCAGGACGGGCGGCCAAAAGCGATCGGTGAAACCGTCAAAAATCCCTCAATCGCCGCACTTTTGCGCTCGGTTGCCAAGGACGGGGCTAAAGCCTTTTATTCAGGTGACAACGCCAAAGCGATCGTGAACGCAACTGCCGCTTCGGCGCGCAATAAAGCCGTAATCACTGCGCGCGATATCACAAGCTACCGCGCCAAGGAGCGCGCGGCAGTCTGCACAACGTACCGCGTCTATAAACTCTGCGGCATGGGGCCCCCCTCATCGGGCGCGACGACAGTGTTCCAAATTCTCGGAATGCTTGAACGCTTTGATATGAAGGCGATGGGGAAGGATGATCCCAAGGCGTGGCACGCAATTGCTGAGGCGATGATGCTTGCCTATGCTGACCGTGAGAAATATCTGGGCGATGCTGATTTCGTCAGCGTTCCCGTCGCTGGCCTGCTCGACAAGGGCTATATCGCCAAGCGTTCGGCGCTGATTTCGCTTGAAACATCGCTCCCCAAATATGCCGCTGGCAATCCGCCAGGTGCAGCAAAGCGCACCGCCGCGATTTCGGGTGAGGTGGATGGCACCACGCATTTCGTTGCGGTGGACGGCACTGGCAATGTCTCCTCAATGACATCAACGATTGAAGGCCCATTTGGCAGCCAGCTTATCGCCAACGGTTATTTCCTCAATAATGAGCTGACTGATTTTACTTTCGCCCCTGAAAAAGACGGGGCACTGGTCGCCAATCGCCCGCAAGCGGGCAAGCGTCCGCTGTCATCAATGTCGCCAACGATTGTTTATGGGCCAGACGGCAAGGTGATCCTTGCGATTGGTTCAGCAGGCGGCAAGCGGATCATCATGCACGTCACCAAATCGCTGATCGGGGCGCTTGATTTCGGGCTGTCCGCGCAGGATGCGATTGCGCTGCCCAATATTTATTTCGGCGGCGATGCGGTGTTGATTGAGGCGGGAACAAGCCTTGACGCGATGCGTGACCGGATCGCCGCACTTGGCCGTACGGTTGTTTCAAGCGATTTGGGATCAAAGCTTAACGCGGTTGAACGCACGCCAACAGGCTGGCGCGGTGCGGCTGATCCGCGCAGTGAAGGCGTAGCGCTCGACGAATAAATGGCGTTCCCTCTCCCTTCAGGGGAGAGGGTTAGGGAGAGGGGGCGTGTGGCATGGGCAAATCAAGCGCATGGAATAGCGCGACTCCCCCTCTCCCCGGCCCTCTCCCCTGAAGGGAGAGGGAGATAAAGGA
The DNA here is from genome assembly GCA_043765635.1 of Sphingomonadales bacterium. Lineage (GTDB taxonomy): Bacteria > Pseudomonadota > Alphaproteobacteria > Sphingomonadales > Sphingomonadaceae > Aquisediminimonas. Next base: position 8,726 of record JAYUIX010000110.1, read on the forward strand.
CAGGATTATGGCAAGAGAGTTTGAAACATTCCCCAATCTCGTGACGATGTTTTTCACGCGCGCGCGTGAACAGTCTGAGCAACCGTTTCTGTGGCATAAAGCAGCAACGGGCTGGACATCGCAGAGCTGGGCGGAGGTGGCGGCCAAGGTCGCCTCGCTTGCGACTGCGCTCAAACGACTAGGGCTGGTGCCGGGTGACCGGGTGATGCTGGTGTCGGAAAATCGCCCCGAATGGTGCATCGCTGATCTCGCGATCATGGCGGCAGGCTGCGTCACCGTGCCGACTTATACCACCAATACCGAGCGCGATCATGCGCATATCGTTGAAAATTCGGGCGCGAGTGCCGTCATCGTGTCAACCGCAAAGCTTGCGCGCAATCTGCTGCCTGCGGTGATGCGTTCGGCCAAGGCGCGGATCGTGATTGGGATTGAGGATATCCGCGTTGGCCAATCGGGGGATGTTGCAATCCATGATTTCGCGCGGCTAATTGAAAGCGAAACGCCTGATGTCGCAAGCATAAGCGCCGCCGCGCTGACGATGAAGCGCGATGATCTGGCGTGTATTATTTACACCAGCGGCACCGGCGGCGCGCCGCGCGGCGTGCGTCAGCATCACGGTGCGATCCTGCTTAACGTGGCGGGCTGTATTGATGTGATCGCGACTGATTTCGGTTGGGATGATGAGGTGTTCCTCTCCTTCCTGCCGCTTAGCCATGCCTATGAACATTCGGCGGGGCAGTTTTTCCCGATCGGGCTTGGCGGGCAGATTTATTATGCCGAAGGCCTCGAAAAGCTGGCAAGCAATATGGAGGAGACGCGCCCCACGCTGATGATTGTCGTGCCGCGCTTGTTTGAAGTGCTGCGCGCCCGGATGATCAAGACCGTCGAAAAAGAGGGCAAGCTCGCGCAAGGACTGCTCAAGCGCGCGCTGGCACTGGGTGACAAGGATTTGCACGGCGGCATTCCGCTGTGGGATCAGCCGATGAACATGCTCATCAACAAAACGCTGCGCCCCAAGGTTCAGGCCAAATTTGGCGGGCGGATCAAGGCGCTGGTTTCGGGCGGCGCACCGCTCAATCCTGACATCGGGATATTTTTCCACGGGCTTGGGATCACCCTGCTGCAAGGTTACGGCCAGACCGAGGCAGCGCCGATTATTTCGTGCAACCGGCTTAATCCACCGCTCAAGATGGAGACGGTTGGCCCGCCGCTTAAGGGCGTTGAAGTCAAAATTGCTGAAGACGGCGAAATTCTCGTGCGCGGCGAACTCGTCATGCACGGCTATTGGCGCAATGAGGCCGAAACGGCGCGGGTGCTGATCGACGGCTGGCTTCATACTGGCGACATTGGCCATATCGATAAGGCCGGGCGGATCGTGATCACTGACCGCAAGAAAGACCTGATCGTCAATGACAAGGGCGATAATATCGCCCCGCAAAAAATTGAAGGGATGCTCACGCTCCAGCCCGAGATTATTCAGGCGATGGTGATTGGTGATCGGCGGCCCAATCTCGTCGGCCTCATCGTGCCTGATCCCGAATGGTTGACTGACTGGGCAATTGCCAATGATGTGAAGCCCGATTTCAAAGAATTATGTGGCAATCCAGCAGTGCAACGCGCGGTGGTCGCCGCCGTTGACCGCGTGAACAAGGGCGTATCCGTCGCCGAAAAAGTTCGCCGCGTGATCCTGACTGATCAAGCCTTCACGATAGAGAATGAACAACTGACGCCGAGTTTGAAGATCCGGCGTCACAAGATCAAGGAAGTCTACGGCGAAAGGCTAAATGCGCTTTATGGGGGGTAGCTTTTCCCTCTCCCCTTGCGGGAGAGGGAGGGAGCCACGCAGTGGCGGAAGGGTGAGGGGTTGCAGAGCGATGCGTAAGTGGAGCGTGGAGTTTCTGAAACTGCGGCTGAACTTGCCCTCAAGGGCATCGAGCCCTTTCGGTCAACCCCTCACCCGGCGCTACGCGCCACCCTCTCCCGCAAGGGGAGAGGGGCTACGCCCCACATGCCTTTATCGCCTCGGGTGCTGGCCGCTCGCCGCTCACGGTGAAGCGCATTAGGAAAATGCCTGCGGTTGGCAAAGGGTGTTGATCGACTTTCTTATATCCAACCGCTGCCATTTCGCATTCGAGCAATTTGGGCGGGATTCCGTGCGCGCCTGTCGGGCGGTCGGCATCGACAATGATCACTTGCCCGCCGGGCAGCAGCGAGGGGCGCAGCCGCCAGAGAAATTCATAGGGCGCCTCAATTTCATGATACATGTGGATCATCAGCACGCGGTCAAAACTGTTTTCGGGCAGCTTGGGATCGGCAGGGGCGCCGAGCATCACGCTGACATTGTCAAGCCGTTCACGCAGCGCGCGTTCGGCGAGCTTTTCGCGCACCTTTGGGAAAATATCCTGCGCCAGAACGCGGCCTTCCTTGCCCACGCGCGACGCCAGCCTGATCGTGTAATAGCCTTCACCAGCACCAATATCGGCAACGCTCATGCCCGCGTTGATCCCGGCGATGTCCATCACCTTGTTGGCCTCGTCAACGCTGTCCCGCTCGGCCTCGCTCGCCCAGCGGTCGGAGACGATGGCGGAAACCGGGCGCTGCGCCTTGGGGAAGGTGCTGCTGGTGACACTCTTATCAGGGGCTGCGGCACTCACATTGCCCGGCGCGCTGTTGCACGATGCAAGCAATAGTGCGCCTGAAAGCAGAAGGATATTTGGCTTAATCGACATCTTCAACGTCTACCGACTCTCCAGTGACTCGCTGGGATAGGGCCGCTGCCATGAACGGGTCAAGTGCGCCGTCAAGCACATCGCCCGGCGCGGTCGAGGTGACGCCAGTGCGCAGATCCTTGACAAGCTGATAAGGCTGCAAAACATAGGAGCGGATTTGATGCCCCCAGCCGATGTCAGTCTTGCTCGCCGCCGTCGCACTCGCCTCGGCCTCGCGCTTCTGCAGCTCGGCCTCATACAGCCGCGCGCGAAGCTGGTTCATCGCTTCGGCTTTGTTTTTATGCTGTGAGCGCTGGTTCTGGCACTGGACGACGATGTTGGTCGGAACATGCGTGATCCGTACCGCTGAGTCAGTCGTGTTGATATGCTGCCCGCCCGCACCCGAAGCACGGTAAGTATCGATGCGAAGCTCACTCTCGTTGATTTCAATATCGATGTTTTCGTCAACCACCGGGTAAACCCAGACGCTGGCAAAGCTTGTGTGACGCCGCGCGTTGCTGTCATAGGGGCTGATGCGGACAAGGCGGTGAACGCCGCTTTCGGTCTTGGCATAGCCGTAAGCATTTTCGCCTTTGAGCAGGTAAGTGACTGACTTGATCCCGGCTTGTTCACCCGCATGATAGTCGATGAGTTCAACCTTCATGCCCCGCCGTTCGGCCCAGCGCGTGTACATGCGGCTGAGCATTTCGGCCCAGTCCTGGCTTTCAGTGCCGCCAGCGCCTGCATTGACCTCAATATACGTGTCATTGCCGTCGGCTTCGCCAGCGAGCAGCGCCTCGACCTTGTCATGTTCGGCGCGCGCGGCAAGCGCTGCAAGTGCTGCACCGCCTTCGTTCACCATCGCGTCGTCGCCTTCAGCTTCGGCCATTTCAATCAGTTCGACAGTGTCAGCCATTTCGCTTTGGATCGCGCGGGTCGCAGCGATCGCCTCGTCAAGCCGACGCCGTTCGCGCATCACTTCCTGTGCGGCCTTGGGGTTGTTCCACAGCGCCTGATCTTCAACGCGCGCGTTGAGTTCGTCAAGCCGTTTGAGCGCGCGATCCCAATCGAGAAAGCGGCGCAGCAAATCGAGCGCTTGATTGATCTGATCAACATGAGCCTGCGCTTCAGCGCGCATGGGTATTCTCCTCTGGTGTTCGTCACCCCGGCGGAGGCCGGGGTCGCTCAGAGCTTATGTGCAAGCTTTGCAGCGACCCCGGCCTCCGCCGGGGTGACGTCTTCTAATCAATAAATTCCGCCCTCGCGTTGCAGGAATTCACTATCGCGGGGCTGCTCGGCGGCTTTTGCAGAGCCCTTGCTGGCGGCTTTAATCTCAGCCTTAAGCTTAGGCAATTCATCACGGCGGATTGAACGGCGCGGTTCGCTTTCGGGTTTGAACGCCTCCCAGATCACAGCGGCTTTGGGATCACTGCTCGGCCATGCGCCGTAAACGCGCTTGCCCGAATTGCGGTCAATCCGAACCATGCGGATGCCCGCAGGCGCGCGGAACGGGACGACGGGCATGTCCTTCATCGCTTTGGTGGCAAACGCCTTGAAAATTGGCACCGCGAGTGTGCCACCCTGCGCATAACCGCCCATTGGCTTTGGTTGATCAAAGCCAAGATAAACGCCTGCGATCATGTCGGCTGATCCGCCGACGAACCACACGTTGGTCGGGCCGGTAGTCGTGCCGGTCTTGCCGAATATCGGGCGTTTGAGATCGATAAGTTGGGTTGCGGTGCCGCGCTGGATCACGCCTTCAAGCATGTGAACGGTTTGATAGGCACTCATTGCATCCATCGCTTGCTTGGTGCGCACGGGCGGACGCGGCATTGGCTTGCCGTCATATTCGGGCATGTTGCAGCGCTCACAGGGCCGCGTATCGGCGCGGTAACGCACCTTGCCGTTGCGATCCTGAACAAAGTCGATGAGTGTGGGTGATACATCACGGCCACCGCGCGCGAGGATTGAATAAGCGTTGACCATTTTCATCACAGTGGTCTCGCCGGCGCCAAGCGCAATCGCCAGCACCGGCGAGTAAGTGCGCCCCGGCTGACTGATCCCGGTCGCAGAAGCCAGTTTTACGACCTTGTCCATCCCTGTCTGTGACGCAGCGCGCACCGTCATCAAATTTCTTGATTGTTCAAGTCCCCAGCGCATCGTGTGCGGGCCAGCACCACCCGCGCCGCCAAAGTTGCGGAAGCATTTGCGGCCAAGCTTGGCCGATTGATACACGCAGAACGCGCCGTCAATAATGATTGAGGCTGGCGTCATCCCGTTATCAAGTGCTGCGGCATAAACAAACGGTTTGAAGCTTGATCCCGGTTGGCGCTGTGCCTGCGTCGCGCGGTTGTAAGACTGGATGCGCGAGTCGAACCCGCCCTGCATTGCCAACACCCGGCCAGTATTGGGGTTCTGCACGACCATCCCGCCCGAAATCGCGGGAACACTGCGCAGCACCCACGCATTGCCCTCGGCTTTGACGAGGATCACATCACCGGATTTCATCGCGTTAAAAGCGCTCGTCGCTGTGCCGCGCTTTGGCATCGTTGCGCCCCATGCGGGCAGCGTCCCAGTCTTACCGTCTGTAAATCCGATTTGCGCTTGGCCAGCACCCTTATCAAGTATGATTGCCACGCGCCATTCGGGGTAGCCAGCGCCGAGATTGGCCCCCGCCAGCCGCTGCGCCCAGCCGGTTCCGGGATCAAGCGTCTTGATCGGCCCCGTCCAGCCGCGCCCGCCATCATAGCGGATAAACCCGTCCCGCAGCGCCTCCTCGGCATAGCTTTGCACTTGCGGATCAAGCGAGGTGCGGATCCACAGGCCGCCGTCATAAACGCTAAACGGATTGCGCCCGCCTTCGGATGTTTCGCCGAATTTGGTAATCAGTTCGCGGCGAACCTCCTCAAGAAAATAGCCCCCGGCAAGATCGTTGGTTGAGGAACTGCGCGTGACGAGGCCAAGCGGACTGGCCATCGCGGTTTGGTAATCAGCCTCATTGATGAATTCATTCTCAAGCATTTCCTTGAGAACGAACGCGCGCCGCCCCAATGCGCGGTCAGCGTTTTTGGCGCGGCCATAGGTTTCGGGCGCCTTGGGCAGGATCGCGAGAAACGCCATTTCGGCAATCGAAAGCTCACCCACGTCCTTGGTGAAATAGGCGCGCGCCGCCGCCTGCACGCCAAAACTGTTACGGCCAAGCGCAATCTGATTGAGGTAAAGCTCCATGATCTGCTTCTTGGACAGTGTCGATTCAATCCGCTTGGCAAGGATCGCCTCCTTGACCTTGCGGACATAGCTGACTTCATTGGTCAGCAGCAGGTTCTTGGCGACTTGTTGCGTGATCGTTGACGCGCCAACCTTGCGTCCCGAACTGCCGATGTTGGTGATCATCGCCGAAACAATGCCGGGATAATCAAGCCCGCTATGTTCAAAAAAAGTCTTGTCCTCCGCCGCCATATAGGCATGGACGAGCGTGATCGGGAATTCATCATAGCGCAACTGCACCCGCCGTTCGCGCGCATAGCTGTGCACTGGTGTGCCATCGAGCCCGCGCACATTGGTGGGCAGTGGTGGTTCATAAGTTTTGAGGCGATCAACCGAAGGGAGGTTGCGTGCAAAGGTCAGCCAGATCACCAGCCAGCCTAGCAAAACAAGCCCGAGAGCATAGCTTGCCAAACGGAACCAACGCTTTTCCCAGTTTTGCGACAGCGTTGCCGCAAAGCCGCTGGTTTCGCGGCGCAATCGCAATTTTAGACTTGGGGACTCTGACGCATCATCCATGGTGAAACGCGTCTAACAGCTTTGGCCATGATTTCCAGAGCGATTTCCGAAAAGGGGATAGGTGACCCACCGCAAAGCAAACGGGCATGGATGAAAATCACCCATGCCCGTTTGCATCAATTAAGACAGCGATGATCAGGCGAGCATGAAGTTACGCACTGGCTGAAACGGATTACGCTGTGCCGGTTTAGCCGTTTCACTGTTGAATGTAGAGCCAAGATCGCTCGCAAAATTGACGAAGTTGCCGAACAGCAGGAACTGGCTGAATATACCGCCAAGCTCACTCAGGTTTTGCAATTCACTGCCTGGCCCAAATTCGCGGCCAACGCGCGTTGCATCAAGATCTTTTTGCGTGGCGACATTACCGCAATCGGTTCTCCAGCCACTACCACTTGCGTTTTCATTCAAGGTAAAACCATCGCGGTGCGCCGCATCGACAGCGCGTCCGTCGTTTGAGAGTGTCATCTTGAGATCGCCAAGCTTATTCTGGCTAACGCCGTCAATAATCAGTGCATTCGAACCCTTGGTGACAACAACCTGGCTCGCGACATAGGCGTTTGGATTGCCGCCCCACTGTTCAGTGTTGATCGTGATCTTGGTGCCATTTTCGAGCGTGAAGGTCGTCGTGCCCCAGAAATCATAGGCTTGCTTGCCATCAATTTCGACATGCGGATCGCCCCAGATGCGGGTGCGTTCGCCGGTCTTGTCATTGATGATCGTAATCTGGCTTGAGCGTTCATCGATTTCGAGACGGTTGCCGTCGCCCAGATCAACCTTGGCAGTGTTCCCGCCTGTCATGCTGGCCGTCCATGTATTCTTTGGCTCAGGCAAAACGCATGGGCCACGGGGCGGAAAGCCGCATGCTGGCGGCGTACCGCAAAATATATTGAAAAGATTGGGCATTTGCGGAAATGCGAAAGGCCCGCTGCCAAGCCGATTGAAAAACTGGCCCATGATGCCTGCCGCCATCACAAACGAAGCCCCATCAACAATTGATTTACGATTGCAGCCACAACGTCCGTTCTGCTGTGGTGCGAAGAAATTCTGTCCAGCAACATTATTCATAGCATGTCTCCCGTTTTGCACATCCTGAAGGTTGGCTTGCGGGACTGCATCCCAACCGGTTGTCCGATATATGGATCAATCCGGCGCACGGCACACTCCGCGATTCGATTAGAAAAGCTAATCGAATCGATTAGTTTTTGATTAAATTTTGCGCCCTAAACGCCCAGCGCACTCAACCGCATAGTGCCAAGCAACGCGTCCCGACCGGGCCCCGCGCTGCGCCGCCCATGTCAGCGCATCGGCAGGATCATAAGCAAATCCGTATGTTTTTGCATAAACCGCGATCACCCTGAGATAGGTATCCTGATCACACACATGAAAGCCAAGGCTCAGCCCGAATCGGTCAGCAAGCGCAAGGCTGTCATCCACCGAGTCGCGCGGGTTAATGGCGTTGGCGTGCTCGGCCATGTCACGCGCAACGATATGGCGACGATTTGAGGTAACGTAAATTCGTGCATGTGCTGGCCGGGCGTTCGCCCCGCCCTCAAGCACCGAACGCAGCAGCCGGGTCGATTGATCCTGCCCCTCGAACGCGAGGTCATCAATGAAGATGACCGCCGCGCGCGGCCAATCCGCAATCGCAGCAAACAGCCGGGGGAGGTCAGCGATCCGGTCTGGCGCAATGTCGATTAGAGTAATCGCGGCACCCGAACCTTGCAGTGCAGCAACGCAAGATTTGACGAGCGCCGATTTGCCCGATCCGCGCGCGCCCCACAGGAGAATGTCATGCGCGGCGTGGCCTGCGGCAAGGCGCCGGCTATTTTCGAGTACTACGTCACGTTGTGCATCAATGCCGGTAAGTTGGTCAATCGGCAACGGGGCAAAGCTGGCTGCGGCGGCAAGGCCGTGCTCGTTCCACACATAGGCAACGGACGAAAGATCAACAGGCGCAACAGGCGGCGCAATCCGCTCAAGCGCTGCGGCAATGCGTTCGAGGATGGCGGGGTCAGTCACACTCCGCGAATATGGCGCGGAAGCTTGCTAAGCAATCCTAAATCCGGTTGAGTAAATCCTGCGCGGCGTTGCGCTCGGCAAAATCGGGCATTGCGAGTGCGGCTTGCAGATGCAGCTTGGCCCCGGCGTTATTGCCGCTGTCAACCATCAACTGCGCGAGCTGAAACCGGAGCAGCGGCGCATCGGGTGCAATCGCCACTGACTTTTTGAGCAGCGCGATCCCGCCATTTTTATCCCTGCCGCTTTTGTAAAGCATCCAGCCATAGCTGCTGGCGAGCGCAGGATTGCTGATCGCCATCGCATAGGCGGCCCGGGCATAGGTGAGCGCGCGGTCATTATTGCCCTGACCAAACCACGCCCAGGCAAGCTTGTTGAGGATTGTTGCGTCACCGTTGCCAAGCCGCGTGCGCAGGCCGTCGAGCATCGCTGTGGCAACGTCCCACTGCCCGGTCGCCATAAAATGATCCGATGCGAGCAAAAGTGCCGCAACATTGCGCGGATTTTGTGATAGGAACAGATCAAGCACGCGCATCGCGCCCGCATTATCGCCACTGCGCCGTTTGGCATCAATCAGACGCAGCGCAACAGGTTCGGAAAAGCGGATGTTCGCCGCTTTCTCGTAAGCCGTAACCCCGTCAGCATTTCGGCCAAGCGCGATCAGTGCATCGCCAACCAGCACATGGGCTGCGGGTGCGCCGGGGTTAAGATCGCGCAAATGCTCTGCACTGCGCAGAGCCTGGGTGATGGCCCCGCTGCGGATCAAACCAGTAATGCGCGGGATTGCGACATCGGCATTGTCAGGGTTGCCGCCGTTCACCATCGCCATCCGCGTGAGGTCGCTTGTCATGTCAAACGGCACAGGTTCGCCGCGCACGGGGAGGGCGGCACGGTCAAGATATGCCGCGGCTGCCTTGCGGTCTCCCACATCTTCATAAGCGCGGCCAATGACCGACAGGGTGTAGCTATCGGCATCGTCACGCTTTGCGACAGGTTCAAGCACTTTAATCGCTGAACGGGCGTCGCCCGCGCGCCACATCGCCGTGCCAAGCAAGCGGCGCGCTTTGAGGTTTTCGGGCTGGGCCTTCACGATATCATCAAGCTGGGTAATTGCTTGCTCGCTATTGCCCGTTGAAAGATCAAGCACGGCTTTTAACAGCCGGACGCCGGGCACATCGTCCATTTTTTCGTCAATGCGGTAGAGGAGTGCGCGCGCCAGATCGGGTTTGCCTGCGCGCGCGGCGAGCACGGCCTGGAGATAGCGCGCGTCGGGATTGCCGGGTTCAACCGCCTGAATCTGGCGTGTCATGCTAAGCATATCGCGCGCGCGACCGGCCTCGCCAAGCGTGGCTGCCGCCTGCACCATTGCGGGCACATTGCTGGGGTCAAGCGCAAGAATGCCCTCAAACCAAGGGATTGCCGCGATCAGGCCGTATTGATCGCGGACGAGCCTTCCCATCAGCATCATCGTATCGATATTGCGCGGGTTGAGACCGACTGCACGCGTTGCGGCCTCAATTGCGCCGCCAACATTGCCACCAATCAAGCGGAAATTGCCAATATCAGTCCAAAGCTGCGCACTATTGGGGGCAAGAGCGATAGCGCGGTCAAAATGTTTCGCAGCGAGCGGAATATTGCCGCGCGCCATAGCGGCACCCGCACGAACGCGTGCGGTATAGCCAGCCGAGACGGGGCGGATGCCGCTCAGCTCGGGCGCGTTCAACACGCCGTCATAGTTTTTCTGGAGCAGCCAAGCGTCGAGAAACAGATGCTGAATTTGCGGTTCGGGCAGGCCGAGGTCAACTGCGCGGCGGAGTTCAGACTCAGCCGCAACCCCGTCACCAAGCGTCAGATAAATGCGCCCCTGAAGTGCGCGGGCAAGCGCCCAATCACCATCCGCCTTAATCGCATTGAGCAGTTCAATGCGCGCCGCCTGCGTTTTACCTGCATAAAAATGCTTGATACCCGCAATGACTGCTTGCCGCGCCGCCTGCCGGTCTGCGGCATGGGCGGGGGGGGTGAACATTAGCGCAAGTAACGCACAGGCAGCGGCGAAGCGCATCACCTCAGACCACAAGCCCGTGCTGCTTTATCAAATCGTAAAGCGTCGGGCGGCTGATGCCGAGCAGTTTAGCCGCGTTTGAGATATTGCCCTCGGTGCGCGCAATCGCGCGGCGGATAGCACGGCTATCGGCAACATCGCGCACGGCTTTGAGGTTGATCATATCAATCTCGTCATCATTATCCGCTGGCTTGCCGAGATCAAGATCGGCTGCGCTCACCAGCTTCCCGTCGGCCATGATCACCGCACGCTTGATCCGGTTTTCAAGTTCGCGGACGTTGCCCGGCCAATTCCACTGATCAATCGCGGCAAGTGCATCGGGGGCAAGCCCTTTGACTGCCGGGTTCATGCTCGGCGCAAATTTCATCAGGAAATGCCGCGCAAGCAAACCAGCATCGCCGGGTCGTTCGGCCAGCGTCGGGATGCGAACAATGATTTCGGCCAAGCGGTAATACAGATCTTCGCGGAAGCGGCCTTCGCTAATCATCTCGTCAAGATTTTGGTGCGTGGCGCAGACGATTCGGGTGTCAACCGCGATTGGCTTGCGTCCGCCGATCCGTTCAATCACGCGTTCCTGAAGGAAGCGCAACAGCTTGACTTGGAGAGGCAGTGGAATGTCACCCACCTCATCAAGGAAGAGTGTGCCGCCCGCCGCCAGCTCAATCTTGCCCTCGGTGGTTTTAACCGCGCCCGTAAACGCGCCTTTTTCATGGCCGAACAGTTCGGACTCAAGCAGGTTTTCGGGTATCGCCGCACAGTTGATGGCAACGAATGCGCCGTTCTTGCGCCGGCTTGCATCATGCACACCGCGCGCGAGCAATTCCTTGCCCGTCCCGCTCGCGCCGAGCAGCATCACTGACACATCGGCTGCGGCAACGCGCTCAATCGTCCGCGCGACTTTAAGCATTTCGGGTGCCGCCGTCACCATGCCGCCAAGCACAGTCGAGTCAGGCGTTGGTTGTGCGGCGAGCCGCATATTGTCGGCCTCAATTGCATGAAGGTGAAACGCGCGCGCAACGATCATGCCAAGCTCATCAATATCAACTGGCTTTTGATAAAAATCATAGGCGCCGCTCGCAATCGCGCGCATCGCGCTTTCGCGTGCGCCGTGGCCCGATGCGATGATTACTTTGGTATCGGGCTTGAGCGCGAGAATTTCGGCCAAAGTTGCAAAGCCTTCGCTCACCCCGTCAGGATCGGGCGGCAGGCCAAGGTCAAGCGTGACGACCGCAGGCGATTCGGCGCGCAGTGCATCAATCGCGCTCGTCCGGTCTCCTGCAACGACGACTTCATAATCATCATAGGCCCAGCGGAGTTGGCGCTGAAGCCCCTCATCATCCTCGATGATCAGGAGTTTGGGTTTGGGTATTTGGGTCATGCTGCTTCCTGTTGGGGTACTTGATCAAGGCGCACTTCAGCTACGCTTGGAAGAATAATCGTGAAACGGCTGCCCTTGCCTTCGCGGCTGGAAACTTCGATCCGTCCGCCCATCGCCGCGATCAGCGCGCGCGCCTCAAACGCGCCGATGCCAAAGCCGCCGTCCTTGGTTGAGGTGAAGGGCTTGAACAATTGTTCGCGGATGAAGACGGGACTCATCCCCTTGCCGTGATCAATCACGTCAATCGCAATCTCATCGCCCGATATGCGCGGATTGATGCTGACGGGCTCAGCCGAGGGACTTGCATCAATTGCATTTTGGACAAGGTGGCTGAGCGCTTGTTCAAGCCGTGCCGGATCAGCGCGCAGGATCAGCCCTGATGTGCCGCCGACGACCACGGGATGCGCCGCGCGCTTGGCCTTAGCGATGACCTCTGCAATCGGTTGAAGCGCAATCGCGCGTGGTTCTTCGGGGCGGGCTTTGTTGTGCTGCGAAAGCCTGGCGAGCAGATCATTCATCCGCGCGGTGGAATTTTTGAGCGTGATGATCATATCCGCGCGGAATTCAGGGTTATCGGCATGGCGCTCGGCATTGCGCGTGACGAGGCTTAGCTGGCTGACGAGGTTCTTGATGTCGTGCATGATGAAGGCAAAGCGGCGGTTAAACTCATCAAAGCGCTGCGCATCCGACAGCGCTTCCTGTCCGCGTGCTTCGGCAAGATAGCTTGCAACCTGACGCCCGACAACGCGGAGCAGATCGAAATCCTCCCAATCAAGCATACGTGCAATCGGTGGACGCTCAAGGATCACAACACCTGCCAGCCGCCCGAAATGGACGAGTGGGATCATCGCCCATGCGCGGGGTTCGCTGATCAGCCATTCGGGGATATGGCTTGCATCTTCATCGCCAGTGCGTCCACCACCTCTACTTTGGTCAAGCTCAACCACGCGTCCGCTGGCTTCAAGCCAGTGCGCGGTTTCACTGCTTGCGGCGAGCGCTGGCGGATCAATCAATTGCCAGTTCCACCGCGCGCGCGCGACAAGCCCGCCTGAAGGATCGGGAAGCAGCAGCAGGCCACCAGGGGACTCAGCAATATCGGCCACCGCCTGAATGACCCGCGTTGCAAGCGGGATCGCGCCTTCGTCAGGGCGACCAAGCGTATCGGTAAAGCGCAGCCATTCGGCGCGGTAATCATAACGGTGCTGAAACAGATGCTTTGAAATCTTGACGCGAAACCACGCGCGCAACCGGCTTGACGGCAGCAACACAAGCGCGATTACCGAGGCACCAAACACAAAGCTGACCTGGGCCAGCCGCGCATATTCGCCGCCGATCAGTTCTAATAGCGAGCTGATCACCAGCATCATCACGATATAGCCGCCAATCGCAACCAGACTGAGCGATTGGAAGGTGACGGTGCGTGAAAGCCGGACAGTCCAATTGTGCGAACGGCGCGCAGCAAGTGCAAAAATCAGCGCAGCCATTGCGGTGACGATGCCGCGCAGCGCCGACAGTTCATCAGCAGAGGTGCGCGCAAGGTAACTGATCGTATAGAGGTTAAGATCATAAACCCACATCAGCGTGAGCGCGAACATCGGCAGGCGGATCGCCGCGCGCGTTTCAACAGTCGCCGCATTATAAAGATTGTGAACGAGCAGCAGCGCGCCAACCGCGATCATCATCCGGATGACCGCAGATGCTGCAAACATCGCGTCAAGCATCCGCGGCGAGAGCGTGGCCATCTCGCCCATCAGGATCAGTCCCGCCGCGAGCGCAATCACGCCTGCAAGAACGGCATAAAGCGCAGCGACTGTGCGCGCGCGGTGGGCCTTTTCGCCGTTGCGCCACAGCATATACATGAACCCAAGCCAGCCCGCATTGCGGACTTGTTCGCTCATCTGCGTCGCCACCGAAAAATGCGATGTCATCGCGACAAGCAATGCCCAGAGTGCTGTAACCAATGCGGCGCACAGCAGGATTAACCTTTGCCCGTCGCGGGTTGGCCGCTGCACCTGCGAGACGGCAAGCGCGCCAAACAGGATCGCCGCGAGCGCATGGCTCCACTGGCCGATAAAATCGAAGAGTGCTTCACTCATCAGCGCGCGCCCTCTGGCCAGAGGATAACCCGGAACGTCTGAAGCAGGATCAGGACATCAAGGAAGGGCGTGTAATTTTTGGCGTAGTACAAATCATACTCAAGCTTGTGCCGCGCATCCTCAAGGCTGGCGCCGTAAGGATAATTGACTTGCGCCCAGCCCGTGATGCCGGGCTTCACCATATGGCGTTCGGCATAGTAATTGAGCTTAGTTTCCAGATCCTCGACAAATTGCGGCCGTTCGGGACGCGGGCCGACAAAGCTCATGTCGCCTTTGAGGACGCTCCACACCTGCGGCAATTCATCAATTCGAGTCATGCGGATGAATTTGCCCACGCGGGTGATGCGCGGATCATTTTTCTGCGCCCAGACCGCCTCACCGTCCACCTCGGCATCCTCGCGCATTGAGCGCAGCTTGATCAGTTCAAACGCCTCACCGTAAAGCCCGACACGCATCTGGCGGAAAAACGCCGGGCCTTTGCTGTCAAGCTTGACGATGATTGCGCCAATGAGAATGAGGGGTGCCGCAACCACCAGCAAAGCAAGGCTTGCAAGAATATCGAATACGCGCTTGGCAAAGGAGGACAGCCGCCGCCCGCTCGAAAAACCATCCGAAAAAATCAGCCATGACGGATTGACGGTGTCGAGATCAACGCGGCCCGTCTCACGTTCAAGGAATGAGGTTAGTTCGTTGACATGCACCCCCGTCGTTTTGACGCGGATCAGATCATTAAACGGAAGCGCGTTGCGCCGCTCTTCAAGCGCAAGGACGACCTCGCTCGCGTTGAGTAAAGTCGCATGTTCAGCGAGATTTTCGATATGAACGCGGTTGATCGCGGTCGGGATCACTGGTTCACAGTCATTCATCGCGACATGGCCGACGACGATGAAGCCAACGCCTTTTTCTGCCGCGAGGCTCCTGATCCGTGCAGCGCGTGGCCCCGCGCCAAGCACCAGCAAGCGCCGCTTAAACCCATCACTGCCGAGCAATTTGCCAAACAGCGCGCGCACCAGCACCATCAGGACATAAGCAAAAACCATCGCATACAGCGAGTTTGACCGCCACAGCGTGATCCCCGGCAGCGCGAAAAACATGATCGACATGAAAATCACGCCAAGCGAAATCGCGACGAGCAACCGCGCGGCGGCAAAGCGCAGCGAGAGCAGCGAATCAATACCGTAAACCCCCACCGCAATCATCGCGGTCTGCACCGCCACCGCAAAGGTCAGCAGCGGCAGCAGCCGCGTGGTCAGTGGATCAACGAACATGTCAATCTGGCGCGCGCGCACCACCCACGCCAGTTCCGCCGCCGTGATTAGTAGCAGGAAATCAAGCAGCGCAAGCAACACCACCGCGTGCGGCACATAATGTTTGAAGACTCTAAACACGTTCTGCGAATCGACTCCCACCAATGAGGAAAACGT
>JAYUIX010000111.1:0-5973 GCA_043765635.1 Sphingomonadales bacterium
ATGCGCCCGCGCAGTGCAGCGGTCGCAGCAGTCTGTTCCTCAAATTGTTGCGCGGTGCCATTACGGATCATCGTCGCGGTCTTAAAGTCTTTGTTCCGCAAACTGATCTGGCTAGCCACCAAGTCACCGCCTGATTGCAATGTTTTGACCGTAACAGGCAGGCCATTCAGCAGCGCGCCTGCGGCAAGCGTATTGCGGCCGCTGAAAAGGCCTCGGCTGGTCTTTATCCGGGTTGCGTCATTGATGGCGATAATGGTGCTGGTGCCGTCGGCGGTCGTGACTTTCATCTTGTCGTTGCTGCGCGCGGAGATGATGCCTTTAATTTCAGGGCCTTTGGTCGTCACAGTCGCTTCAGGCGCAGGCGAAGGCGCACCCTCGACGATAATCGGATCGGGCGCTTCCTGCGACTGCGCAGACACACTGCCTGATGCGGGCACCGCAAGCATGGCAAACAGGGCGAGGGCTTTTGTTCTTCTCGAAACGACGTACATTGAGCTACTCCTTCAAAGTGCCCCTGTTGGCTGAGCCTGTTCAGATCAACCTTTCTGGCACATGAACACGCCTTGCAAGCCCTTGGATTATGCGGTTGATTCGAGCCAATCTTGCGGCAAACCGCGCGCTCGGGTTTAGTTTGGGGGCTGCGCCTCACGCCGCTCGCCCGGCTCAACACGTACTCCGTCACGGTCGATCCGCATATTAAGCGGCACCCCGCCAATTTCGGTATCAAGGGTCAGGTTATCATTGCCGAGCGTGATTTCGCTTTCATCGATATTGATTGGAATGTCGGGCATGTCGGGCAGTTCAAACTGTGGACGATCCTCAACTGGGGCCGGGCGCGGGGCAGGGCGGGCAGCACCCTTGATTGCTTGCCCCATAAAGTCGCGCCAGATGCGCGCGGGGAGACCGCCGCCATTGATTCCTTTAAGCGGGCTATTATCATCATTGCCAACCCAGACGCCGACGATCAGATCACCCGCAAAACCGATAAACAGCGCATCGCGATTGTCTTGGCTGGTGCCCGTCTTGCCATAAGCCTTGATGCCTAGTGCAGCGGCACGCCCGGTGCCTTGGGTCACGGTGGCATTCAGCATGTCACGCAGCGCATCATTGCTGCTGCCCATCCGCCGTTCGCTGCCAAATAGCTTTGCCCAGATGCTGGGCGGGTCTTTGGGAATTGCTGTAGGCGTGACAGGCATTGTCGCCGCACCAACCGCTGCATAGGCTGAAGTCAATTCAATCAGCGTAAGCCCCGATGATCCAAGTGCTAGGCTTGGATCAGCCGTCAGCGGGCTTTTGATCCCAAGATCGCGCGCGGCGCGGATGACCGCTTTTTCTCCAAGCTGATTGTAAAGGCGGATGGCAGCGACATTGCTTGATCGCGCAAATGCCTCTCGCAGCGTAATCTGCCCGCGATAACGATCACCACTGTTCTTGGGGCGATAAGCGCCGCTCGTTATCGGTGTGTCATCAATGAGCGTATCGGGCGTCATCCCCGAACGCAGCGCGGCTAGATAGACGAACAGTTTGAAGGTTGAACCCGGCTGGCGCAGCGCCTGTGTTGCCCGGTTGAAGGGCGATTTATCATAGCTGCGTCCGCCAATCATCGCGACCACTTCACCATTGGGCCGCATTGCAACAAGCGCAACCTGAGCTTTGCCGAGCGGCGCGCCGCCAACCACCCGGCGGGCGATTTTCTGAAGGCGGGTATCAAGCGTCGTGGTGACGCGTTCATTGCCATAGCCTTCCTCAATCAGCGCGCGGGCACGCGGCATCGCCCAATCGGCAAAATAGGTGCCGGTGGGAAGGTCTGGACGAATGCGAACATCAATCCCCGCAGGCGAAGTCGCACGCGCTTTGGCCTCACTTATCACGCCGGTAGCGACCATTGCCGTAATCACCATCTGCGCGCGTTTGCGTGCGGCTTTCAGATTGCGAGTGGGGGCGAGGCGTGACGGCGCCTGTACAAGTCCGGCAAGCATCGCCGCTTGAGGTAGCGTCAAGCGTTCGGGCTGGCGAAAGAAATAGTGGAGCGATGCCGCGCGCAGCCCATACACATTGTCCCCAAAATAAACGTTCGATAAATAACGTTCGAGGATTTGATCCTTGGTCAGCCAGCCTTCAAGCCAGAAGGCAATCAGCATTTCACGCCCCTTGCGGGTGAGGCTGCGTTCGGGGGTGAGAAAAGTAATTTTGGCAAGCTGCTGCGTGATTGTGCTGCCGCCCTGCGTAATCCCGCTGCCGCGTATATTGCTCCAAAGCGCGCGGGCAAATCCGCGCGGATCAACGCCGAAGTGGCTGTAAAACCGCCGATCTTCAATCGCGAGAAAGGCTTGGGCGACGTGTGGAGGCAAGGTTTTGATTTTCACCGGCGCGCCAATGACCGCGCCATTGCGTGCGATCGGCTGGCCATCGGCTGCGAGCAGAGTCAGTTGGGGCGGGGCGATGGGTTGGAGCGATTTTGAAAGCGGAGCAGTGACGGCAAGCCAAAGGAATAACAGAATAAAAACGAACAACGCCGCGCCAACGCCGCGCTTGATCCAAAGCCAGCGCTTTGCCAGCCGAGATGGCGGCGGCGGCGCAAATTCGGGAGGCAAAGTGGGCCATGGCCCTTGGTGCGACGGTGGCGGAACCCAGCGATAATCATCCGGGACGTCAAGCGTGTGCGTATTGGAACTGGACAGCCGGTCATTCATCACCGGCTGTATTATCTCAATATTACAGCAAAGGGGAGAGGGAAAATGAGCGGCCTTAAATTCAGCCGGTTTTGCGGAACTCTGTCACCGTAGTATCAACATATTTAGCTTGTGTGCGGTATGACGGCAGCAAGTTGCGTTCGGCAAGCAGAGTGCGGGTCTGCGCAATTGAGGCTGGCTTGCCAAAGTGCCAACCTTGACCCTTGTGGCAACCAAGTTGACGCAAACGTTCTTCGATCTGCGCGTCTTCGATGCCTTCCGCCGTCACGGGCAGGCCAAGGCTATCACCAAGCCGCGTGATCGCGTTCACGATGGCGGCACTTTCAGCATTTTCGAGGATCGAGGTGACAAAGCTCTTGTCAATCTTGATCCGGTCAAACGGCAGCGCACGCAAATGGGCGAGCGAGCTATATCCAGTGCCAAAGTCATCAAGCGCCAAACGAATGCCCTGATTCTTGAGGCTGCCAACGATTGACTGTGCCAGTGCCAGATTTTCAAACAGCGAGGTTTCGGTGATTTCAATCTCTAGCCTGTTGGCAGGGAAACCCGTTTCAACCAGAAGCTTGACGATTTTCTGTGCGAGCCAAGGGTCTTTCAACTGGCTTGGCGAGATATTGACTGAAATAGTCAGTGCTTGATCCCAAGTCTTGGCCTCTTCAAGGGCCTGCCGCATCACTGACATTGAGAGGTCTGCAATCATGCCGGTTTCTTCGGCAATCGGTATAAAGCTGTCAGGCGGAACCAGCCCGCGTGTCGGATGATCCCACCGTGCCAGAACTTCAAAGCCGCCTAACCGCCCGGTGGTCAGATCAATCTGCTGTTCAAAATAGGGAATGAACTCGCCGCGCGGAATGCCCACGCGCATCCCCGATTCGGCTTCGTTGCGGACTTGAAGGTTATATTCCATCGACGCATCGAACCAGGCAAAGCGATTGCGGCCTTGGTGCTTGGCTTCATACATTGCGATGTCGGCACGACGCGTGAGTGCATCAATTGTTTCACAGTCAGCCGCGCTGTGCGCAATGCCAACAGAAACGCTGATATGGGCAAAAACACCGTCTGCATCAAATGGTTGTGAAAGCCGCGCAACAATAGCCTCGGCAACACGTTCAACAATATCAGGATTGGCGGTATCAAAGACAAAAGCACAAGCGAATTCATCGCCGCCAAGCCGCGCCGCGATAGAATTTGGCGGCATCAGGCAAGCGACTTCGGCAGCAACGGCCTTAAGCAACGAGTCGCCAATCGCGTGACCGTGAACATCGTTGACGTTTTTAAAATTATCGAGATCAAGCACCAGCATCGCAAGTGATTTCTGCCGACGGATTGCTTTGCTCAGCAAATCCGCACCATTTTCGGCAAGTGAGCGGCGATTGTGAAAGCCTGTCAGCGGATCGCGCAGCGCAAGCACTTGAGCGCGTTCTTCAGCAGCTTTGCGCTCTTCGACTTCGCGAGTAAGATCCTGATAGCGCCGCCAGCCAAAAAGCATCAGTGCAATGTTAAGGAGAAGCGCAACCGTCAGTGTATTATCAGCGCCGCCGCCAACGCCCGTAATCATCTCGATTGTTGAGGTTACAACCGATGTTCCGGTGCCAACAAACATGATGATCGCAGCAACGACGATCCCGCCGGTTACAATGTCACGTTGTGCTGCTTGCGCAGGCGAAGCTACCGTAGATTTCTCCCGCTTGATGACTGTGCTCACTGAATACGCCCCGTTTCAACTCGAATAATGATGTTAGTAGCAGTGCCGTGTAAAGAAGCCGTTAATCCTGCCGCAATGTCTTCACCATGCGTGATTGACGATTGATCATCGTGTGACTATGGCGACAAAACTTTCTGGAATGGAAGATAAATTATTGCACGCCTAAGGGCGACGCTGACCGGCGAGGTTTCGCCCGTCGGCGTTTTTTGTTTGGCGTGAGTGAAGGGCATAAAGACGCATGTTTGAGAGTTTGAGCGAACGGCTTGGCGGCGTTTTTGATCGTCTGCGCGGGCGCGGTGCGCTCAATGAAGCTGACGTTCGTGAGGCGATGCGTGAAGTGCGAGTCGCGCTGCTAGAGGCTGACGTGGCGCTGCCGGTTGTGCGTTCTTTTATTGATAGCGTTACCGAAAAAGCGGTCGGCCAGTCAGTTCTCAAATCAATCACGCCGGGTCAGCAGGTCGTCAAGATCGTCAATGACGCGCTGATCGAAATGCTTGGTTCGGAAGCGTCCGAGCTTGAACTTTCGGTCAGCCCGCCTGCGATCATCATGATGGTCGGTCTGCAAGGCTCAGGCAAGACAACGACAACCGCCAAAATCGCCAAGCGCCTGACTGAGAAAGATCGCAAGAAGGTGCTGATGGCGTCGCTCGACGTCAATCGCCCGGCTGCACAGGAACAGCTTGCGGTGCTCGGCACGCAGGTCAGCGTCGCGACGCTGCCGATTGTTGCCGGGCAGCAGCCGGTTGATATCGCGCGGCGGGCACTGCAAGCGGCAAAGCTTCAGGGCTATGATGTCCTAATGCTTGATACGGCGGGTCGCCTTCACGTCGATACGCAGTTGATGGATGAGATGAAGGCCGTTGCGACGGTTGCTGATCCGGCGGAAATCCTCCTCGTCGTTGATGCGCTCACTGGTCAAGATGCGGTCAATGTCGCGAAGAACTTTACTGAGCAAGTTCCGCTGACCGGGGTTGTCCTGACGCGGATGGACGGCGATGCGCGCGGCGGTGCTGCGCTTTCGATGCGTGCAGTCACGGGCAAGCCGATCAAGTTTGTCGGTATGGGTGAAAAGCTTGACGCGCTAGATGTGTTCCACCCAAGCCGCGTTGCCAGCCGTATCCTCGGGATGGGCGATGTTGTCAGCCTCGTTGAGCGCGCCGCCGATGTGTTTCAGCAGGAAGAAGCTGAGGCAATGGCCGAAAAAATGGCCAAGGGTCAGTTCGATATGAACGATCTGCGCCAACAGCTTAAGCAGATGCAGCGGATGGGTGGCCTCGGCGCGCTTGCGGGGATGATCCCGGGGATGAAAAAGGCACAGGCTGCGATGGCGTCTAGCAATGTTGATGATCGCGTGTTGATCCGAATGGATGCAATGATCGGATCAATGACGCCTAAGGAGCGTAGCAAGCCCGAACTCCTTCAAGCCAAGCGCAAAATCCGCATCGCCAAGGGCAGTGGTACGACCGTGCAGGACGTCAACAAGCTTCTTAAAATGCATCAGGAAATGGCTGGTGCGATGAAGAAAATCAAAAAAATGGGTGGAATGAAAGGGCTTGGCGCAATGCTGGGTCGCGG
>JAYUIX010000112.1:0-5961 GCA_043765635.1 Sphingomonadales bacterium
TAACCTCGGCATCAGTTCAACAAAATTACATGGCCTAAACCGGCTATCCAATTGGTGCACCAATATGCCGTCCCAGCCGTCTTTGACGGCTCCGGTTGAGCCGGGGAGGGCGAAGATGTAGGTTCCGCGTGCGACGACGGCGCAGGCGCGGCTTTGGATGGTTGAGGTGCCGATGGTCTGGTAGCTTTGCCAGCGAAATAGCTCGCCAAAGCCGGGAATGTCTTTGCCGCCAAGGCTTTGCAGGGCTTCGGGCGTTACATCGCGCCCGGTGACGCCTGTGCCCCCTGTGGTAATCACGCAGTCAATGCTCTCATCCTCGCACCAGCGGTGGAGGAGCGCGACAATATCCTGTGCATCATCGCGGAGCAGAACACGTTCGGCGAGGATATGGCCTGCGCCCGCGATCCGCGCGACGAGGGCGTCTCCCGAGCTGTCTTCGGAAAGGGTGCGGCTGTCCGATACGGTGAGCACTGCGATACGGACAGGGATGAAGGGGCGGGTGGAGTCTATGGGCATGGAAGGGCTGTATCGGATTGTGATGTGCTATGCATCTAATTCCAATCCGTCACCCCGGCGGAGGCCGGGGTCGTTTCGAAGTTGCGTAAAATGGCTGAGCGACCCCGGCCTGCGCCGGGGTGACGCTTGTTAATCCGCGCTTTGGGTGCCGCCACTGGCGTTGAGGCGAACCGCTGTCGCGCCGGGGAGGCCGGGGAAGCGCGGCCACATGCCTTGGCTGAGCGCGGCAAGGCTCTTGGCCTGATCGCCCGCCTGAAGCTGATACATCCAGTAATTGCGCATCACGATGGTGACGTAGCTGCGCGTTTCCCAATAGGGTATCGATTCGATGTAGAGCAGCGGATCGGCATTATCGCGCGTCCGCTGGTTCCACTGGCCAACGGGCTGTGGCCCGGCATTGTAAGCCGCGATCACCTTGGGGAGGAGACCGCCAGTCTCGCTCATGTCACGGACGGTTTCCATGAAGCTTTGGCCGTATTCGAGGTTGACCGAAGGTACGTTGAGCGCGCCAACGCTTGCCTCGCCTTTGCGTCGTGCAATCATTGCAGCGGTGCCGGGCATAACTTGCATCAGGCCGCGCGCGCCGGCGTGACTTGTAACATTGGTGCGGAATTGCGATTCTTGCAGCGCGTGCGCGAAAACGAGCGATTTATCAACACGCCATCCACCCGCAGGCTGCCAACCTTTGGGAGCCGGATAGCGCGCGGTCACCGCTGCATTAGCGCCTGTTGGTCCATTGTGCGCAAGCCAAAGCTGAGTTGCTGGCAAATCCATCCGTCCCGCGATAGTCGCCAGCGCGCTATGATCGCGAGCATCGCCAATGCGCGCCTGATGACGGATCAGGTCGTCTGCAAGGCTTAGCTCGCCAATTTCGGCAAGTGCAAGAGCTGCACGAACATTGGGACGCTTCTCAACACCGCCAAGCGCGGATTGATCAATTGGTTTGGCTTTAAGCCCAAGCCGTTGAAGTGCGAGCAGGCCGTAGAATGTTTCGGTTTGACGCGATGCCAAGCGTAGCCGCGCATCAATCTTTTCGGGCTTTCCGCTCGCCATATCGGAGCGCGCCGCCCAGAAATGCCCAGCGGCAACCATTTCGCTGTCGCTTGACCGACGGGCAGCAGCAGCAAATTTTTCTGAAGCCGCGATGTAATCATGTTGACGCCAAGCCGCGAGGCCGCTGACCCAGTCAGCTTGGGCCGCCCAATCGCCCGAACCAGCGCTTGCTTTGGCCGCAAGACGGCGCGCGGCGGCATCGTCGCCAGTGAGATAATAGCTCCACGCGACGCGGTGCTGCCATTCAGTGAGCGTTTCAGAATCGAGCCCGCCAGCAGCGCGTTCAACCACGACTTCGGCTTCGTTAGGCTGATCATTTTTAAGCAGCGGCATAACGGCAGCGGCCATTGCTGTGCCGCGCGCTTCGGAGCCAGCAACTTTGCCCCGGCGCGGCGCACTGCCCAGCCAGCCTAGATTCTGAGTCGTCGGAAGCGCCGGGAGGACTTCAACGCCGCGCGTTTTGGCAATGCGGACAAGTGCGGCCGATTGCGGCAATTCGCGTGCCTTTTCGGCCAATGCAGCAAGCGTTTCGCCGTCAACCTTGGGCGATCCCTTGGCAAGATAAAGCTCAGAACGCGCAACATTATGAAGCGGGCCTTCGGGCATTGCAGAAAGCTTGGCCGAAGCGGCCTCCCACTGGCCAGATTTAATGGTTGCGAAAATATCGCGGTAAAGCGCGCGCGCATTGGGGCCAAGCTGATCGGCATAGCCGCGCTGCGCGGTGGGTGCGGCTGAAGGCGTAGCATTTGCTGTTGGTGCGGTAACGGCAATCAACAATGCTGATGAAAGAAGGGTAATTTTACGGCTCAACTCTTACATCCCTTTGATCAGCGCTTGCATATCGGCCCAGACCCTTGCCTTTTGCGCGGGGTTATCAAGCAGAAATCGCGGCGCGAAACTGGCTACTGTCGGAATATTGACAGCAGCATGGTTAAAATCGTGTAAATTTCCAACCGATGCAACGTCATCCACCCCCAACAGCGCACGGCTCACCGTGCTACCAAGCAGCCAGAGCCGTTTTGGGACACAAAGCGCAATGTGATGGCGAGCAATTTCGGCCAAACGCGGCAGCGCGGCATCGGCTAGGCGTCCTGTGACGGGCCTGCCGGGGGACAATGCAGCGACGTAAACGCTGCCTCTGCTCTGGCCGATCGCTTTGAGCATGTTTTCAAAAAGTGTAGCGCACTCGCCCGACAGCAGCGCGCCTGCCTGATGATCATTCGCATCAGGCATGTCGATCATGATCATCAATGGCGCGCCTTGCGCTCCCGATGCAGCAATTCGGCGCGCAGTTGGCCCGGCTTCAGGAATATCGGGATCGGTCATCAGCCAAGCGGTGAGGGCTGCTAAATCACCAGGGAGCAGCGCTTGAACGCGCGGCTGTCGCGCCTCTTTGAGAGACGTGGTTTTGGTGGTTGGCTTTGCCCGTTCGAGCCAAGGTATCGGCGTTTCATCGACAAAAACATCAACGCCCGCATCCTGCCACCATCCGATCAGGCTTGCTGCTGTTGAACTTGATGTTGCGATGTGGTGCATAGTGTTTGATAGAGGGGTGAAGTTTGGCTTGGTCAACAGTAGGGCTTTGGCTATCTGCCAAGACGTTGTCGATCTAGGATAGTATGAAACATCGCAGAAGCTGGAGGCAAAAATGAGCGAACGGGAGTCGATGGAATATGACGTTGTGATCGTCGGTGGCGGCCCTGCCGGGTTGGCCAGTGCGATCCGTTTGAAACAGCTTAATTCCGAGACTTCGGTCTGCATCCTCGAAAAAGGCTCCGAGGTCGGCGCGCACATCCTGTCGGGCGCGGTGGTTGATCCCAAAGCACTTGATGAATTGCTCCCTGAGTGGCGGACGCAAGGCTGCTCGATGGCGCAGACGCCTGTTACAGATAATCTGCACTGGGTCATGACAGCAAAGAACAAATATCCTTTACCGCATATTATGATGCCGCCGTTCATGAGCAATGATGGCTGTTACACTGGATCACTTGGCAATATGTGCCGCTGGCTCGCCGAACAGGCCGAGGGACTTGGCGTTGAGATTTTTCCCGGCTTTGCAGCCGCTGAAATATTGTTTGATGAGAGTGGCACAGTCAAAGGCGTGGCTACGGGCGATATGGGTATTGCGCATGATGGCAGCCACAAAGGTGATTATCAGCCGGGGATGGAGCTTCACGGCAAATATACGCTCTTTGCCGAGGGCGCGCGTGGCCATCTCACCAAGCAATTGAAGGCGCGCTATAATCTTGAGGCCGATTGCCAACCGCAGGTTTACGGGCTTGGGATGAAGGAATTGTGGGATATCGATCCTGAAAACCATGTTCCTGGACGGGTGATTCACACGCAAGGCTGGCCGCTTGGTGAGGATTGGGGCGGCGGCTTCCTCTATCATCAGGCGAACGGCCAAGTCGCACTCGGGTTTGTCGTGGCGCTTGATTATAAAAATCCGCATCTTTATCCGTTTGAAGAGTTTCAGCGGTGGAAACAGCATCCCGAAATCCGCAGTATTCTCGAAGGCGGCAAGCGCGTTTCTTACGGCGCGCGCGCCATCAATGAGGGCGGCTGGCAATCAGTGCCAAAGCTCGCTTTCCCCGGCGGCGCGCTTATCGGCTGTTCAGCGGGCTTTGTGAACGTGCCGCGTATCAAGGGCAGCCATACCGCGATGAAATCAGGGATGCTTGCAGCGGAGTCGATTTTTGCCGCGTTGGCCGCCAATCGTGCGGGCGATGAGCTTTCCGATTATCAACCAGCGGTCAATCAAAGCTGGATCGCTAAAGAATTGAAGCTGGTGCAAAATGCCGAACCGGCAGTTGCCAAATTCGGTGGCACCGCCGGAACGATCATTGGCGGGATTGATATGTGGATGCGCACGCTCAAAATGGGTTTGCCAATCGCGATGAAGCATCACGCCGACCACACGACGCTTGGCCGCAAAGATTTGTACAAACCGATCAACTACGCCAAGCCTGACGGTGTTTTCAGTTTTGACCGGCTATCCTCGGTGTTTCTGTCCAACACCAACCATGCCGAGGATCAGCCCTGTCACCTTACGCTAAAAGATGACGCGATTCCGATTACGGTCAACCTTGAACTCTATGACTCGCCCGAAACGCGTTATTGTCCGGCGGGGGTTTATGAAATTGTTGGCAGGGAGCTTGGCACGCCAAAGCTTCAGATCAATTCGCAAAACTGCGTTCACTGCAAGACGTGCGACATCAAAGACCCGACGCAGAATATCAACTGGATAACGCCGGAGGGTGGCGGTGGCCCGAACTATCCGAATATGTAGCGGCGTCGCGGCACTCGCGCTGATCGCCTCAACCAGCGCTCCCGCGCGGACGAGTGAACAGTCTCCGCTCAAAAATTATGCGGCGGGGCGGATGGCCGATCTTGACGGCGCAAGTGCGGTTGCGGCTGCTGCTTACGCCGATGCCTTGCTCGTTTTGCCAAGTGACGGCGCACTCGCGCTGCGTGCCTACCGTCAAGCGATTGAAGCGGGAGATCGCACAATCGCACTGAATGCTGCGCGCACGCTTGATCTGCAAAATGCACTGCCCGCCGATGCCACGCTGCTTCTGTTTACCGAACGGCTCACGCGGCGCGATTGGAGCGGCGCGCAAGGAATGCTCGACCGGCTTGATCCCAAGGTTGGGCTTGGTTTCCTTGTGCCGGTGCTGCGCGCATGGGCAGAGTATGGTGCTGGCAGCGGGGATCCGCTGGCAACGCTTGCGGTTCTCGAAAAGGACAGTCTGATCCTTTCTTATGCGCGCGAACATGCGGCCCTTATGCTGATTGCGCGCGGTGCGTTTGCAGAAGGGCAGGCGACGGTTGCGACCCTTGCAACCCCTGATGCGCGGGGCATAGCGCTTCGCCTTGCCGCTGCCGCGCAGCTTGCGAGCAAAGGCAAAAAGCCTGCCGCGCTTGATCTTCTCAAAGGCGATGACAGCGCGGTGCGCGGTGCGCGAATGCTGCTTGAGGCGGGTAAGCCGCTTGGCGGTGCAGTGGATCAACCAAGCGAAGGCGTTGCGACATTATTGGCGCGCGTAGCCAGTGATTTGATGCGAGACCGCGCTACCCCTGCTGCATTAACGCTTGCGCGTTTGGCAAATTTTTCAGCACCAAATGATGATATGGTGCGGTTGGTGTTGGCGCAGGCCTTGCTTGCCAATGGCAAGGTTGATGGGGCGTTGGCAGCGCTTGATCAGATCAAGCCGACCACAATATTTACGGGCGCACTCAATGAATTGCGCATCGAAACGCTCCAACAGGCGGGGCGCAATGAGGCCGCGCTTACATTAGCGAAAGCAGCGGCTTCAAGGCCCGATGCGAGTGTAAATGAGCAATTGCTGCTCGGCCAAAGCTATGCCCGCGTCAAACGCTACAGCGAAGCCG
>JAYUIX010000113.1:0-2142 GCA_043765635.1 Sphingomonadales bacterium
GATGCGGGCAAATTGCTTGTCGGTGCGTTTGAACCCAATGCGCGACCTTGGGGCATGGACGGCATCTCCGAAGATTTTTGTTTCGATGAAATTGCGGGCAGCTTTGAACATTTCGAGCCACTGCTGATTGATGCGATGCGCCGCGTGCCTGCCCTTGAAAAGGCTGGCATCCAGAAATTCTTTTGCGGGCCTGAAAGTTTCACGCCTGATGTGCGCTATCACTTGGGCGAAAGTGCCGAACTCAAAGGCTGTTTCGTGGCGGCAGGTTTGAATTCGATTGGCCTCCAATCGGCGGGCGGCGTTGGCAAAGTGATGGCTGACTGGATCCGCGACGGCATCCCTCCTGCCGATTTGTGGAGCGTCGATATCCGCCGCAACATGCCATTCCAGATCAACCGCAAATATCTGCGGGAGCGCGTGACCGAAAGTCTGGGGCTGCTTTACGCAACGCATTATCCCTTCAAACAATATGAAACCGCGCGCGGCGTGCGTAAGTCTGCGCTTCATGACCGGCTTGCCGCTGCGGGGGCATGCTTTGGCGAGGCATTTGGGTGGGAACGGGCGAACTGGTACGGCGAACCGGGCAGCACGCCCGCATATGACTATAGTTATGGTCGCCAGAATTGGTTTGATGCCAATGCCGCCGAATGCAAGGCCGTGCGCGAAGGCGTGGGCCTGTTTGATCAATCGAGTTTCGCCAAATTCCGCCTTGAAGGCCGCGACGCCTGCGCTGTGCTGAACCATGTTTGCTCCAATGATATCGATGTCGCGCCGGGCAAGCTGGTTTATACACAGTGGCTCAATGAAAAAGGCGGGATCGAAGCCGATTTGACCGTCACGCGGTTATCGCAAACTGCTTATTTGATCGTTACCGGCGCTGAAACCGAAACCAAAGATTTCAATTGGCTCAAGCGCCATATCGGCGAAGATGCGCACGCCGTTCTCACGAATATATCATCGGGCATGGGGGTGATTTCGATCATGGGGCCGCACGCCCGCGCCTTGCTCCAGTCGCTTTCGCCCAACGACCTTTCGCACGAGGCATTTCCCTTTGCGACGAGCCAGGAAATTGAACTGGGCTATGCCATCGTTCGCGCGTCACGCATTACCTATGTTGGAGAATTGGGTTGGGAGCTTTACATTCCCACTGAATTTATGGCGGGTGTTTATGATGAAATTGTCGCCGGTGGCGCGGCATTTGGGCTTCGACATTGCGGTTATCACGCGCTCAACGCGCTGCGCATGGAGAAAGGCTATCGCCACTGGGGCCATGACATCACTGACGAGGATACGCCGCTAGAGGCGGGGCTGGGCTTTGCGGTGAAGATGGATAAGCCCGGCGGATTCATCGGGCGCGACGCACTCGTCGCTCAAAAGCAAGCAGGGCTCAAACAACGTCTTGTCCAGTTTTTGCTGACATCACCCAAACCGATGCTGTATCACAACGAACCAATTTGGCAGGGGGATCGGATCGCAGGCTATATCCGATCAGGCATGTATGCGCACGGACTGGGTGGCGCATGCGGGCTGGGCTATGTGACGGCGGCAGATGGCGGCACTGTCGGGCCGATTGGCGCTGACGATTACGAGATTGAAATTGCCGGCGTGCGCTATGCCGCCACTGCGTCGCTCAAGCCATTTTATGACCCCACGAATTCACGGATAAAGCTCTGATGATGCATAGCGATGTGATGCAAAACCTGATCGCCAAAACGCGCGCTGGATATAGTTTGCCGCAAGAGTTTTACACAAGTGACACTGTGTTTGCGGCGGACATGGATGAGGTGATCAGCAAAAAATGGATCGTTGCCGGGCATGTCTCGCAAATACCCACCAAGGGCGATTATTTCCTGTTCAAGATTGGCGGCGAACAGATCATCATCATCCGCGAAAATGAAGCGAGCGTGCGGGCATTTTTCAACGTCTGCCGCCACCGGGGTTCAACGATTTGCCAAGCAGAAAGCGGCAATGTGCCGCGCCTCGTTTGCCCCTATCATGCGTGGACATTCGGACTTGACGGGCGGTTGATATCCGCGCGACTGATGCCCGAAGACTTCAACAAGGCCGAAAATGGCCTGCTTGCTTGCCATATACGCACTTTCCACGGCCTGATCTTCATCAATATGAGCGAAGACACGCCGC
>JAYUIX010000114.1:0-2142 GCA_043765635.1 Sphingomonadales bacterium
ACGCGCTTTTCTCTGGCCAAAGAGGGTCGTTGGGATCTTTGGGTTGATGCAAGCTATGTGCTTCATCAGGTTTGGCCCGTCGGTGCTGGCATCGGCACAATCGCGCCTGTGCTTCAGGCCGCTGAGCGGCTTGAAGCCCTCGATGCGAACCTGCCTAACCGCGTCCACAACGATTGGTTTGAATGGGCAATTGAAGCTGGGGCGCCGGGCATTCTGGCATTGGCTTTGGTGCTGCTGGTGCTGGCAACAATGGCGTATCGTGCCTTCCGCAAGTCTGCTCAGCCAAATACTGGAGCTGAATTGCGCAGTCAAACCATCTTCGCTTGCGGCACCCTGTTGATCTTAGCGCTTCATTCGATTGTCGATTACCCTCTTAGAACAATGTCATTGGCGATGCTGGCCGCGTTAGCGGCTGGCTTTTTGATATTCCCAGATGCGCACCGGCAGACAAAACCATGAACAGACGCGGCTCAACGTCTCGCGGCGAAGTTGCACTATGCAGCAGAAGCTGGCATCGAAAATTTAATAATTGTGATGAAGAAACTCAGGAGCCGATGTCGACGTGAAGCATTCAGCAACCATCGCGATTATCCTTGTTGGCCTTAGCCTTTCGGGATGCGCTTCCGCTCTTTACCGGCACCTCCCTTATGGTGACGCGGCTACGGCCTCGTTTCCCCCAATTGACAAAGCGACTGTCGTCAAAACTTACTTGATTGCGCGCGATGACCAGCTCTCGCTGAGCGTGTTTGACGAACCCGGCCTGAGTGTCGATAAACTTTTGGTAGACGATGGCGGCAATATCGTCGTGCCCCTTGTCGGTGAAGTGCACGTTGCGGGTCATTCACCAGCTGAGGCTTCGAAGATCATTGCTGATCGATTGGGCAGCCGCTATTTGCGCAATCCGCAAGTCACACTCAATCTGTTGCAAAATGCACAAGAAGTTTCGATTGAAGGCCAAGTAACAAAGGCTGGCGTCTATCCCGTCTCAAACACCACAACATTGCTTTCGGCAATTGCATTGGCGCAAAGCCCAACCCGTATCGCCAAACTTGACGAAGTGGTGATCTTCCGGACAGTCGCAGACCAACGCATGGCTGCGCGGTTCAATCTTGAACGCGTTCGGGCAGGTCTTGATGCAGATCCTCAAATCTTTGGCGGCGATGTCGTGGTCGTCGGATTTTCTCAGGTGAAGAGTGTCTACCGAGATATCATTGCTGCTGCGCCGCTATTCAACATTTTCACCCGTTTCTAACTTGGGCGATCCCGTGCAAAATCAAACCAACTCTGTTGCTCAAAGCGACTCATACCCCGGATCATCAACGAACGCTTATCTCAACGATGGGCAGTATGAGGATGAAGCAACCGGATTTGATGTGCGCGCAATCCTTGCGATCGCGCGCGCAAATATTGTTGCGATTGGGCTGATCGTCGGAGCAGCAATTATTCTGGGTGCCGTATCTACGTTGCTGCAAACACCGCTCTTTACAGCGGCGACAACGCTTCAGATCAACGACCAGTCGGTGCAAGTTTTGGGGAAGCAGGATGATCTTTCGCAAGGCCAGGTAACCTCGGCGATTGATAGCGAGCGATTTCTTCAAACCCAGTTGGACATTCTGGGCAGCCGCGTGATTGCAGAGCGCGTAGCACAAAAACTGCGGCTTGTTGGCAATGCCAAATTTTATGAAGCAATGGGTATGCGTCAACCTGCGCCCCAAAAAAATGAGCGCGAAATCAAGGATCAAACGCTTAATGCATTGCTTGGCGGGATCAATGTCAGCCTGCCTCGAAGTTCAAGGCTGGCGCGGATCAACTTTACGAGCCCCACGCCCGCTCTCTCGGCCCGTATTGCCAATACTTGGGCAAACGAGTTCATTCAGGCAAACCTCCAGCGTCGTTACGACAGTTCGGCATATGCGCGTCAGTTTATTTCCGGCCAACTGGATGAGGCCCGCGCAAAGGTCGAACAATCTGAGCGCGATGTGAATGCATATGCCCGGCAAGCCGGCCTGATCCGCACGCAAGACGCCAACAGCGGCTCCGGCCAAGGCCGCGAAGCAGCAGGCGGCGGCAGCTCGGTCGTAACCGCGAGCCTGCTCCAGCTCAATGCGCAGGCAAACCAGGCCGAGGCAGTACGGATCGCTG
>JAYUIX010000115.1:0-23741 GCA_043765635.1 Sphingomonadales bacterium
CTCGGCATTGCCTCATGGCTCGTTGCGCTCGTGGTGGCGATCCCGCTTGTATTTGCGCCCCTACGCGCGCTCATCGGGCATAAGTCAGACACGCACCGATCAATCCTTGGTTGGAAACGGGTGCCCTATATTTGGTTTGGCAGCTTGCTTCAGTTTGGCGGTTTTGCGATCCTGCCCTTTGCGCTGCTGATCATGTCGGGCGATACCCTCGGCCCGATCTGGATTGGCGAAGCGGCGGCTGCACTTGCTTTCTTGCTGGTCGGCGCTGGAATGCACACGACGCAGACAGCGGGCCTTGCGCTTGCGACTGATCTTGCCACGCCGGACAGCCGCCCGCGCGTTGTGGCGCTGCTCTATGTGA
Source organism: Sphingomonadales bacterium (assembly GCA_043765635.1). Lineage (GTDB taxonomy): Bacteria > Pseudomonadota > Alphaproteobacteria > Sphingomonadales > Sphingomonadaceae > Aquisediminimonas. The sequence goes on from JAYUIX010000115.1 coordinate 362, forward strand.
TGCTGCTGGTCGGCACGCTGATCAGTGCGCTGTTCATTGGCGCGGCGCTCCAAAACTTTACGCCAATCCGCCTGATCCAAGTGATCCAAGGTGCCGCCGCACTAACGATGGTGCTCAACATCATTGCGCTGTGGAAGCAGGAGGCGCGTAACCCCGCGCAGACCGCAGCCGATGTGCCACGCCCTGCCTTTGCTAGCGTCTGGGCTGAATTTATTGCCAATAGCCGCACCCGGCGCTTGCTGGTTGCTGTCGGGCTTGGTGCAGCCGCCTTTGCGATGCAGGATGTGCTGCTTGAGCCGTATGGCGGCGAAGTTTTGGGCATGAGCGTTGGCGAAACAACATCGCTGACCGCACTTTGGGCGCTTGGCGCGCTGCTCGGCTTTGGCTGGTCAGCACACCGATTGAGCTGTGATGCTGAGCCGCATCGGCTTGCTGCGATCGGTGCGGTTGTCGGAATTTTCGGCTTTGCAATGGTGGTGTTTGCCTCGCCGCTGTCGTCAACCGTGCTGCTCGCCTTTGGAATAGCGCTGATCGGATTTGGCGGCGGGCTGTTCGCGGTGGGAACGCTCACTGCCGCAATGGCGCTGGCTGCAAACGGGCAATCGGGCCTTGCACTTGGCGCATGGGGCGCGGTGCAAGCGTCGTGCGCTGGCATCGCGATTGCGGTGGGCGGGATCGTCCGTGATATCGTCGCTGGCTTGGCAGAAAGCGGCGCGCTTGGTGAAGCCCTGACTGGCCCAGCAACATCCTACGGCTTTGTCTATCATATTGAAATTGCGCTGCTGTTTGCAGCACTGATCGCCCTTGGCCCGCTCGTGCGGCGCGCGGCCCCGGGTGAAACACAAACGCCGCATCCTTTTGGGTTGACGGAATTTCCCACATGACTGATATTTTAGCGGAGGTGCGCCATGTACACTAATCTAATCGCCGGAAGCATCGATATTGCCGAGTTGATGGTTTATATCTTTTTCCTGTTTTTCCTCGGGCTGGTTATTTACCTGCGCCGTGAAGATCGGCGTGAGGGCTATCCCGTTGAAGATGATATTGGCGGACGTCTGCGCCGCGATGAGACAGTGCTCAACACAGCGCTGCCAAAAACATTCAATCTGCCTTTTGGTCAGGGCAGTTACACCGCGCCCAACAGCGACCGTGACCCAATCGAGGTTGCCAATGCCCGCCGTGTCTCGCCTTGGCCCGGCGCGCCGATTGAGCCTGTGGGTGATCCGATCATGGCAGGCGTTGGCCCCGGTGCACGTGCGCAGCGTGCCAAATATGCTGATGTAACCGCTGAAGGCCATCTGCGGATCGTTCCGATTGGTGATGCGACGGGCACAACGGTTGAAGTGCGCGATGTTGATCCGCGCGGGCTGACGGTGCGCGGCGCAGACGGCGAAATTGCGGGCAAGGTCAGCGATATCTGGGTTGACCGCTCTGAAATGATGATCCGCTATCTTGAGGTTGATACGGGCAGCCGCAAAGTCCTGATGCCGATGACTATGGTATTGGTGAACCGTGGCCGCAACAATGTGACGTGCAGTGCCATTACGGCGACGCAGTTTGCAAACGTGCCGGCGATTGCCAAGTCCGGTGAAATCACCCGCGATGAAGAAGAACAGATTGTTGCTTACTTTGGTGGCGGCTATCTCTACGCTACACCGTCACGGCAGGAGCCCGTATTGTGAGTGCAGAATATGATCTGGAGCCCGTTCGCGGGCTTCCCGGTGTTCTGCCAGAGGGTGAATATATCCTCTGGCAAGGCGCACCAAGCTGGAAGCGTTTGGCGCGTGATGCGTTCAAAACACGCTGGATTGCGGGCTATTTCGCGGTGCTCCTGCTATGGGCCGCGGTTGACGGCAACGCGTCCGGTTTTGCAATGACCCTGCTTGTCGGTGCGGCGGGTGTGGCCCTTCTCCACATACTCGCTTGGCTTGCCGCGCGCGCGACGGTTTACACGATTACCAACCGCCGGGTTGTGTTCCGCTTTGGGATTGCGCTTCCCAAATGCGTCAATTTGCCGATGTCAGCGATTGCGGGCGCTGGCCTCAAGCAAAATGCCGACGGCACAGGCGATATTCCGCTTGCGCTTTCCGGCGCACACCGCCTTGGCTATGTTCAGTTCTGGCCCCATGCGCGCCCGTGGAAAGTGGCTGAACCTGAGCCGATGCTGCGCGCACTGCCCAATGTTGCCAGCGTTGCTGCGTTGCTCAGCGACGCGCTGCTTGCCGCTGTCCCAAACGGACGGAAGGCGGTGGTCGCTGAACCTGCCACATCCGAGCCAACAGGAGCCTTGGCAACCGCATGAGCGAGATTGACTCCGAACCCTTCCCAAGGCGCGCACTCATCGCGGCGGGGGCGCTCGTCGGGGTTACATTGGTGCTGACGGGTGCTGTTTCGCTCGGCTTGCTCGGCAAACCAAGCGACCCAAATACAGCGCGTGTTGAAAAGAAGATGGCAGTGCGCACAAGCCGGACGCTTACCTTTGCTGATCATCACGGCGGCGTTCTTTTAATCACTGATGTCAAAAATAACAAGGTTGTCCGCGCGATCATGCCCGGCGAACCAAGCGGTTTTATTCGCGGCGTCCTGCGCAGTTTTGCGCGTGAGCGGCGCGCTAAAAATGTAGGCGCGGAGGTGGCGTATCGCCTCACGCTGTGGGATGATTACAGCCTGTCTCTGACGGATACCGGAACAGGCCGGACGATTGAGCTTGGTTCATTTGGCCCTGATAACCGTGCGGCATTCGCGGCGTTGCTGCCGCCTGAAAAAGTGGCGATGCGGTGATGTTTGAGCGAGTGAAATTCGATGTGCCCTGCACGATCAAGGTTGAACACACTAATGAGCATTTTCATGCCCATGTTGAACTTGACGGCGACATTATCATGCTACCGGGCGACCAAGTACGCGTTCACGGCGCGCCGATCCGCGTGTTGTTTGGCGAACGGATGGTTGAGCGGCGCACTGCAACTGTGGCGCGCGCGAATATTTTTGAACGGGCATGGGCGCGACTCAAAAGTCAGGTTGAGCTGACCGAACTGTACGAAATCACCTTTTCATCCGCGCCGGGAGCTGGACGATGACTGAAATGACGCATAATTTTGAACCCGCGAACACGCAGGAATTGGCGCGTGAGGATACGATTCTCTCCCCGCGTTTCTACACCACTGACTTTGCGGCGATGGACAGGATCGATGTCAGCCGGGTGCGCGGCGAATGGGATGCGCTGATCGCTGAAATGGAGAGCGATCCCAACAAGCATCATTTCAAACGGACGACTGAATTTGACGGCGTGATCGAAGCGCTGCCGCCTGCACTGCGTGAGGAGTTTATTGATTTCCTCGTAAGCTCGCTTACTGCTGAATTTTCGGGCTGCATTCTTTATGCGGAAATCGCCAAGCGGACGAAAAACCCTGACACTAAGGCGCTGTTCAAACTGATGGCGCGTGACGAGTCGCGTCACGCTGGCTTCATCAACGACTCGCTTAAGGATGCAGGCATTGGCATCGATTTGGGTTTCCTGACGCGCACCAAGAAATACACTTATTTCCGGCCCAAGTTTGTGTTTTATGCAACGTACCTCTCCGAAAAGATTGGTTACGCGCGTTACATCACGATTTTTCGTCACTTCGCGCGCCATCCTGACAAGCGCTTCCACCCGATTTTCAACTGGTTTGAAGAATGGTGCAATGATGAGTTTCGCCACGGCGATGCGTTTGCGCTGCTCATGCGCGCTGACCCCAAATTGCTGACAGGGATCAACAAGCTGTGGGTGCGTTTCTTCCTCGTTGCGGTTTATGCCACCATGTCAGTGCGCGATCATGCGCGTCCTGCATTCTATGATGCGGTGGGCATGGAGCCGGGCGAGTACGGCCAGCAGGTCTTCCGCATCTGCAATGAGATTACCCGGCAGGTTTTCCCGGTCGTGCTTGATACTGACAGCGTGAAATTCCAAGGCTTGCTGACCGCAATGCGCAAACATAGTGCAGCCGTTTCGGCGGCAAAGGCGCGCGGCGGCGTACTTGGCAAGCTTGCTAGCATTGGCCATAGTGTACGCGTCGCGATCACCTTTGCCCGGCTTTATTTTCACCCTGTGCAGGCAAACGCAATGCCAGCGCAGGTGCGCTTGGTTCCGGCCTGGTAAGCGCGCATGACGGGGATGATCACTGCCTTTGTTTTTGTTACTTGCCTGTGGTTTTTCAGCACAGGCGCGATCCTGTGGCTCAATCGGCTTGACCGCGAAACGCATCCGGCAAGTCTGCTCGGGATTTCAGTGCTGTGCGGCCCTGCGGTTTGCGGCGTTATCGTTAGCGCAAGCGAAAGCAGTGCCTCGGCGGCTTATTTGGCATTCATCTGTACGCTGATCATTTGGGGCTGGCATGAAATGAGCTTCCTGATGGGCTTTGTCGCCGGGCCGCGCCGGACTGCTTGCCCAGAAAGTGCGCGCGGTTGGGAGCGTTTCCGCCTCGCCACTGCGACGCTCATCCACCATGAAATCGCGCTTGCCGTGACCTGTGTTGTACTGTTCGCGATGACATGGGGCCAGCCCAATCAGGTCGCGGTACAGACCTTCGCATTGCTCTTTGCGATGCGGCTCTGTTCGAAGTTTAACATTTTTCTGGGTGTCGCCAATACAGGCGCTGAAATGATGCCCGATCACCTCGATTATCTCAAAAGCTATTTCCGTACCCGCGCAATGAACCCGCTATTCCCGTTCACGCTCATCGGATCATGCGTGCTCGCGATCATGCTCGGGAATGCAGCGTTCACGGCTCCCGCTGGCAGCGGCGAAGCGATTGGCTATTTGCTGCTGCTTGTGCTGGCGATGCTTGGGGTCATCGAGAATTGCATATTAATGGTGCCGCTGCGCTCCTCTGCGTTGTGGGCGTGGGCGAAACCGCGCGCGGCAGGACTTAACCAATCCCGCTTCGCCCCCAGTGGCGCGGCCAATCAAACAGAAAGATAACAGGGAGAGTGACGATGGATTATGAAGGCTTTTTCCAGAGCGAGCTTGAGGGATTAAAGAACGCGGGCAATTACCGTATCTTTGCCGAACTTGAGCGGCACAAGGGCAGCTTTCCCAAAGCGACGCGTTACGTTGCGGATGGCACACAGGAAGTCACTGTCTGGTGCTCGAACGATTATCTCGGCATGGGGCAAAGCCCGTTAGTGCTTGACGCGATGCACGCCGCACTTGACCAGTGCGGCGCAGGGGCAGGTGGCACCCGCAACATTTCGGGCACCAACCATCATCATGTCTTGCTTGAGGCCGAACTTGCCGATCTCCACGGCAAGGAAGATGCGCTGATTTTCACTTCGGGCTATGTCTCAAACTGGGCGGCACTCGGCACGATTGCGGCAAAGCTTCCCAACTGCATCGTGTTTTCAGATGCGCTCAATCACGCCTCAATGATCGAGGGCATTCGCCACAGCCGCGCTGAATGCAAACGCTTCAAGCATAATGATCCCGCCGACCTTGACCGCTTGCTGAGCGAAGTCGAGCCGGGTCGACCAAAGCTGGTGGCGTTTGAAAGCGTCTATTCGATGGACGGTGATATCGGGCCAATCGCAAAGATCCTCGATGTCTGTGAAAAACACGGCGCGATGTCCTACATTGACGAGGTTCATGCGGTGGGGCTTTACGGCCCGCGCGGTGGCGGCGTTGCCGAACGTGATGGGTTGATGGATCGGATCACGCTCATTGAAGGGACGCTTGGCAAAGCATTCGGCGTAATGGGTGGCTATATCGCGGCGAGCAAAGCGCTCTGCGATTTCGTGCGCAGCTTTGCCAGCGGCTTCATTTTTACAACAGCGCTTCCCCCCGCGATTGCGGCAGGGGCATGTGCCAGCGTCAAGCATTTGAAGGCCAGCCAGATTGAGCGCGCGCGCCATCAGGAACGGGTTGCAACGGTGCGGCGCAAACTGAATGCGATGGGCATTCCGATGATCGACAACCCAAGCCATATCATCCCGGTGATGGTCGGCGATCCGCGCAAGGCCAAGATGATCAGTGACTGGCTGATGGATAATCACGGCATTTATGTGCAGCCGATCAACTATCCAACTGTTCCCAAAGGCACCGAGCGGTTGCGCATCACGCCGTCACCGGTGCATACTGATGATGACATTGATAAATTGGTCAACGCGCTGTCTGAAATCTGGTCGCAATGCGAACTCGCGCGGGGGCAGATGGCGGCGTAAAATAACGTCACCCCGGTAGAGACCGGGGTAACGGTAATTTTATTGTAGCATTCGCTACACTTTTGTATAATTGGGTCTAGCAATCATTGCTGAGGCCCGACTCATGACATATCCAAGCCAAACCCGCCTGCTCACCACCAAGCAAATGATCATCCTTGCGCTTTACGGTGCGGTGCTGTGGTTTCTCGCTGCGATCCTTGTCCGCACCATCGGGCCGATGGGTGGGCTCGATGGCTTTGGGCGCGTGATCACCTACGCACTGGTAGTCCCCGGCACGGTTCCGGCAATATGGATCGGTCGCGCACTGGCGAAGCTGAACCGTGATCAAACCGCGATCAGCCTGATCGTCATCACCGCAACCGCGCTCCTGCTTGATGGCATCGCTCACGCTTGGTTCCCGAGCCTTTACGGCAGTGACCCCGTGCTGATCGTGAAGGGGGCCGCCGTGATCTTTTGGGGTGCAGGCGTCGGGCTTGTGCTTGGGTTGATCATGAACCAGCCTGACAATGTGTCCACCAATTCTACTTGAGTGCCATTCTGCAAACATCGTCAAGCCCGACACTTTTGAGCAACATCATGCCCTCAATCATTACAAGCAATTTGGCCGCATCAACCGCATGTGCTTCTGGCGTCGGGCTATCAAGCTGCGCCGCGCCCCAATGAAGAAATCCGCGCGCGATTTGCTCTCCAACGGTGCGGCAGACAGGATCGTTTTTGGCGGCAAGCGAGGCAATTTCAAGCCATAGCCGCATATAAGGCCAAAGAGCTTCGGCGGAGAGCAACGCAAATAATTTGGGGGTGAGTTGATCAATCGGGATTGGCGCGCTCGCACCTTCCGCGCTGAGTAACGCACCGAGCCGGTGCGCAACATGTTCAAGCGTTGCGGCGACCATCTCGGATTTGTCGCTGAAATAATAGAGCAGCATCCGGTCGCTCGTCCGCGCGGCTTTGGCAAGCGGCCTCAGGCTTGACGCCGAAATCCCGTGGGCCAAAACATGATCAGCCATCCGGTCAAGCAGAACCGCGCGACGATCATCTGACTTTACCAATGGTGCACACTTTCGTCTTGAGTAAACGAAATAAACCTTTGCATAAAAGTGCCGCATGCGAAAGGGATGCCCGAAATCTGCCAACGACCCGATATCAACGACGAAGGGCCTTGTCGCGCAATGAGCATAGGCATAGCTTGCCGCAATTCAAAAAAGGTGGAGGCAGGGCTATGCGCCAAATTCAAAACATCGTGCTTGCGTGTGCGTTAGCGAGTGTCCCGCTGTTTTCAGCGCAAGCGGCTGAACCGAGCACACAGGATCTGGTTGCCAAAAACCTGGAGGCGCGCGGCGGGGCTGAAGCCCTCAAGGCACTGCGCACGCTCCAGTTTAAGGGCACGATCCGCTTTCCCGGCGATTTTGAGCTGGATTATGTTGAGACACGCGCGCGTGGTTCTGCGAGCGGTGCCGGGGCTGTCCGCTACGATTCAACGCTTCAGGGGCTGACACTGGTTCAGGCCTATGATGGCAAGGCGGGTTGGACGATCAACCCGTTTGGCGGGCGGCGCGATGCCGAAACCATGTCAGCCGATGATGCGCGCTCGCTTGCCGATTCTGGCCTTGTCGATGGGCCGCTGCTTTCGGCGGCCGCCAACGGCAGCAGTGTCGAATATCTTGGCCGTGAGGATTTTGACGGGACGCTCGCCTATAAGCTGCGCGTTTCGGAGAAAGACGGTGATAGTTTCGTCTATTTGCTTGATCCGGGTACTTACCTCGAAATTGCGATGACCGAAACGCGCAAAGTGCGCGGGGCCGAGCAAGTGTTTGAATATGAGCTTGGCGATTATGAAAAAGTTGGCGGCGTTTACTTCCCTATGTCAGTCGCCAGCGGCCCCAAGGGATCAAGCCAGCGCCAGCAAGTTTCGATTGAGACAGCGAGCGCCAATACGGAAGTGAAGCCCGAATATTTCGCGCAACCAACAAGCCCTGCCGCCAAACCAACCGCCAGCAAGTAAGGATGCACGCCATGTTCAAAACCCGCATGTTGATCGCGCTTGCTGCTGCTGGTTCACTTACCAGCATATCGACCGCGCAAACCGCGACCGCTGATTCCGCCGCTGTTTCAGGGATAGGCGTCCGCAATATCGGTTCAGCTACAATGTCGGGCCGGATCGCCTCGCTCGCTGTCCGTCAGGAGGCTGACGGCAAGGTGACCGTCTATGTCGGCGCAGCATCGGGCGGCGTCTGGAAATCGGATGACGGCGGCACGACCTTCAAGCCAGTTTTTGACAAACAGCCAGTTCAATCAATCGGCGCGGTGACGCTTGATCCCAATAATCCGCAGACCGTGTGGGTCGGCACTGGCGAAAGCTGGACGCGTAATTCGGTTTCGATTGGCAACGGCGTTTATAAATCAACTGATGGCGGCGACAGCTGGACGCGGGTGGGCCTGCCAAACGTTGAACGCATCGTCAACATCGTCGTTGATCCCAAAAATTCGGAAACCGTTTATGTCTGTGCGCCGGGTGCGCTGTGGTCAGATTCGGCGGATCGCGGGCTGTATAAAACCATTGACGGCGGCAAAAATTGGACGCAAATCCTCAAAGGCGGCAATCTTTCAACGGGCTGTTCAACGCTTGCGGTTGACCCGTCAAACTCCAATCGTCTGATCGCTGGCCTGTGGGATTTCCGGCGTCAGGGCTGGACATTCCGTTCAGGCGGTGATGGGCCGGACAAGGTTTCGGCAAGTGCGATGATGGAGTCGCTTGATGGCGGCAAAAGCTGGCGCGCGATGACCGAGGCCAACACCAAAGGCCTGCCCAAGGGGCCTTGGGGACGCAGCGAAATCGTCTTCGCGCCGTCAAATCCCAAGCGCGTTTATGCCTTCATCGAAAATGTTCGTTCAGCACTTTATGTCTCCGATGATGGCGGCAAGACTTTCGAAGAGCGTGACCGCAGCCAGAACATGGTGTGGCGGCCCTTTTATTTCGCCAAAATGGTGGTCGATCCCAAGGATGCTGACCGTGTGTTCAAGATGAACCTTCAGCCGATCGTTTCGCAAGATGGCGGCAAAAGTTTCAGCACCACCGGTGGTGGATCACATGCCGATTGGCACGCACTGTGGATCAACCCAAATAACACCAAGCATATGATCGGCGGCGATGATGGCGGCATGTGGACATCGCATGACGGTGGCAATCGCTGGATCAAATCGGAGAATCTGCCGATCAGCCAATTTTATCACGTGAGCGTAGACGATAAAGACCCGTACCAAGTGTACGGCGGCCTACAGGATAATAGCAGTTGGGCAGGCGACAGCGCCTACCCTGGCGGGATCACCAATGACCGCTGGGAAAATCTCTATGGCGGCGACGGTTTCTGGACATTTTCCGATCCCGCCGACCCTGACTATGCTTACGCCGAATATCAGGGCGGGCAACTTGCCCGGATTAATCGCAAGACGATGCAGCAGCGTGATATTCAGCCCAAGGGCGGCTATAAGGAAAAACTGCGCTTCAACTGGAATGCCCCGCTTCATATGTCCCCCAATGAAAAGGGGACAATCTATATCGGCGCGCAGTTCCTCTTTCGCTCACGCGATCAGGGAACGACGTGGGATCGGATTTCACCTGATCTGACAACCAATGACCCAATGCGCCAAAAGCAGGAGCAATCAGGCGGGATTACCGTCGATAACTCAGCCGCCGAAATGCACACCACGCTCTATTCAATCTCCGAAAGTCCCAAGGCAGCGGGGACGATCTGGGTTGGCACTGATGATGGCAATGTCCAGTTGACGCGCGACGGCGGCAAGGCGTGGAGCAACCTGACGGCCAACCTCAAACTGCCAAACAAGGGCAATTGGGTCAGTTGGGTTGAGGCGAGCCGTCATGATGCAAATACCGCTTATGTCGCGGTGGATCGCCATACTTACGGCGATATGACGCCTTATCTTTACCGGACGCGCGATGGCGGCAAAAGCTGGACGCCGCTGATTGGCGCTGCAACGGCGGGCGTGCGCGGCTATGTTCATGTGATCAAGGAAGATTCAGTCAATCCCAATCTGCTGTTTGCGGGCACCGAACTTGGCATGTTCATTTCGGTGGATGGCGGCACAAGCTGGGCCGAGTTTAAGCCCAAGGACTTTCCGGCAGTTGCGGTGCGCGATATTGCCGTGCAGGCGCGTGACAATGATATCGTCCTCGGCACGCATGGTCGCGGGATATGGATCATTGACGATATCTCGCCGCTGCGCGCGCTTGATGCAGGAACGCTTGCAGCGACAGTCAAGCTGCTGCCGGGCCGCGCGACACAGCAGCGCTTGCAAGGCAATGGCGGCTGGTCAGACGGTGACGGCAAGTTTGCGGGCGATAACCCGCCGGGCGGCGCTGTCATTACTTACTATCAAAAGGATCGCCATATTATCGGGCGGATGAAGCTCGAAATCCTTGATAGCGCGGGCAATGTTGTTGACACGCTCTCCGCCTCAAAACGGCGCGGGCTTAACCGCGTTGAATGGTCGATGCGTGTCAAGCCGCCGATTGCGCCGCCCGCCGCGCAGCTTGCATTTTATTCAACGCAAGGCCCGCGCGTGCTTCCGGGACGTTATACAGTGCGACTGACCAAGGCAGGCGAAACGGTAACGATGCCGCTCGATATCGGGCTTGATCGCCGCGCGACCTTCACTGTTGCTGATCGCAAGAAGCAGTTTGACGCGGCCCAGCGCGTCAGCGCGCTGTTCGGACGGATGTCGGCACTTGTTGCGGGCCTCAAAGCCACGTCCGAACAATCCGACGCGCTTGTTGCCAAGGGCGGCACGACCAAGACGCTTGCCGCAAGCGTTTCAGCTCAGGCTGCGATCCTCAAACAGCAGGTTGTCGCCACCAAAGAAGGCGGCGCGATTACCGGCGAAGAGCGGCTGCGCGAGAATATGGATACGGCTTACGGCGCGATAAGTTCGGTTGAATCGGCCCCGACCAACTATCAAATTGCGCGCGTCGATGCGCTTGAAAAAGAATTGGCCGAGGTTGAGGCGGCCTTTGCCAAACTCAAAAGCGGCGATGTCGTCAAGCTTAGCGCCGCGCTTCAGGCGATAGGACAGCCGGGCATTGATCTGGCGAATGTCCGCATCGAGGAAAGCGAAGCGCGCGGCGGGCCAGCCGCAGTGCTCGCGCGCGGATTAGTCGGCCCCCGCTTTGTGGGCGATTATGCGGCACTGCGAGCGGTGGGGGAGAAGGATTGAAAACATGAACCGTTCGTCCTGAGCTTGTCGAAGGACTGCCCTTTTCTCTCGAAACTGCGGGCAGTAAAGGACAGGGCTTCGACAAGCTCAGCCCAAACGGGTTGGGTTAACTCCGACGTGTCATCGCATCCGCAATCCCCTCAACCCGCGCTTTATCGGGGAAGTCTTCGCTCACCCATTGGCGTTCCACCGCTTTGAGGATGCGTGCGACATCAGGGCCAGCCTTGACCCCGCGCATGACGATTGCGCCGCCGCTGATTGGGAATATTGGCGCTGTCCAGCCTGCTAACGCGCGTGCGTGGCCGTCTCCCAATAACAGGCGATCAACCGCACCCTCATGCCCCACCCAATACGCCAGTGCCTTGGGATTGTCAGCGTCACCGTCCACTCGCGCTGCTGCACAGGCGAGCCGCTTGCGCTTCGCATTTGAGAATTTTAATCGCGCGGATATGTCTTCGGCAACCGCAACATCAGGCGCAAGCAGTGCGGCCAAACGCCTTAAAGCGTCACTCGATATGCCAGCGTCCAATTCGCGTTTAATTAGTCGGGAAAGCGGCGCAGCATCGGTAATTTCGGGCAGGACGGGCTTAAAAATCCCCTGATCAATCATCAGCACAATCACATTGCCGGGATCAGGCAGCGCGAGAATTTTGAGCAGTTCATCGGCGATGCGTTCGCGTGAGAGCGCCATCAAGTCATTTGAGCGCAGCGTGCACGCCGCAATTGCTGCACTGTCAGGCTCCCCCCGGCCATAACGGGCGTGAAAGCGGAAGAAGCGCATGATCCGCAAATGATCCTCGGCGATGCGTTTGAGCGGATCACCGATGAACGCCACACGCCCCGCTGCAAGATCATCAGCGCCGCCGAAATAATCGAACACCGCGCCGCTGAACGGGTCTGCCGAAAGCGCGTTAATCGTAAAATCGCGCCGCGCGGCATCCTCCCGCCAATCATCAGTGAACGCGACTGTTGCGTGCCGCCCGTCAGTTGCAACATCGCGGCGCAGCGTCGTGATCTCAATCGGGCCTGATGAAAGCACCGCCGTCACTGTGCCGTGTGCAAGCCCGGTGGGAATGACTTTGACCTTCGCCGCCTCAAGCCGCGCGATCACCTCAGCGGGCGAAAGCGCGGTTGCCAAATCAATATCAGTGACCGGTTGCCCCGCCAGCCCGTCACGTACCGCGCCGCCAACAAGCCGCACCAGCCCTTCATCACTGCCAAGCGTGCGACAGAGCAAACCGAGCCCCGCACTACGGCGCCACGGCGCATCAGGAAGGACTACCCCTGCCATGCAAGCCTTCTCGACAGGTTCACAATCATCGCCGCTGTTGCGCCCCAGATGCGCTGGCCCTCCCAGTGCATTTCGATAAAGTGCCGCTCGCGCCCATTCCAGTCTGCGGCTTTGGCCATATGGTTGGCGGGATCAAGCAGGAAGGCAAGCGGCACCTCAAAAATATGTGCCACCTCGTGCGGGTTGGCAACCAGCGGCAAGTCAGGCGGGATCACCGCAAGGACAGGCGTGATCGTGTAGCGTGTGATAGTGCGGTAAAGGTCAACCGTGCCAATAATTTCTGGAATATGGCGCGGCAGGCCGATCTCCTCCTCGGCTTCGCGCAGCGCCGCGCTGATGACGTTCGCATCACTGGCATCCACTCGCCCACCGGGGAAGGCGGCTTGACCGGGATGGCGGCGCATGGTTTCGGGGCGCTGTGTCAGGATCACGCCGGGTTCGGCGCGGTCAGTAACCGCGATCAGGACAGCGGCGGGGGTGGCTTCATAGGCGGCAAGATCGTTTACATGCCCATCATGCGCAATCATCTCTGCGCTATTTTCAGCAGCAATCGCGGTGCGCAGCCGGTTGGCGAGCGTCATGCAGCCTCCAGTGCAAAGAACGCGCCGCCACTCCATAGCCCAAGCGGTTCGGCCCCTTCGGATACCGCAAGTTCAGCGAGTTCATAATAAACCGGACGCGCGATCAGCGCCTCCATCCCGCCGCGCACCATCACATAGGGATGCGGGCCATCATTACGGTTGACAACGCGGATCGGGCTGGCCGGGCCAGCGATCACCAGATCATCGGTGTTGAGGCGGAAGGCGAGGCTGCGTTCGGTGCCCTCGCCTTCACTCTTCACCTCTACCGCGATGAAGGGCGCATCCTCGACAATGATATCAAGCTTTTCTCCCGGAGTGACGAGGACATAACTGCCATCGCCCTCTCGCCGCAAGATTGAGGAGAACAGCTTGACCATCGCCGGACGATTGATCCGGCCGCCTTGGTGAAACCAACTGCCATCACGCGTAATCACCATGTCACTTGGCCCGCAGTACGCGGGATGCCACTGATCAACCGGGGGCAAACGCTTTTCGGCAAGCGCTGCCTCGATCTCGCCGAGCGACAGTTTGGCCAGATCAGGGGGAAGGTCGCGCATAGGCATGGAATGGCTTTAGATCAGGTGCGGGCAGGGGGGAATAGGCGATGACGCTCTTGTGTAATTGCACGAATGTTCTCATAAAGTTCCAGACGGCGCGGTTAACTCCCGCAATCATGCCGTCAAAAGGAGGTGATCAATATAGAAATTAATACAGCAATCCTAATTGTCGCCATTATCACGGCGGCAATTGCTTTCGCGGCCTTGATCCTCAAGATCGTGGAAGTATCACGGAATAAGTGATGACGAGAGGGGGTTGAGCTGACACTCGGCCCCCAAACGAAACGGGGCGCACTACTGACATAGCACACCCCGTAACAAGAAGATGATTCATATAGAAACTTCTACAGCAAAAGTTACATGCAACAATTCACTGAAAATGTCAAGCCATTCCGCCGCTATCAGGCCTGATCGCACCCACCTTTGGCACTCCGCCCACACGTCTGATCCGTGCCAGCAGACGGTGCCGCTCGACGGGGCCGGGGAGGTGCCAGCCGCCAGTCTCATCGGCGGTAAAGCCAAAAAAACGCCCATAATATTCGGGATCACCGATCATCATTAGCGCGTCGGCCTTGCCTGCGTCAGCAGTAGCCATCATATGCGTCATCAACGTTCTGCCAATTCCGCTGTGTTGGAGCGCTGGCAATACCGCGACGGGGCCAACGAGGGTGAGCGGCACATGTGCTTCTGAGGGCGTTTCAATCCGCACGGGCCAGCTTTGCAGACTGCCAACCAGCGCCACCCCATCAACCGCTGCAAAGCTCAGCGACGGGATCGCCGACGTGCCAGTGCGCAGTTTATACGCCGTGCGCTCGTGGCGATCAGTACCAAAGGCAGCGTCAAGCAACGCCTCCACATCAGCGGCGGGGATTCGGTACAGGGGCAATATCTCAGTCACGGGCGCGGGCTTTAGACGCTGCGCGCCCGAATGAAAAACGATAATCCGCCTTGATGAAATGCGCCCATGCGCCTAATCGCGCCGCCTATGAGCAATGACCTTCTCCAACTGCAAGTGCTAGATCTTGAAGTGCCTGTCCTCACGGGCATTTATTCCGAAGAAACGCATTTGCCACAGCCCTTGCGCATTTCGGTGACGGTTGATCTCGATATTCCAACTCATTTCGCGCCCGATACCCCGCTTTCGGCCTCCAAAAACTATATGGATTTGAAACGTGCGGCGCGCGAAGCCTTGCCCAAGGGCGTTCATTTCGTCCTGATTGAGGCGGTCGCTGATCATATCGCCGAGACGCTGTTTGTGCAGGATAAGCGCGTGGCGCGGGTCGAGGTGAGCATCGTCAAGCTTGCGATTGCTGAGGATGGCGAATCGATCGGCGTTCGCATGATAAGGCATAGAAAATGAAGCTCGCGCTCGTAACGGCGGGGATGCGGCGGATCGGTGCTGCGATTGCCGCGCGCTTGGCGAGCGAAGGCTGGGCATTGGCGCTTCACAGCCGCCGCGAAGACACGCCCGAGCCAGAACTCGCGGCGATATTGGCGCAGGATCATTGCATCTGGCACAGCTTCGTCGCCGATTTTGCCGATAGCGCCGCTGTTGCAGTGCTCCTTCCCGCAGTCGCGGCGCATTTTGGCCGCTTGCCTGATCTGATCGTCAATAATGCCTCACGCTTTGTCTGGGATGATCCGGCGACGGTGACTGCAGAAGCGCTTGCGCTCCACCACGCGGTTAATGTCAGCGCGCCGGTGATGCTGACTACGGGGCTTGCAGCGGCAATGCCAGAGGGCGCGCGGGCTTGCGTCGTCAACATCCTTGATCAGCGCATTCGCCATCCCGGTGCTGATCAGTTGAGCTACACCCTCTCCAAACAAGCACTCAGCGGCGCGACCGAAACGCTTGCCCGCGCGCTTGCGCCCAAGCTGCGTGTGAATGCCGTCGCGCCCGGCTTGACGCTCCCCACCGAAGAGTATCGCCCAGCACAGATGGTGCGCCTTGCCAAAATGATGCCGCTCGAACGCCTGCCCGACCCCGATGAGATCGCCGATGCCGTCCTCTGGCTCGCAGGCGCAGAGTCGGTTACGGGCCAGACGATCTTCGTCGATGGCGGCGCAGCACTGAAACAGTTTGACCGCGATTTCCTGTTTCTGGGGGATGAGGGGTAGCCCCTTGCCAACCCGCCCTATATTTGGGAAACAATCTACGGGATGCGCTTCATGCCAACCGGGAGTCTTAAATATATGCGTGTGACCGCTGGCCTTGTCGCCATTGCCCTGATTGCGGCCCCTCTTGCCGCTGCTGAACCCCTGCCGGAGCGTCCTTTGCCGTCTTATCCTCACACCCGTGCGCTTGATTTGGTTGAGCCGCAGTTCGGCGTGCCCGTTGCCGATCCTTACCGCTGGCTCGAAAATGATGTCCGCACTGACAGTGAGGTCGCGAAATGGGTCGCCGATCAGAACAAGATTACCGATGGCTATGTCTCGCAGCTTCCGGGGCGCGCGGTGTTTGCCGCGCGGATGAAATCGCTATTTAATTATGAACGCTACGGCGTACCGCGCAAGGCCGCGAATTTCTATTTCTATACGCGCAATGACGGCCGCCAGAACCAGTCTGTGCTGTATGTCCGTGATGGCTTCAGCGGCACCCCGCGCATCCTCCTTAACCCCAATGACTGGGCGAAGGACGGCGCGACGGCGCTTGGCGAATGGTCTCCGAGCAATGACGGCACCAAACTGCTTTATGCAATCCAGGACGGCGGCAGCGATTGGCGGACGTTGCGCATCCAAGACGTCGCGAGCGGCAAGATGCTTGAGGATGAGGTCAAATGGGTCAAATTCTCCGGCCTATCGTGGAACAGTGATGGCAGCGGTTTCTTTTACTCACGTTTTGCTGAGCCAGAGAAGGGCGCAACGTTCCAATCGCTCAATGTCAACCAGACCGTTTATTTCCACAAGCTTGGCACGCAGCAAAGCGAGGACGTCAAAATCTACGCGACGCCTGATCGGCCAAAGCTTGGCCACAGCGCGCAGATTACCGATGACGGTAAATATCTGCTGATCACGACATCTTCAGGCACTGATGACCGTTATGAGCTTCACATTGCCCGGCTTGATGGAAAGAGCGTAAAGCCGCGTCCGCTCATCACCGGGCTTGACTATAATTGGCAGTTGGCGGGCTCTGTTGGCGACACGCTTTATTTCCTCACCAATAAGGGCGCGCCTCGCCAGCGCTTGGTGACGCTCAGCGCAACCCGCGCGAATGGCACGGCGCGTCAGATTGTCGGCGAAGCGACTGAAACGCTAGTCGGTGCGTCACTCGTCGGCAACCGGATGATCCTTGCCTATCTGGGCGACGCTAAATCTGAGGCCGAACTGCGCGAACTTGATGGGCGATTGATCAGCGCGATCAAGCTGCCTGATATTGGCACCGCGGCGGGCTTTGGCGGCAAGGGCGGCGATAGCGAAACCTTCTACAGCTTCTCAAGCTTTGCGATTCCGCCAACGGTCTACCGCTTCGACACGGCCACCGGAAAGGCCGAGATTTTCGCCCAGTCAAAGGTCGCGTTTAACCCGTCGGACTATGTCACTGAACAGCGCTTCTTCGCGTCAAAGGACGGCACGCGCGTGCCGATGTTTGTCGTCCGGCGGAAGGACAGCATCGATAAAGGCCCGGCGCCGACGCTCCTGTACGGCTACGGCGGGTTCAATATTTCACAAACACCGGGGTTCAGCGCGACGCGGCTCGCCTGGCTTGAACAGGGCGGGGTGCTCGCGATTGCAAACCTGCGCGGCGGCGGCGAATATGGCAAAGCGTGGCATGATGCCGGGCGTCTGGCACAGAAGCAGAATGTCTTTGATGATTTCATCGGTGCCGGTGAATATCTGATTGCGCAAGGGATTACCGCCAAGAGCAAGCTTGCGATTGAAGGGCGCTCAAACGGTGGGCTTCTCGTCGGTGCGGTGGTCAATCAGCGGCCCGATCTGTTTGCCGCCGCGCTGCCAGCGGTCGGCGTGATGGACATGCTCCGCTTCAACCGCTTCACGGCGGGGCGCTACTGGATCGATGATTACGGCGACCCCGGCAAAGAGGCCGATTTCAAAATCCTGCGCAGCTACTCACCCTATCACAACATCACTCCGGGCAAGGATTATCCCGCGATCATGGTGACGACAGCCGACACCGATGACCGCGTCGTCCCCGGCCACAGCTTCAAATACGCCGCAGCGTTACAGGCGAGTGATTTGGGTGCGAAGCCACGCCTGATCAGGATTGAAACGCGGGCTGGGCATGGGAGTGGCAAGCCTGTCGATAAAGTGATTGCGGAATTCGCCGATGCTTATGCGTTTATTGCGAAGTTTACGGGGATGAAGGTGGAGTAACCGTCACCCCGGCGGAGGCCGGGGTCGTTTGAAGGTTGGGTACCTCCATCAGCCGACCCTGGCCTCCGCCGGGGTGACGTAAGCCCCAAATAAAATCATTGCACCCCAAAGTATAACCGCCATGATTAGCCTCGCGATTCGGGCAGGGGTACAGGGCGATTACTGGTGGCACTTCTCAAATGTCTTGAACCTGTGGTGAGCATTGGCTGTGCATTATTCGGCGTACCGCCGACTGTGGGGGCGGTTGCCAGTGGCGGGATTAAAATCGCCTCTTTGTTTCACGAAAGTGGCGTAAAGCATGGTTTCGATTCAACTGTATTGATGGGAAAGATGCAGCGGGCGGCCTTTGCGGCGGCAGACCGTTATGACAAAAATCAGGACTGGCGTGACGCCCTGACCGAGGCCGATACCGCGTTGACGAAGTTTCTCCCCGCCTGTGTCCCAACCCGCCCCGATATCGTCGAATGCGCGCGCGAGGCCGATTTTGCCGAGGCAGTGCATAGATTTTTGATTAACCGGATCGCCGATAAAGACGCGCGCTTTCAAACGTCAAGTTCAATCGGCATTTTCTGCCCACGCAGTTTTGCCAGCGACATCATTCGCGCGGTGCTTGAGGCCTCCCTTGCTGATGAAAAATATGCGCAATCACTCGCGTTGCCGCTCCAGTTGGAGACGGTTCGCGAGGTGAGTAATGCAAACGTCAAACTTGATCGGTTGCTGGCGCTTGTGGGAGGATCAACGCTTCCTGACCAAGCGCTGCGCGGCGCAATTGCCAGGTTTGTCGATTTTCAGCCCAATGCGCTTGATGCTGATGTGCTAAATGCCGTCGCGACCTTCGAACGCGATTATCGTGCGCTGCTTGAGCAAGTCTCGCATATCAGCGTCCATGATAATCATATCCAGTCGCTCAAAGTCGCCGCCGAAGAGGCGCTAGAGGCAGGCGACATCGCCACCGCGCGCACCCGCTACGCTGAGGCGGCCAAGGCCGCCACTGACAAGGCCAGCGAACCCGTCCGCAACGCCGCAGCACTCAAATCCGCCGAAGCCAGCGCCGCACTCACCATGCTCGATTGGCAGGCCGCCGACGCCGCATGGGAACAAGCGGGGGCAATGCTGATGCCCTTTGATGTTGAGGCGGGGGAGGCGGTTGTCGGAACGGCGGCAGATCGCTTGGCTATTTTTGGGGAAATCTTCGCGCAAAACCCTGCGTTGGTTGCATCTGAGAAGCGCTTGCGTGCGTTGGAGGCTGCTGCCCAACATTGTGGCGATGCAGAGCGCGCAGCAAATATACAGAATAATCTTGGGCACGTTTTGTCTGTGCAGGGCGAGCGCATCAGGGGCAAAAAGGGGTTTGCGCTGTTGGCTGAAGGGATTGCGACTTTTCGCACGGCACTCAGTGTTTACAAGCAAGCGAAGAGGCCAGTCGAGTGGGCGAGAACGCAGAATAACCTTGGGAATGCGCTACGTAAGCAGGGCGAGCGTAAGGCGGGTGCTGTTGGACTTGCGATATTAGGCAAGGCAATCAAAGCGTATCGCGCTGCGCTGAAAATTCGCACACAGGCTGAGATGCCGGCTGCTTGGGCGATGACTCAGACTAACCTTGGGGCAGCGATGGCTGTGCTAGGGCACCGTACCAAGGACATTGAAGGACTTCTATTGCTCGCCGAGGCAATTGAAGTCTACCGCGCAGCGCTGACTGTGTACACAAAGGTGGCGACACCAGCTCGCTGGGCAAATACGCAAAATGTTTTAGGCGCTACGCTGGCTATGCAGGGCGAAAAGACAGGTGGGTCTGCTGGACTTTCTCTAATAGCAAAGGCTGTTGAGGCTTGTCGTGCCGCTCTCACTGTTCACACTCATTCGGCGATGCCCGCCGAATGGGCTGGAACACAGCATAATCTAGGAAATTTGCTTCGCTCGCAGGGCGAAAGCTGTGAGGGTGATGTAGGACTCGCCTTGCTTGCCGAGGCGGTTGAAGCCTACCAAGCTGCATTGATAGTTTGGACGGTCAAGCATTTTTCGCATTATCACGAGATGGCCAGTAACAACCTCGCCCAAGCTGAGGCGGTGATTGCGGCGCGGCGGGGTTAGCAAGAGGCGTCACCCCGGCGGAGGCCGGGGTCGTTGGTTTATGGTGTCCAAACTTCGAGCGACCCCGGCCTCCGCCGGGGTGACGGGTGGAAAGGGAAAAGATTATGATCAAGGGTGGCCATGTTTATTTGATGACCAACAAGCCGTTCGGGATTCTCTACACTGGCGTCACCGCTGATCTGGCCGTGCGGGTGCTTGCCCACCGTGAGGGGCGCGGGGCGGCGTTCTGCCGGAAGTGGGATTTGAAACGCCTGATATATGCCGAACCGCATGACAACATCGACGCCGCGATTGCGCGAGAGAAGGCGATCAAAAATTGGAACAGGGTTTGGAAATTGCGCTTGATCGCTGAGGCCAATCCCAATTGGGATGATTTGTTTGATATGATCGTTTGAGGCTCCCCGTCACCCCAGTAGAGCTAGGCGTCACCCCGGCGGAGGCCGGGGTCGTTTGGGTGTTGCGCGCAAGATCGTAGCGGCCCCGGCCTGCGCCGGGGTGACGGCATTTTCGTGCAATCTGAAGCGTATTGAGCGCAACCGTTCGTAATCCGCGCGTTATGTGCGCATATCCTGACTAATTCTCACCCAATTTCAACCAACGATAAGTCCCATTTTACCACTTTTGGGCCTGTTTTATCGTAACATATTAAGTCTTTCTGCGCCATTTTCATGCTTGACCCCTTCCACCACTTCCACCTCATTCTACCTCATCAAAACGTCCGTTCATCGCTGCGACAGCTTTGCGCGTTTAGCCTGCGTTCATCGTTAATTTTTGGGGGAGTAAGCCCATGATCACACTGCGTAAAATGATTGCTACCGTGGCCGCCGCTGCGCTTGTCGCGACTTCGGTGACGCCTGCCTTTGCCGGAGGGCGTGGCTATGGTCATGGTTATGGTTATGGCGGCAAGTATAAGCACGGCCGTTATTATAAGCGTAATCGGCTTGATACCGGCGATGTGATCGGGATTCTGGCGGTGGTCGGGCTGGTCGCCGCGATTGCCTCATCGGGCAAATCAAAGCGGCGGCAGCGTGAGGCTGGTGTTTATAACGAGAATGGCCCGTATCAGAAGGGCGCAATCAATAGCGAGAATGACGCGGTTGATGCCTGCGCGCTCGCCGCTGAAGATCGGGCGGGCAAAATGTCGAGCGTGCGTGAGGTGACCAAGGTTTCGGCCAATGAAGACGGCTGGGATATTGCGGGCACGATTGAGGCACGCGATGACTGGCGTGACAAGGTGATCGAACCACGCGGGTTCAACTGCGTCGTCCGCGATGGCACAGTTAAGGCAGTGTTTGTTGATGTGACTGCGGTGGCCGTGCGATAGAATATTTCGCGGCTATCATGCGTGGGCCATGATCAGAAAAGCGCAGGCGATTGTCTGCGCTTTTTTGTGTCTGGATTGCGGCGCTTTGCTGAACGCGCGCCTACAACCCAGTTCAGACTTCGCTCACGGCGATGAGCACATATTGTCTCCATACCCGGCATCCTAACCCGCCGGGTATTGACGGAGGTGAGTATGAAGTATCTGTCCAAAGCCGCACTGGCGCTGACTGCTGCGGCAACCGCAATTTCGGCGACACCTGCGCAAGCGGGGCGTTTTGACCGCGATAGAATTGACGCTGGCGATGTGATCGCAGGCGCGCTGATTATCGGCGGGATTGCCGCTGTTGCAGTCGCTGCATCAAAGGATCGCGATGGCCGCTATGACGATCGTTATGATCGGCGCGGCGATTATTCACGCGGTGGTTATGACTATTCGGATCGGCGCTTTGGCAGCCGAAGTGCGGTTGACCAGTGCGTCCGCGCAGCGCAGCGTCAGGCTAGCCGCTATGGCCGTGCCCGTGTGACCGATGTAACCCGGATTGACCGCGTACGCGGCGGTTATGAAGTGCGCGGGCGGATCGTCGTTGAGGATCGCGGTTATAATCGCGGACGCGACGATTGGGATCGTTACGGTAACCGTTATGACCGTTACAATGACGGCTATGACAAGGGCAGATTCTCATGCTTAGCCCGGTATGACGGGGTTGCTGATCTGCGCCTTTCCGGGCTTGGCAATAATTACGGCTAATCCACTTGGCTAGCTGGACAGCGTGCAGGGCTGATATTATCGGCCCTGCATGACTGTTCAGCCACAAGATTCAATCCTCATTGTCGATTTCGGCAGCCAAGTGACTCAACTTATCGCGCGGCGCGTGCGTGAAGCGGGGGTTTATAGCGAAATTGCTCCGTTCAATGCAGCCGCTGAGGCCTTTGCCCGGATGAAGCCAAAGGGAGTAATCCTGTCAGGTGGCCCTGCCTCAGTAACGGCTGAAGCCAGCCCGCGCGCGCCGCAGGTTATTATCGATTCAGGCCTGCCAATCCTTGCGATTTGTTATGGCCAGCAGACGCTTTGCACGCAGCTTGGGGGGATAGTCGAGGGTGGTCATGCCGCTGAATTTGGCCGTGCTGATGTTGAAATTCTCAAATCTAGCCCGCTTTTTGAAGGCATTTGGGAGGTTGGCAGCAAATATCCCGTCTGGATGAGCCACGGTGACCGGGTAACGGTTGCGCCCGAAGGCTTCGAGGTAATTGGCACGTCGCCCAACGCGCCCTTCGCCATCTGTGTAAATGAAGCGCGGCGCTATTACACCACGATGTTCCATCCCGAGGTTGTCCATACGCCTGACGGCGCAAAGCTGCTCGCCAATTTTGTTCACAAGATTTGTGGGCTGGCGGGCGATTGGACAATGGCGGAGTTTCGCAGCACAAAGATCGCCGATATCCGCGCCCAATTGGGTAAGAGCCGTGTCATTTGCGGGCTTTCGGGTGGGGTGGATAGCTCGGTTGCGGCGATCCTGATCCATGAAGCGATTGGTGAACAGCTTACGTGCGTGTTCGTCGATCACGGCCTGCTGCGGATGAATGAGCGTGAGCAAGTCGAGACACTCTTCCGTGATCATTATAATATCCCGCTCGTCGTTGTCGATGCCGAGGCGCGCTTTATGGCGGGGCTGGCGGGCGTCTCTGATCCAGAGGCCAAGCGCAAATTCATCGGCGGCGAATTCATCAACGTCTTTGAAGAGGAAGCGCGCAAAATCGGCGGCGCAGAATTCCTCGCTCAA
>JAYUIX010000116.1:0-2132 GCA_043765635.1 Sphingomonadales bacterium
ATAACAGGCTGACCGTGATCCAGTGGGAGCAGATCCGTGATTTCCTGATCCTCCATTACAAACTCAATGATCGTAAAGGCCTGCCATTTTGGGAACAATGTGCGGCGATGCCAATCCCGGATAGTCTACAACGCAAAATCGATCTGTTCGCGGGGCGTGGGCGTTTGTTCCGTTATGACGATGAATTGTTCGCCGATTCGAACTGGATCGCTGTGATGGTGGGGCAAGGGCTGGTGCCGCAGGGATATGATGTGCTGGCCGATGCGCTTGATGAAAAACAGATCGCGCATATGATGTCCCGTATGGCGACCATATTTGATCAGACCGCACGAAAAATGCCGATGCACGGCGATTATGTGGCACAATTTGCCCAAGGGAGCTTGACGTGAAAGAAGACCGTATTCGCCACATTGCCATCATTGGCGGCGGCACTGCCGGGTGGATGACAGCCGCTGCACTCGCCAAAGTTTTGGGCCCCGATTATGCCGATATCACTTTGGTTGAATCCGATGCGATAGGCACGGTCGGCGTCGGTGAAGCGACAATCCCGCAAATCAACATCTTCAACCGGATGCTAGGCATTAACGAGGATGACTTTGTCAGGCGAACCAAAGGCAGTTTCAAACTTGGCATCCAATTTGTTGACTGGGCGCACAAGGGCCATAGCTATTTCCATCCTTTTGGCAATTTCGGCGTCAATATGGAGGGCGTCTCTTTCCACGCCTTCTGGCTGCGGCTGCATCAGATGGGGCTATCGAATGACATTGGCGATTACTCGCTGCAAGCCAAAGCATCGGTGGACGGCAAATTCATGCGTCCCATAAACGCGGGCAATTCGCCGCTTTCCGACATCGCTTATGCCTTTCATTTCGATGCCGGGCTTTACGCGCTCTATTTGCGCGAACATGCCGAAAAACGCGGAGTCACCCGGCGCGAAGGCACAGTGGTGGACGTCAAACAGCGCAGCCTCGATGGCTTTGTCAAAGCGGTGGTGATGGAGGACGGCACCCGTATTGAAGCTGATCTCTTTATCGATTGTTCTGGGTTCCAAGGGTTACTCATCGAAAAAACATTGAAGGCGGGTTATACCGATTGGTCACAGTGGCTCCCCTGCAACCGCGCGGTGGCCGTGCCCTGCGCAGGTGGCGAAGACCTGCCCCCCTTCACCCGGTCAACCGCGCGCGAAGCAGGGTGGCAGTGGCGGATTCCACTGCAACACCGCGTTGGCAATGGTTATGTTTATTGCAGCGATTACATCAGCGATGATGAGGCCACCGCAACATTGCTGGCCAATCTGGGCGGAGAACCACTTGCCGATCCGCGCTTCATCAAATTTACAACGGGCCACCGCAACAAATATTGGGATAAGAATGTTGTCGCCATCGGGCTTTCATCGGGGTTTATGGAACCGCTCGAATCGACCAGCATCTGGATGATTCAAAGCGGTATTTCGCGCCTGCTTGCCAATTTTCCTGACAAGAATTTCGTTCCGGTCGATGCTGCGCGTTATAACCGCATTCTCAAGACCGAGAGCGAGGAAATCCGCGATTTCCTTGTGCTCCATTACAAAGCGACAACGCGTGATGACAGTCCATTCTGGGATTATTGCCGGACAATGGCTGTGCCCGACCGCTTGGCCGAAAAGATCGCAATCTTTGAAAATTCAGGCCGTACTTTCCGTGAGAATGAGGAATTGTTCAATGACACGAGCTGGTTTGCTGTGATGGCGGGGCAGGGCATGCGACCGCGCACTTATGACCCTGTTGCCAATCTGATGAGCCTTGACGAAACCAAGGCGCGGCTTGCGGAGATCAAGAATGCAGTGGCCAATTCAGCCGATTATATGCCGCGCCATCGTGATTTCATCAACGAGCACTGCGCGGCATAACGCCGCGCAACCATATCACGGCGCGACATAAACCGCATCACCCCACCATGTCTTCAAGTTCGGTGCCTTTGGTTTCGTGCACCATTTTCATCACGAAAATGATCGAGATAAAGGCAAATCCGGCGTAGAATCCGTATGTAATTGGCAGACCTATGGCCGATAACAGCCAAGGAAAGCTCGCACTGATGGCGAAATTGGCCATCCACTGCGCAGCCCCGGCAACCGCAAGCCCCGATCCGCGGAT
>JAYUIX010000117.1:0-23594 GCA_043765635.1 Sphingomonadales bacterium
GGCTGGAAGGATGTGAGCCAGCGCGTGGCAGGCGTGTCGCTGACAGTGATATTCAGCGTCCTCATTCTTTCGGGATACATGCTTTATTATGTGGGCGACGAGGCCGTCCGTGATTGGACGAGCATCATCCACTGGGTACTTGGCTTGGGCGCGCCAGCACTCTTCATCTGGCATTATTTTCACGGTGTCACCAAGCGGCGCGCGGTACAGCGCAAACTCTGATTTGCGGCAGGTGATATAATAGCTTAGATAAACATAATGACTCATTATCAAACCGTTACCGCCGATACGCTTCATGCGCGTTCTGATGTTATCAAACTTCACGGGCCGGAGGGTTTTGCGGGGATGCGCAAGGCGGGGCTGCTTTCGGCACAGATACTTGATGCGCTTGGCACGCATATTGTTCCGGGTATCACGACTGAGGCAATTGATGATATTGTTCGTCAGATGACGCTGGCAGCGGCGGCGATTCCGGCAACGCTCAATTACCGGGGCTACACGCATAGCTGCTGCACGTCGGTCAACCACGTGGTCTGTCACGGTATTCCGGCAGACAAGGCGCTGCGTGAGGGCGATATCGTCAATGTTGATGTAACGTCGATTGTGCACGGTTGGCACGGCGATACCAACCGCACTTATCTCGTCGGCGAAGTGCCGATCAAGGCGAAGCGTCTTGTTGAGGTCACCTATGAGGCCATGATGCGCGGGATTGATGCCGCGCGCGCGGGCAACCGCCTCGGCGATGTGGCGCACGCGATTCAAAGCTTTGCCGAAAAGCACCGCTACGGGGTCGTCCGTGATTTTTGCGGTCACGGCATCGGCCGCCTGTTCCATGATGCGCCCGAAGTAATCCATGCCGGACGCCCCGGCACTGGGCCGGAACTAAAGCCTGGCATGTTCTTTACGGTCGAGCCAATGATTAACATTGGCCGTGCCGATGTGAAAGTCCTTGACGACGGCTGGACGGCGGTAACGCGTGATCGCTCACTCTCTGCCCAGTTTGAACATACCATCGGGATTAACGAAAACGGTGCAGCGGAGATTTTCACCAAGAGTCCGGCAGGGCTGGACTGTCCTTGCTAATCGGCTAGGCTGCTTCCCAATGACAAACGGGGAGTGGCAATTTTGAAAAAGCGATATTGGGCTTTATTCGCAGTTTTGGCGGCAATATCCGCTGCTTATGCCGCAGGGATCCGGATCGCGCCAATGAGACAGGCCATTGATCCAGCCGCCTTCATCACAACAGCCAAAACCTATAATCCGCTGATCGAACGCGACACATTCGGCGTCCCCCATATCTCTGGCGCGCGCGACGCAGATGTCGCCTTTGGCTTTGGTTATGCGCATAGCGAGGATGATTTTGCGACGATTGCTGATGCGATCCTCACCACGCGCGGGCGCGCAGCGGAGGTTAAGGGCAAGGATGCAGCGGTTGGTGATTATCTCGTCCGCCTGTTCCGCGTTTGGGAGACTGTCGAGGCTGACTATGAACGCAAGATCGATTCAAAAGTCCGCGCGATCATGCAGGGCTATGCCGATGGGGTAAACTTGTACGCGGCGCAACATCCCGAGCAAGTACCCGCTGGGCTGCTGCCGCTTTCAGGCCGCGATGTCGCGGCGGGTTCGGCATTTCGCGGGCCGTTTTTCTACGGGCTTGATAAGGTGCTCAAAGCCATCAATGAAAAGAAACCAGCGCGCGATACATCCCCACCAAAGGGATCAAACGGGGTTGCGGTTGCACCCTCGCGTGCGGCAGATGGGGCGACGCGGCTGCTCGTTAATTCGCACCAGCCCTATGAAGGGCCAGTCGCTTGGTATGAGGCTGTGCTTGAAAGCGGCGAGGGCTGGCATGTTGCGGGCGGCTTCTTCCCCGGATCGCCGTTCATGCTCCACGGTCATAATGCCAATCTTGGCTGGGCGAGCACGGTCAACAAGCCTGACCTTGCTGATGTGTACAAACTCAAGACTGATCCTGCAAAGCCGGGGCAATATTATCTTGATGGCACTTGGCGCGCGTTTGAAAAATCAGTGGCAACGTTCCGCGTCAAAGTCTTTGGCCCAATTCTGTGGACGGTGAAGCGCGAAGTGCTGTGGTCAGTCCACGGGCCAGTGCTTGAAACCGATCATGGCACCTTCGCGATCAGTTACGCCGGACAAGGCGAGCTTCGCCAGCCAAACCAGTATATGGCGATGAACAAGGCACAAAACCTGAATGAGTGGCGCGCGGCGATGGCGATGCAAGCGCTGCCAAGCATCAATTTCATCTACGCTGATGATCAGGGCAATATCGGCTATCTGTCGAACGGCCAGTTCCCAATTCGCAAAAACGGCTTTGATTGGCAGGGGACATTGCCGGGGGATCGGGGTGATTTGCTCTGGAAGGAGCGTGTACCGTTCGCGCGGTTGCCCCAAATCTGGAACCCGAAATCAGGCTTTGTGTTCAATTCAAATAACTCACCTTTGATCGCCAGCGAAGCGGCGGATAATATCAAGGCGGAGAACGTGCCGCCCAATCTCGGCCTGCAAACCAACATGACCAATCGCGCGCACCGTGTGCTTGAAACCTATGCGCTTGATACATCGATTACGGCAGAGGAATTTGACGCGTATAAATATGATCTGGCTTACAGCCCGAAAAGCGTGCTTGCTGATCTGATTAAACAGGCGCGTGCATTTAATGCGAAGGGCAATGCTGATCTTGCTGCCGCACAGACGATCCTTAAAGGATGGAATATGCGCACAGACGTTGGCAATCGCGGGGCCGCTTTGGCGATCCTGATGGGGGAGCCGATTGGCCGTGCGCTTGAAATGGGCGAACCAACGCCGCCACTCCGTCCCGCACTTGATGAAGCTATTGCCTATCTCAAAAAACATTACGGGCGGCTTGATCCGACTTGGGGTCAGGTCAATCGACTGCGGCGGGGCACGGTCAATCTGCCAATCCCCGGCGGGCCTGATATCTTCCGCGCGGTTTATGGTAAGAAGGGCGATGATGGGACGCTTACAGCGAATGGCGGTGATACGTTCATCATGTTCGTGACGTGGGATAAGGCTGGCAAACTGTCATCACGTAGCATTCATCAATTTGGCTCTGCAACGCTAGATAAGGCGTCTCGCCATTACGCCGATCAGGCACCTTTGTTTGTCGCGATGAAAACCAAGCCAGTCTTGTTCAACCGTGCTGACCTCAAAGGCCAGATTGAACGCAGCTACCGACCGGGGCGCTGATTCGCTTCACCAACTACCGACTTTGAGGTCAACTTGCCTAAAAAATAGGCAAAGTGGTGTAAACTGCCTAGTCTTGCAGCAGCAAAAGCCAAGGCCACGCAGCAATTGACGAGAGTTGTTGCGATTTGTGAACTGGCACGCTTATTGAAGACAAATTAAGCCAAAGGGGCACCGGCAGATTATGAAAAAAATTGAAGCGATCATCAAACCGTTCAAGCTTGATGAAGTCAAAGAAGCGCTCCACGAAGTTGGCGTCAGCGGCATTACCGTGACAGAAGCCAAGGGCTTTGGCCGTCAGAAGGGCCACACCGAACTGTACCGGGGGGCCGAATACATCGTCGATTTCCTGCCCAAGGTAAAACTTGAGGTCGTTGTCGAGGACAGCATGGCGGCGCGCGTGGTTGAGGCAATTGCAGCGGCTGCGCAGACCGGTCGGATTGGCGATGGCAAGATTTTCGTTATCCCGATTGAAAGTGCGCTCCGCATTCGCACGGGCGAAACCGATAATGACGCGATTTGAACTTTCTCCCCTCCCGCTTGCGGGAGGGGTCGGGGGTGGGCCATGTGTCTTCCCCTGTAACGAACAAACCCACCCCTAGCTCCTCCCGCAAGCGGGAGGGGGATTGAGAAGAAAAGGACAATCCACCAATGACTAGTGCAGCAGCCATCATTAAACGTATCAAAGACGAGGATATCGAATGGGTCGATCTCCGTTTTACTGACCCGCGCGGCAAGTGGCAGCATCTGACGATGTGTGCGGGCGTCATTGGCGAGGATGAACTTGCTGACGGTCTGATGTTTGACGGATCATCGATCGAGGGCTGGAAAGCAATCAACGAAAGCGACATGATCCTCAAGCCCGATCTTGAGGCGGTCTATGTTGATCCGTTCAGCGCGACCCCGATGATGATACTGTTTTGCGACGTGGTCGAGCCGTCAACGGGTGAGCTTTACACCCGCGATCCGCGCAGCACTGCCAAGCGCGCCGAGGCCTATCTCAAAACCACGGGCATTGGCGATACGATCTATATCGGCCCCGAAGCCGAATTTTTCATGTTTGATGACGTCCGCTTCGATAATACCTATAACAGCAGCTACTATCATATCGACGATATCGAATTGCCGACCAATACGGGCACTAAATATGAAGGCGGCAACATGGGCCACCGCCCCCGCGCCAAGGGCGGCTACTTCCCTGTTGCGCCGGTTGACTCAGCGGTCGATATTCGCGCTGAGATGGTCTCGACGATGCTTGAAATGGGTTTGCCTTGCGACAAGCATCACCATGAGGTCGCAGCAGCTCAGCACGAACTCGGGCTGACGTTTGGTACGCTGACGACCACGGCAGACCGGATGCAAATCTATAAGTATGTCGTCCACCAGGTCGCGCACGCTTACGGCAAAACTGCGACGTTCATGCCCAAGCCGATCAAGGAAGACAATGGCAGCGGAATGCACACCCATCTCTCGATCTGGGCGAAGGACAAGCCGTTATTTGCGGGCAATGGCTATGCCGGCCTTTCCGACATGTGCCTGTATTTCATCGGCGGCATCATCAAACATGCCAAGGCTTTGAATGCGTTTACCAACCCGACCACCAACAGTTACAAGCGGTTAGTGCCCGGCTATGAGGCACCCGTGCTGCTGGCGTACTCAGCGCGCAACCGCTCGGCCTCATGCCGGATTCCTTACGGAGCAGGCGCGAAGGCCAAGCGTGTTGAGGTACGTTTCCCCGACGCGATGGCCAATCCCTATCTTTGCTATGCAGCACTTTTCATGGCGGGGCTTGATGGGATTGAGAATAAAATCCACCCCGGCGACGCGATGGACAAGAACCTCTACGATCTTCCGCCCGAGGAACTGGCCGAAGTGCCAACCGTGTGCGGCAGCCTTCGCGAAGCACTTGAAGCACTGGAGGCCGATCATGCCTTCCTGCTCAAGGGTGATGTGTTCAGCAAGGATCAGATCGAAAGCTATGCCGAACTCAAATGGCAGGAAAATGCCCGCTGGGAAATGACGCCAGCCCCGGTCGAATTCGATATGTATTACAGCTATTGATCGCAAAGGTCAGCGTTACAGAAACAGCGTCCGGGGGAAACTCCGGACGCTTTTTGAATTCACTTTGCCTTGAGCAGCATATCCAAACCACTTTCCGCCGTGCCGATCTTCTCAAGCTTTGGATAGCGCAGCCCACTGTAATAAGGGATGCTCACCTCGCGGACACGGTCACCGTTTTTGATAATCAGGCGAATGGGTGTGTTGGTGCCCTTGGCGGCGGTGATTGCTTCTTTGATCACATCGTCAGTGTAGGCCATGCCGTTCACCGCGATGATCTCAGTATCAATTACCATCCCGGCGTTGAAGAATGGGCCGTCCCAGATTACGCTCGTCAGCTTACCCTTGCCGATCACACCGCCGAGTGAGTAGCTGAGGTTGATCTCTTTTGAACGCTTTTCGCCGTCCTTGAATTGCGGGGTTGGCTCTTCACCGAAGATCAAGCGGTAGCCGCCTTGGGTGAGGCCGTTCAGTGGCGCACCACTTGCCTTTTCGGTCAAGCGCTTGGTGAGGAAACCATCCCAATCATAAGCCACCACGCTGTTAAGCGTGCGGACGATATCCTTGAACTCATAAGGATTGGCGCTGTAATCGCCTTCCTTCGTGCCAAAGAAGCTTCGCGCGAAATCGTCCATTGATTTGGCACCCTTGCTGCGTTCGCGAATGATCGCGTCGGCCTCAAGCCAGATCAACAGGCCTTCATTGTAATAATCCTCGCTACGCTGCCAGCTTACCCAGCCCTTGGGTCGCCGCGCAGAGATCACTGGGTCATAAGTCGTATCATCAAGACTGCGCCAATCGCGCGCGCGGCGAATATCAAGCCCGGCTGCAATGCCAGCGATCGAATCGAGTGTTTCTTGCTTGTTGAACAGCCCAGACCGCGCGCCGAGGACATAGCCCCAGAACTGCGTCTGCCCCTCATACACCCACAGCAGATCGTTGATGAGCGGGGTGCGGTAATCGGGCACAATCTGTCCGGCAGGGCGGCGATGCTTGCCGTTCCAGCTATGCACCATTTCGTGCGGCAGCAGGTTGCGCCGACCGGGGCCAGCATCCCATTCAGTGAAATATTCAGGGTTCACCCCGTTTTCCGAACTGCGGTGATGCTCAAGGCCAATGCCGCCCATCCGATCAGTCAACGAAAGGAGGAAATCATAGCGGTCAAACTGGCGAGTGCCGAATAGCTTGAGCGCCTGCGTGACGAGCCGCTTGTGCGCGTCAAGCTGGTACGGCTTAATCGTGAGATATTTGGGCGCATCCGCCACGATGTTAAGCGTGACATTATCGCCGAGCGGCTCACTGCGGAAATATTTGCCCGCAAATACCGGGGAATCAACCAGCGTTTCATACGGCACGGTTTCATAGGTGATGGTATCGCCAACCGTTTTGACCGGGCGCACCGCCGTCGCGGCTTTCCAGCCGGCGGGATATTTGACCGTTGCCGAAATCTGAATCGCGTTCGTGTAATAACCCGCCGGATACAGCGACATATTGTTCCACTGGAGGTTCATCATCTCCTGCGTCATCACGATGCGGCCTTGCGCGCCGTCATTGGCCGAAACAAACTCAAACGACAGATCAAGCGCGCGCGCACCCGCTGGCACGGTGATGTGGAATGCGTAGACATCGACCGGATCACGTTTCCAGATCAGCGTCTTGCCGCCAGCCTTGATCGTCAGGCCAGTGAGCTTCTCTATCTCACCGCGCGGGGCGTGATTGCCCGGCAGCCATTTGGGGAAGAGCAACGTCATCGCGCCGCCTTGCGTAATCGGGATCGTCTGCGTCACCTTAAAGATCGCGCGATCAAGATCAGTCGCATCGATATTGAGGAGCATCGTGCCGGGATAGGCACCCTCCTTTGCCACCGCGATGGGCAGAGCAGAACGGCCATTGCCCCCCGCATCAGCATCTTCTTCGGCAAGGCTAAGCGTCGGCGTGGCAAGTAAAACGAGCGCAAGGGCGTGGCGCAGCATCGAATCCCCCATAGAAATTATCGTTGCCGTTTCATGACGCGAATTGCGCGGGGCGTCCAGTGGCTATAGGGCGTCGCACTATGGCAAAGATTGAAACACCCCGGCCCATTCGCGGGACCCAGAGTATGTACGGCGAAGAAGCAGACCGTTTTCACCATGTGGTCGAGACGTTTGACCGCGTGCGCAGGCTTTATGGCTTTAAGCGGATTGAGGTGCCTGTGTTTGAGGCGACGGCGGTATTCGCAAGGTCGCTCGGCGAAAGCACTGATGTTGTTTCAAAGGAAATGTACTCGTTCGAGGATCGCGGCGGGGATAGCCTGACACTGCGCCCGGAGTTCACAGCGGGGATTTGTCGCGCCTATCTGACCGAAGGCTGGCAGCAATATGTGCCGCTGAAGGTAGCAACACACGGCCCGCTGTTCCGCTACGAACGTCCGCAAAAGGGGCGCTTTCGCCAGTTTCACCAGCTCGATGCCGAAGTGATTGGAGCCGCTGAGCCAGCAGCGGATGTGGAATTGCTCTGCTTTGCCGATCAATTGCTCAAGGAATTGAAAATTGATGACGGCATCACGCTCAAGCTCAATACGCTCGGTGACGGCGGATCACGCGCAGCATGGCGCGCGGCGCTGGTGGAGCATTTTGAGGCACACCGGGGGGAATTGTCCGAAGACAGCGTAACGCGGCTGGCGGTCAATCCAATGCGGATATTGGACAGCAAAGACCCGCGCGACCGCCCGATTGCTGATACAGCACCCGATATCGATATGTTTCTGACCGATGAGGCGCGCGATTTCTTCGACAGCGTGACGAGCGGATTGGATGCGGCGGGCGTAAAGTGGGCACGCGACGCACGGCTGGTGCGCGGGCTTGATTATTATAGGCATACTGCGTTTGAGTTCGTGACCGACCGCTTGGGCGCACAAGGGACGGTACTTGGTGGCGGGCGCTATGACGGGTTGATTGAAACGCTGGGTGGTAAACCAACGCCAGCAGTTGGTTGGGCTGCTGGTATCGAGCGGTTGGGGATGATGGTACGGGATGTCGCAAGTGATCAGCCTAGGATTGGCATCACATGCAAAGGGGCACTTGGCACTTCATATGCATCAGTTTTGGCGTCTTTATTGAGAAATGAAAATCTTTCCGTAGCGATGGCGTATAGCGGCAAGCAGAACAGTCAATTTGAGCGATTAAAATCCAACGGGGCAGAAATAATCTTCAATGTGGAGTCGTTGTTGATCTCTGAGCTTGTAGGCAGAGGACTCGATGGCTCTGGAGCCGACGCGGCGCGAGAATCGTTGAGCGAAATTATTGCTAACCAGACGGAAGATGTCATGGCATGGATAGAACTTAAAGTAACCAACGGGATCTACTGGCAAACGTTGAATGGTGAGATATCAGTCATTGAAGCGCTGTTACTGGCAGACCCTAGAGTGCGTAAACTTGAAGGTTTGGTGGGTAGTTTTATAATGACTTCGTTAGCTGCACCTCTTGCATGACTAACACCTTTTCCACAAAATTCCTCCCCGGAACGGGGAGGTGGCAGGCGCAGCCTGACGGAGGGGTCGGGTTGGGCTGGGGCATAGCTTGGAAGGTTTGGAGCGCGCGGCGGGCGACCCCTCCGTCGCTTCGCGCCACCTCCCCGTTCCGGAGAGGAATTATCGTCGTCATTGCGAGCGAAGCGCGGCAATCCAGTAGCAATGGCGGGACTGGATTGCCGCGCTTCGCTCGCAATGACGGTTTTGTTTCAATTCTAAAGTCACCGCACTACGTGTCTTGGACAGCGAAGGAATTCAAAAATGCGCTATTATCACGCCGTGGTGCACAAAGAAGAAGGTAGCGCCTTTGGCGTTCATTTTCCTGATCTGCCGGGCTGCTTTTCGGCCGCCGATGAAATCGAGGATGTCATCCCCAACGCGACTGAGGCTTTGTCACTTTGGTTTGAAGATGCCGACGGCGCGTTTGAACCCAGTCCGGTTGAGACGATCCGTACGCAAGCGAGCGACGATTTGGCTGAGGGTGCCTTTCTGGTGATGGTGCCGTGGATCGGGCGCAACAGCAAGCCTGCGCGCGTCAATATCTCGCTTGATCAATCAATGCTTGATGCGATTGACGCAGCGGCATCGATGCGGCGCTTGACCCGTTCGGCGTTTCTGGCAGAGGCGGCGCGCAATGAGATTGAAGGTCGTCGCTGATCTGCTGTCCTACACACCCCATAAACGTTACAATATACTCTATGATCGATTTTGTCACTTAATGCCGAGTCGAAAAACAAAGGAAAACAGGGGTATTGTACCGTGTGAACTTTGCCTCCTGTGATTGAGAGAATCGATTAAAGATTATGAGCACTATTTCCCCTCAACGCATTGCTTCACTCCTCGCGCGGCGCGATGAAGTGTCGGCGATGCTGGCCACGGGCAATCTTGCAGCGGACAAATTTGTCGCGCTGTCAAAGGAATATGCTGAGGTTGAGCCAGTCGCGGTTGCGGCGGCGGAGCTTCAGCGGCTGCGCGCTGAGCTGATCGATCTGGAGTCTATGGCGGACGATCCCGAAATGCGCGATATGGCCGCTGAAGAAGCGCAGTCTATCCGCGAGACGCTCCCCGCTGCTGAACGCGCGCTGGCGCTTTCGCTGCTGCCCAAGGATGCAGCCGACGAACGCTCGGCCATGCTTGAAGTGCGCGCGGGCACGGGCGGGGATGAAGCAGCACTGTTCGCGGGCGATCTTTTCCGCATGTATCAGCGTTACGCCGAAGGGCAGGGGTGGAAAGTTGAACTCATCTCGGCCAGCAGCGCCGAAATGGGCGGCTATAAAGAAGTCGTCGCGAGTGTGACGGGCAAGGGCGTATTCGCGCGGATGAAGTTTGAAAGCGGTGTCCACCGCGTCCAGCGTGTGCCCGTGACTGAAAGCGGCGGGCGTATCCACACTTCCGCCGCGACTGTTGCGGTGCTGCCCGAGGCCGAAGAGGTTGACGTCCAGATTGATGACAAGGATTTGCGGATTGATATTTACCGCTCGTCGGGCCCCGGTGGGCAGTCAGTCAACACGACAGACAGTGCGGTGCGGATCGTCCATATCCCTTCGGGTTTGGTCGTCATCCAGCAGGATGAAAAATCTCAGCATAAGAATAAGGCCAAGGCGCTCCGCGTGTTGCGGACGCGACTTTATGAGCTTGAGCGCGAACGGCTGCATTCGGCCCGCGCAGGCGCGCGCAAATCGATGGTTGGCTCTGGTGACCGCAGCGAACGCATTCGCACCTATAATTTTCCCCAGGGGCGCGTGACTGATCACCGGATCAACCTGACACTCCACCGCCTGCCCGAGATACTAGAGGGCGCGATGGAAGAACTGATCAGTGCGCTGATTTCAGAGGATGAGGCGTCGCGACTGGCGGCGGCCGATGAATGATGTGCGCAGCGGTCTGGCCGATGCGGCGCGGCGGTTAGGCACTGTCAGCGGTACCGCGCGGTTGGATGCTGAATTGCTGATGGCGCACGCGCTTGGGGTTTCGCGTGAGGTGCTTTTGTTGTCGCGCTTGGAAGATGAGGTGCCTAGCGCGTTTGGGGCGTTAGTGATGCGACGGCTTGGGTCTGAGCCAGTCGCTTATATCACAGGCACCCGTGATTTCTGGACGATTTCTCTCAATGTCTCGCCCGCAGTGTTGATCCCGCGCCCTGATAGTGAGACGCTGATTGAGGTGGCGGTCGGTCATTTTGGGAAGGCGGGGCCAAAGCGTGTACTTGATCTTGGTACAGGGTCGGGCGCGCTGTTGCTGGCGGCACTGAGCGAATGGCCCAATGCGAGCGGGGTAGGGGTTGATGCGTCTGAGGCAGCGCTTGCGGTTGCGGCTGCCAATGCCAACAGGCTTGGCTTCGCAGACCGCGCAGCTTTTGCGCTTGGTGATTGGGGAGAAAGGTTGGACGAGCGGTTCGATTTGATCCTCTGTAACCCGCCCTATGTTGAAAGTGGTGCAATGCTCGCAGCTGAAGTTGCGGATTATGAGCCAGCGAAGGCACTATTTTCTGGTAAGGACGGTCTGGGAGATTATCGGCGTTTGATGCCTCAGTTTGCGCGGCTGGTGACACCGGGTGCGATGATCGCGCTTGAAATTGGTGCTGAACAGGCTGAGGTGGTTTCGGCGCTGGCACTTCAGTCGGGGCTAAGCGCACGCTGTTTTAAGGATTTGACGGGACGCAGCCGCTGTCTGCTATTGTCGCAGTTGGATCACCAAATCAATTGATGGTCATGGAGCTCATTTGCTAATTGATCCTTAAACATACGTGGGTGGATGAATTTGTCGGAAAACCAAGGATAGCGTGCTTGGTCGAAGCAGCGATGCGCCCAGTCAATTGCCTCACGAACCGGGAGTGAATTGGCCCCCGACCGATCAAAGGAGAGCCACAATTCAAATTTCAGAGTAATTGGAACATTGAGCGGGATCAACCGTGCCGAAATTGCTCCGGCGTAAGTGGGCAAGGCGCCGATGCCGATGCCGCCCGCAATTGCTCCAAGCAGCGAATGGCCGGTATTAAACCGGGCGGCGATTAACTGACGTGCACCATCTTCACCAAAGAACAGGCTGGCAGCATCGGATTTGACGCCCGGCGCACTTAGCAAGACAAGGCGGTGATCGCGCATATCGTTTATCGACGCAGGCATTCCGTATTTGGCGACATAGGCTTCGCTCGCAAAAAGCATTTGATGGACAGTGGCCAGTTTCTTGATAATTGCATCTGGATCGGTTGGTTTGGCAAAACCGATGCGAATATCATAATCGGGTGAATGAATTCGGTGCTGATCAAAATCGTTGTCGAGGACAACAATATGTTTTGGAAGCCGTTCATGCAGATCGCTTAAGCGCGGCGTTAACCAATATGAGCCAATGCCTTCGGAGCAGGAAATTTTAAGTTCACCCTGCTGAACGACGGTGTTGTTTCCAGTGCCGCGCTGCAATCTATTGCTGAAAGACTGCATCTCCATCGCCACATCAAGGATGACAAGTCCGTCTCCAGATAAGGATACACCGTCGCGCGAACGTTTGAATAATGTTGTGCCTAGTGCCTTTTCAAGGCGTTGAATGCGTGCACGTATAGTATTTACTGAACACCCTAATTTTATTGCGGTTTGCCTAAAGCTTTGCACAACAGCAACCGTTTTAACAAGGTGCAAGTCATCCCAATGAACACCGTCGAGCCGCTCAAACAGCCCATTGTGTTCGAGTTGCTGAACACCCCGTTCTTTTTTTTGGGTATCAACAAATTTTTGACAAGAGTCTAGTATAAGGTGATTTGTGACCATGAATATATCGTTAATGGAAATTAAGGGGCGCAGCAATGCAGTATGTTGATCATAAACGGGATAGCACCCGATTTCGGAATATTGCTTTCTCACCTAAGGTCAATCGGTGCGTTGCTTATGCCGAAAAGTCCGGCCTTGTGCTCGCAAAAGCTGACTGGACTGAGATTAAGCCTATTATTGACCAGCTTCGATCAACAATGATGCTTGCGAGTGATCAAGCCATTTTGTCAGTTGTGTCACGAAATCCGGATGTTCTGCGCATCTTACGTTCAAAAGAAACAATGCAGGCTACCTCGGGCTTGATTGCTTATCTTCCTCTCAACATGTTTGGCGCTGAAGCTCTGGCAAATGGGCTGTTCGATGGTTTTTGCCCCGACCCAGAATGGATTGCTCCCGCAGGTGATGCGCCAGCTGCTGTATATATTTGGCTCGTTTATATGCCCTTAAATTTTGGGCGGTCAATCGGTGCAGCAACCGCTTTGTTTGATGAGATTGCGCCAGATGGATGCCCATTATTTTCTCGCTCAGTCAACGATCATTCACAACGACTTTGTACTGGCATGGGCTTTAACGATGCCAAGGCCTATTTCCCAAACTGTAAATCTGGTTTAGTCGTGATCTTCCCCCAAAAAAAACTTGGTTCGACCCCAGTAAAAAAAATCATAAAAACTAAAATCGCACGCACTTTTGAAGACTTATGTCAAGTTGTTTCGGTTCGCTCAGCTACTTATATTGCAGAGCAATATTGCCATTATTCAGAAGAGTTTGATGGCAATGATTTCTGCTCAACGCATATAATTGGATATATCAATGGCGATCCAGCTGGCTGCGTAAGACTGAGGTTCTTTGCGTCATTTGCAAAAATTGAGCGACTTGCTGTTCGTGCCGATTATCGCCAGAGTCGACTTGCTTTCATACTCGCGCGACAAGCAATCGATCATTGCCAAAAGAAAGGTTATACAAAGATTTATGGCCACTCCCGGCTCGATCTTATACCTTTTTGGAAGATTTTCGGATTTACACGACGGAATGACAGGCCTGAATTTTCCTTTGTGAATATAAAATATGCTGAGTTAGAACTGAATTGCATTCTGCTCAAAAATGCGATTAGTCTGGATAATGATCCAATGATGCTCATTAGGCCTGAAGGCGATTGGGATCGGCCTGGACCGCTTGATCGTTCAGAATCCGAAAATGATTCCTTCAGAAAGTCGATGATCGCCTCTCGAGTGCGAACAGTTTTTGGGCAGGATGTGTCCAAATAACATCTAAGAGATAATTAATAACACTGGCACAGAAATTTGGATTGCATCATCAACTTTATCGAAATTATCTGCAAAGAATTTATTTTATTTGCAGCGGTTGGTTTTCTTATCGGAGGCGTTGATGAACTAATTATCGATATAATTTGGATAGGGCGACAGTTATGGCGGAAATTGTTCGTGTACTCTAAATTCGCCCGCGCAACGAGTAAAACGATTACCCCGCCGGGCAGCCCCGGGCATCTTGCCGTTTTTATTCCTGCTTGGGATGAGTCAGCGGTAATCGCGAAAATGCTTGCAGCCACCATCACGCGTTACAGGTGTGCGGAATACACAATTTTCGTTGGCTGCTATCCAAATGATCAGCCAACAATTGCTGCGGTAAAATCAGTTGAACATCCCGCTATCCAGCTTGTCTTATGTGATAGCGATGGGCCAACGACTAAGGCCGATTGCCTCAATACGCTTTGGCGCAAATTGAAGATGCATCAATCGCATAGCAACGTAAATTATAAAGCTGTCATTCTCCACGATGCCGAAGATTTGGTCAGTGCAGATGAACTGATTATCTTTGATCGATTGATTGAAACTAATGCGCTCGTCCAGCTTCCTGTCATTCCGATTGTTGATCCTGAAAGCCGCTGGGTCAGCGGGCATTACTGCGATGAATTTGCTGAGGCGCATTGTAAAACTCTTGTGGTTCGCGAATTTTTGGGCGCGGGTGTGCCAGCGGCAGGCGTGGGTTGTGCGGTACGCTGTGATGCGTTGGCACGACTGGCTGCTGATCGTGGCGGCAATCCATTTGATGTAGATAGCCTCACTGAAGATTATGAGCTTGGTTTGCGGCTCCATACGCTTGGTGAGAAAACTATATTTGTGCGCCTTCCTCTACACGGCGAAGCGAGCGTGGCAGCCACGAAAGCGCATTTTCCTGCAACGCTTGAAACAGCGGTGCGGCAGAAAACTCGCTGGATTACAGGCATAGCGCTTGCGGGTTGGGATCGGCTTGGCTGGGGGCAGGGCGCATTTGAGTTCTGGATGCGTTTGCGTGATCGCCGCGCGGTGATCGCAGCCGTAATTCTAACGTCGGCATATTTGGCGGCTCTTCTGATGGCCATCTCTTGGGGTATTGGGCTACTCAGGGGTTCGCGACCTGAGATGATCGGCCCGACAACGGAGGCGATCATTGTCGTTAATATCATACTCCTGTTTTGGAGGATGGCGATGCGGGCTTATTTTGTGACGCAGCTTTATGGCTGGCGCGAAGGTCTGATCTCGATCCCACGAACGCTTGTTGGCAATGTCATTGCGATTATGGCCGCATGGCGTGCCGTCATCCAATATTGGGGAATTGCCAAAGGACAACGACCGGTATGGGACAAAACCGCGCATAAATTCCCAAGCGGAAACAACCTCCGGTAATGCAAAGGAACCGAGCACTTCGGGCAACGGTGATTATCATCTTTGGATGGGTTGGCCTGCGCACTTCGTTTTTGTTGATGTCATCCAACGCAGAAATTTCAGCACCAGTTGAGGGGTCGCCTGTGCGCCAATTCGAAACGACTTTGCCAATTGCCGCAGTCGATAGCCGCGCGATCATACCTCCCGCAATGATACCAAGCACAGTCCGAACTAACAAAATCCAGCCCAATAAAACAAAGTCAGATTTGCTGGTCGTTTTGACTGAGACCAGCAAGCAGATTATTCAGGAGTCCTTTGCTGCGCAGCAGTTTGAGTCCGCTCGCATGGTCACGCCATCACAGACATTCTTGCCATT
Organism: Sphingomonadales bacterium; assembly: GCA_043765635.1. Taxonomy (GTDB): domain Bacteria; phylum Pseudomonadota; class Alphaproteobacteria; order Sphingomonadales; family Sphingomonadaceae; genus Aquisediminimonas. Next base: position 15,592 of record JAYUIX010000117.1, read on the forward strand.
GCCGCTGCGCTCACCGGATGCTTCGCTCGACAGTGCTCCCCTTTCGCGCCGATTTCCTGATCTCAGTATATCTGCATGGGCGATAGTGCGGCCAGTGGGTACGGTGCCAAACTTGGCGACCAATGGTCAACTTGGCGCTAGTCAAGCGGGGGTGCGCATCCAACAACCGCTTATACGCAGCAGCGCTCGCACGCTTATCGCCCTCAATCTTAGGGTATCGGCTCCGCTTGATCAAAGGCTGGGTCGTGAGGCAGGCTTGGGTTTGGCAACCCGCCCGATCAAACAGGTGCCGATTGAACTGATCTTTGAACGACGGGTTGCGCTTGATCGGGGTGGGCGCAATGCAGCAGCGGTGATTGCAGCAGGCGGCTTTGATGACATGCCCATCATTAAGAAAGTGAGCATGTCTGGCTATGCTCAGACAGGCATGGTCGGATTTGCACGAAATGACGGCTTCATTGATGGTGCCTTGCGGGTGGAGCGGTCCTTGCTTAATCATAGTCGTACAGGCCTTCGTCTCGGTGCGGGGCTTTGGGGTGCGGCGCAGCCAGATATCGCAAGAATTGATGTTGGGCCAATATTGGCAGTCAAACAACGGCTTGGCGCGGCCAACCTGCGGATATCGGCAGAATATCGCTGGCGACTGGTCGGCCAAGCGCGGCCTGCTTCTGGCCCGGCGCTTTCGATTGGCACTGATTTCTGAATCAGTCGCCACAGTCCTGCCGTACAATAGTGCATTAGTCGGTTTCCCCAGCGACATCTCCACGTTAGAAGGTGTGTGCTCATGCAAATCTATCTCCCCATTGCGAATATGTCGGTGAATGCCCTGATGATGATCCTACTTGGCGGGGGGGTTGGACTGTTGTCGGGTATGTTCGGGGTTGGCGGCGGGTTTTTGACGACGCCACTGCTGATCTTTTACGGCATTCCACCAGCGGTCGCGGCGGCCTCAGCAGCGACGCAGGTAACCGGCGCAAGTGTGTCAGGCGTGCTAGCGCATCTTGAACGAGACGGTGTTGATTTGCCGATGGGGGCGTTTCTTGCGGTTGGTGGCGTGTTTGGCGCAGTGGCCGGCGCAGGGATATTTGAGCTTCTGCGCAGCTACGGTCAGATTGATACCGCGATTTCGATCCTTTACGTTGTGTTGCTAGGCTGGATCGGTAGCCTAATGGCGCGCGAAGCGTGGCGCGATATTGCCGCCGCCCGCAGCGGTCAGGCGCTTGCACCGCGCCGCCGCAACCATCATCCGCTCGTTGCGAACCTGCCGTTGCGCTGGCGTTTCTATAAATCGGGTATTTATGTCTCACCACTTGCTCCTTTGATTCTGGGATTTGTAACCGGGATCATGACGGTACTGCTCGGGGTGGGCGGCGGGTTCATCATGGTGCCCGCGATGATATATCTGCTTGGCATGGCAACGCGCGTAGTGGTTGGTACTTCACTGCTCCAAATCCTGATCGTTACTGCGTTTACGACGATGGTACATGCGCTGACGACGCAGGCGGTTGATATTGTGCTTGCCGGATTGCTTCTGATCGGCGGCGTGATTGGCGCACAATTTGGTGCGCGGCTTGCGGCAAAGCTCCAGCCGCAAAAGCTGCGGATGATCCTTGCGGTGATCGTCCTCGCGGTTGCTTTCCGGATGTTGCTCGGGCTGAGCTTTCGCCCAAGCGATCTGTTCACGATTGATATGCTGCCATGACGCGCATCCTTTTTCTGATGATCGCGCTGTTCGGACTGACAGCGGCGCGTGAGCCAGTGTTGGTGCCCGATGTGTCGCAGCGCGAGGTTGATATCGTTTACAGTTTCACCGGGGCTGAGCTGTTGCTGTTTGGTGCAATCCTTTATCCCGATGGGCGGGCACCAACGGGGGATGCTGACATCGCGGTGGTACTGCGCGGGCCAACGACATCGATCATCCTGCGTGAAAAGCAAAAGCTGCTTGGCCTGATCTGGGCGAATGCCGACAGTGCCCGGTTTCAGTCGGTTCCGGGCTACTATGCGATTGCGACATCGCGCCCGCTTGAAAAGCTGATTGATGAGCGGACGTCGGCGATTTACGAACTTGGCCTTGGCAATATCCAGCTTTCGCCAACGGACGCAGAGTCGCCTGACCGCCAGCAGCGCTTTGAAAACGGCTTGATCGCGCTGCGCCGTAAGACCGAACTTTTTGCAGATCGCCCCGGTTCGGTTGAGATCACCGATGGCGTGCTTTATCGTGCGCGGCTTTACATTCCGGCACGGGTGCCAACCGGGCGTTATACCGCTGAGACGTTCCTAATCCGCAACGGCAAGATTATCGCAGCGGCGACGCGTGATGTTGAAATCCGCAAATCGGGATTTGAACGCTTTATTGCCCGGGCGGCGGAAACATCGCCCTTCACTTACGGGCTGGCGGCTGTGGCGCTTTCGCTGGCCTTTGGGTTTGCCGCGAGCGCGATCTTCAAGCGATTTTAACACTCCCAGGTTAACCAGCATCCTGTCATCACGCGCGTTTTGACCTGACAGGAGCAGCAATGGATTTTCAGTCACACGATCAGTTCGGCCAGTCATATGAGCCTTCCAATCCACCGGCGCCCGCCCCGCTTGCGGCACAGCGGATGGCACAAATTGGTTCGGTGCTTGATATTTCGGGCTCGGCATCGCGCGTGCTGCTTAGTTCGGAGGCGATGACGACGCTTTCTAGCGCAAGTGACCCAAGCCTTGCCGCCGCGGGCCAAGTTGGCAGCCAGATTAAGGTCAAGGTCGGATCGACATGGCTGATCGCCAACGTCCGCACACTTTCCAAAAGCTTCGATACGCCGGGGCACGTTATTGCAATGATCGACTTTCTGGGTGAGGGCGACGAGGAACGGCTGACCGGCAAAATCTATAATTTCCGACGCGGCGTTACGCGTTATCCGCGTCCTGATGATCTGGTTTACGCCGCTTCCTCGGAAGATATGCGTCAGCTTTACGCGTCGGACAATCATGCCAATATTGAAATCGGCACAGTCTATCCAACTTCGGATGTGCGCGGCGCGCTCAACGTTGATGCGATGCTCGGCAAGCATTTCGCGCTGCTCGGCTCGACGGGCACAGGTAAATCGACTTCGGCAGCGCTGATCCTCCACCGCATTTGTGAGCTTGCGCCGCAGGGTCACATCGTCATGATTGATCCGCACGGCGAATATTCTGCTGCGTTCAAAACCAATGGCGCGCTGTTTGATGTCAGCAATCTGGCGATGCCCTATTGGCTGATGAATTTTGAAGAACATTGCGAAGTCTTCCTCTCGACTGAAGGCAATGAGCGTCAGGTAGATGCCGACATCCTCTCAAAAGCACTGCTCGCCGCGCGCACCAAAAGCCGGGTGGCCGAAGGGATTGCGAAGCTGACGGTCGACTCGCCCGTACCCTATCTGCTCTCTGATCTGACCGCGATCATTCAGGCCGAAATGGGCAAGCTTGACAAGGCGGGTGAGAATGCCCCGTACATGCGGGTTAAAACCAAGATTGAGGAAATCAAATCCGATCCGCGCTACACCTTCATGTTTTCGGGCATGATGGTCGCCGATACGATGGCGGGCTTCCTCGCCCGGATTTTTCGCTTGCCTGGTGACGGCAAACCAATTTCTATCATCGACGTTTCGGGCGTGCCTTCGGATATCACCTCGGTCGTCGTTGCTGTGCTCAGTCGGATGGTATTTGATTATGCCATCTGGTCACGCAATGAGCCGCAACGGCCGATCCTGCTCGTTTGTGAAGAGGCGCATCGCTATGTCCCGTCCGAGCGCAATGCCCATAAAAGTTCAGTCGGCAAAATCCTTGGCCGGATTGCCAAAGAAGGCCGGAAATATGGCGTTTCGCTTGGCCTGATCACGCAGCGCCCGTCCGATTTGGCCGAAGGTGTACTGTCACAGTGCGGCACGATTATTGCGATGCGGCTTAACAACGAACGCGACCAAGCGTTCGTCAAGGCCGCAATGCCCGAGGGTGCGCGCGGTTTCCTTGATACCATTCCCGCCCTGCGCAACCGCGAATGCATCGTCTGCGGCGAAGGCGTCAGCATTCCGATCCGTGTCGCGATGGATGATCTTGAGGAAAGCAAACGTCCTGCCTCAAGTGATCCTGTCTTCACCCAGCTATGGCAACAAGCCGGCGGTGAGGATGAGATCATCACTCGCGTTATTAAACGCTGGCGCAGTCAGGGGAAGTAGCTCTAAAACAGCCCCTCGATCCGCCCTTCGCTATCTAGCCTGATCCCTTCCGCCGCAGGCACCCTTGGCAAGCCGGGCATTGTCATAATCTCTCCGCAAATCGCAACGATGAAGCCCGCGCCCGCCGCCAGCCGCACCTCGCGGACATGGACGGTATGCCCGGTCGGTGCGCCGAAAAGTGCTGGGTCAGTTGAAAAGCTATATTGGGTTTTGGCCATGCAGACGGGCAGATGGCCGTAGCCCGCCTTCTCCCATGTTTCGAGCTGACGCCGCACGCTCGGATCAGCGACAGCAGAGGCCGCGCGGTAAATCCGCGTGGCGATGATATTGACCTTTTTAAAGAGCGTTTCACTATCATCATAAAGCGGCGCAAATTGTGCACCGCCGCTTTCGGCAAGCTTTACCACCGCGCGCGCCAAATCCTCAGCGCCCGCACCGCCCTCTGCCCAGTGGCGACAGAGGATGGCTTCGCAGCCATGCGCAGCGGCGACTTCGCGGATCACCGCAATCTCAGCCTCGCTATCGCTCACAAAATGGTTGATCGCAATGACGGCAGGCACACCGAATTGGCGGATATTTTCGATGTGGCGGATCAGGTTGACACTACCCCGCCGCACCGCTTCGACATCTTCGCCCGCAAGGTCAGCCTTCGCCACCCCGCCATTCATTTTGAGCGCGCGCACGGTGGCGACGATCACGGCGGCGTTGGGCAAGAGGCCTGCCTGACGGCATTTGATGTCGAAGAACTTCTCGGCCCCCAAGTCAGCGCCAAAGCCAGCTTCGGTCACCACATAGTCACTGAGGCTAAGTGCGGCTTTCGTGGCGATCACTGAGTTGCAGCCATGCGCGATATTGGCGAACGGCCCGCCGTGAAGGATCGCCGGATTGCCCTCAAGCGTCTGAACGAGATTGGGCTTAATCGCTTGGGCAAGCAGCACCGCCATCGCGCCGTCGGCTTTCAAATCACGCGCAGTCACTGGCTGACGGTCGCGGGTATAAGCCACAACAATCCGGCCAAGCCGCGCCTCTAAATCGGCCAAATCGGAGGCGAGGCAAAAGATCGCCATCACTTCGGATGCGACGGTAATATCAAAGCCGCTTTCACGCGGATAACCGTTTGCGACACCGCCGATTGACTGGACAATGTCACGCAGCGCGCGATCATTCATGTCGATCACCCGCCGCCACACGATCCGCCGCACATCAATGCCAAGCGCATTGCCCCAATAGATGTGATTGTCAATCATCGCCGCGAGCAGATTATGCGCGGCTGTAATCGCATGAAAGTCGCCCGTGAAATGGAGGTTGATATCCTCCATCGGCGCAACTTGGGCATAGCCGCCGCCCGTCGCCCCGCCCTTGGTGCCAAAGCACGGCCCAAGCGAAGGCTCACGCAGCGCCAGCACAGCCTTGCGCCCAATCCGGTTGAGCGCATCAGCGAGCCCGACCGAGGTCGTCGTCTTGCCCTCACCCGCAGGCGTGGGATTGATCGCGGTTACAAGGATCAGCTTGCCCGACTGCCCGTCTGATGCAGGCGGAAGCGCAAGCTTGGCCTTGTAATGGCCATAAGGTTCAACCGCCGTGCCCGCGACGCCGAGTTTGCGGGCGATTTCAGCAATTGGCAAAAGCGTTGCCGCATTCGATATTTCTATGTCAGTCTGCATGAGCATTGGTAACCAAGACAAAGGAACATTGGCAAGGGGTGTCTCTCACAGCCAACCCCCTTCCACCGTCACGACTTAGCTATTTTGAGAGGCATCTGGATCGTGGAATGTCAGTTTTGTACAATACATTCAGTGATTCGCTACGCTCGGCCCACCTGAATGAGAGGCAGTGAAGCTAATGACAGGGCCCTAATGATACTGATTAAGCATTTGATTTAACAGGGTTTTTTAAAAAATCTTTATTTGTACTGGTGGCCTTGATACAGTGTTATTACTGTAATTAAACTATATTAAAAAAATGTTAGGCAATATCTTAATAACAATAAGAAGATTTTTATAATGCTCAAAAAGTCGCACTTGACTTCACTAATATTCCTTTCATTAACAAGCGTTTCAGTTCAGGCGCAGTCAATATCTGACCAAAGTGATTCTCTACCCGCCAAGTTTATCGGCAAGATAATTTATGTAGGGGCCGTTGAGGCAATTATAACGACACCGTCAATAATTACTCCTATCGTAAATGGCAGTGTTATTTATGACTCTAAATCAAATTTACAATCAACAAGTCGATCACAGGGAAATTATTATACTGAAATTGACTATGATGGTGATAAAATAAGCGGAAGATATTTTATTCCAGAGGCTCCTGAAGTGGCAACACGGTTTAGTGGCATCAAGCAAGGAAATCATTGTGCGTTGATTGATGAAAATGGCAATCAGTTCACGTCTCAATGTACCGCAAATGAATTTGTCTCCGAGCTTGTTTATTGGGATGAACAGGGAAAAATGTATGAATTTTATGTGCAGGCCAGGTCTACAGATGCCTCCGACCTCCCCTGACATCGCAGTCAATTGCGCGCGCGAACAGTGGCTTGATTTGCCGGGGATATTGTAAGGTTCCCACGCCTCCGTTCACCTCCCATCCCCCGTTTATGCTGAGCGCAGTCGAAGCACTTGTCCGAGCGCAGCCGAGGACTTTGCTGCTGTAAGCCTCGGCTACGCTCGGCGATGCCCTTCGACCCTTTGGCGTTGCTCAGGAGAGCCTGCGCTCAGGGTGAGCGGACAAAAGAGGCTACACCTGCCCCCTACACGGCGACAAACCCGAAATACGTGTCACGGGCATATATTGCCGCCTGGAGGAACTCCTCGTCATCGGTTTGCGTGCTGCCTGGAATGTCCTTCCTTGCGATATGGGCGTCGAGTTCTTCCTGCGTCAGCGTGCGTTCGTACCAGTCGCTGTTCCACACGCCCCATTCCTCGCCGTCAAAGTTTGGCGGGGCGGGGTATTCGGTGCGCCAGCTATGGGGGTCTTCGGGGTCTTTTGCGTCATCGCACCAGATGCTCAGGCTTGAAACCGCGTCTTCAAAGCTTTGATATCCAGGTGGCGGCGCGCCTTCGGCCGGGGTGTCGCCGTGATCATGGCCGCAAAGTTCACACTGTCCAATCGGGTCATTTTGGTGGGGGTTATGCTCTTCGGTTTTGCCCTCAATCCTGGGTGTGCGCAGTGCAAGAAACAGGCTGATTGCAGCGCCCCCCGCTCCGCTGCCGATCATTTCGAGGAAGGCCTCGAAATCCTGCGCGACGATCCGCGCGAGCGCCGCGTCAGTGCCCTCGGTCAGCGGGACATCAGCGCGCTTGTCAAGCCGCCCGAGGAGGCTCATGGCGAGGCGATTGTCGATGCGGTGGCGCGAGGTGGTCATGCTGTTTTGGGTATAATCGCGGCTGCGCGTGACGATCTCGTCCCAGCCTTTGAGCGCGCGCTCCATCAGCGTATCAACAAGCCGCCCGCGCGCGATGAGGATCGCGGCCTCCCAGCCAAGCCGGAAGCCAGTGCCTTCATCGCGCAGGCGCAGGTTATACGCCGAACGCGGCGAGATCTGGCAATCATCACACGCCTGCGTCACAATGCCGCTCCGCGCGAGGCTTTCAAGGAAGATGCGCTGGCGCGCAGGATACCAGCCATCAGCGCGCATCCTAAGCGCAGGCGGGGTGGCGGCGGTGTTGCCATAAGCGTCGGTGTCGGGATCGGGATCGGGATCGGTGTCGGTGTGGGGGAAGTGGGTATCGGTATCGGTATCGGGGAAGCGGGGCGTGAAATCATTGCTGCTGAAATCATTGGTGTTGAAATCGCTGGTGCTGGCAT
>JAYUIX010000118.1:0-23029 GCA_043765635.1 Sphingomonadales bacterium
AGGAGTTAGGCGGCTTTGCGTGACAGCCGTTTGCGTGCAACCAATGCTGCGGCCCCTGCGCCGAACAGCAATATCATTGGCGGGGCTGGCACTTCCGTACCGCCACTTGAGGTGCTGCCGCCGCTTGAAGACGATGACGTTGAAGACGATGTTGAGCTTGATCCCGAAGACGCGCTTGATGACGCGCCTGAACTGGTTGATGAACCACCACTAGAACCCGATGAGCCCGAGCTTGCCGATCCACCAAAGCTAGACGAACCTGAAGTGCTCATCCCGCCCGACGATGCGGACGACGACGATGATGCCGACGAGGAGGATGACGCGCTTGATGATGAGCTGCTCGATCCGCCGGTTGAACTCGTCGAGGTGCTGCTCACGCCGCCGGTTGATGTGCTTGAGGTTGAACTCACGCCGCCAGTGGACGTTGATGATCCACCCGATGATGTTGAAGATCCGCCAGTCGATGTCGAAGAGCCACCCGATGACGAACTCACGCCACCAGTTGACGAGCTAACTCCCCCGGTAGACGAACTGACATTGCCACTTGACGTGCTTGAGCTGACGCCCCCGGTTGATGAGCTGACATTGCCCGAACTTGTGTTGTTGTTATTATTAATGATGGTGACGCCGCCAGTGCTTGAGCCGCTGCTGCTCGTCCCGCCCGAAGTCGTGCCACCGCTGGTCGAACCGCCCGAACTTGAGCTGCCACCCGTTGACGAGCTTGAACCGCCTGACCCGCCCGAAGATGTCGAAGTTGAGCCGCCGCTTGATGTTGACGATACAACAATGCTGCCGCCGCTGCTGCCACCGCCGCTAAATCCACCAAAGAAGCCGCCGCCAAAGCCACCGCCGAAACCGCCGCCGCCAACAACAACGGGAATAGCGCCGCCGCCGCCACGGAAGCCTTCATCGCGGAATGGCGCTGGCAATGGCCGCGTCGAAACCGATACGCTCTGCTGTGCGCACTGAAGCTGATACGGTGCGCCTGCACGGTTGCCGACCTGTACCGAGCCCGGCGGGCACGCAAGCGTTGTCGTGGTTGTCGTGACCGTCCGGCGAATGCGTTTTACCACGCGCTTCTTTGGTGCTGCATAAGCGATGCGCTTGCGGACAATCTTCTTCACCGGCTTGGCTTTTGAATATTGCACTTTTGAATATTGGTATCCAGCCGAGCCTGCTTTGCTCTGCGTTGCATGAATTGCGCCGCCACCGATCATCGCGCCGCCACATGCGCAAGCGCAGAGTTTTGCAAGAGCCATCTTAACTGACATACGCTTTTTTCCCATTTGTTGCGAGCCAAGGTGGATTTATTCACCCTGTTCGATTCTTTCCAACATCATCCGTGCAAAAAAGCCGAAACTCGTGCAACTGGATTAACCTTCATTCGAAGTGTATATAACAAATTTACCACATCAACGCGCAAATCAATATGGTTAACGTCTCATTTAGGGGCTGTTTTGCGACCGGGTGTTGTCGACCAACCAAGATTCTTCTCTGAAATCATTATCAGATCGCACTTGCCGATGCGAATCGCGGATGTGTCCGAATTCACCGATCTGAAACAATTATCTGCCTAAGGCTGCAACGCGTCGAGGTGGACGTTGAGGTGGCTTGTGCGTTTATTTGCCCCGCTCTATAGGCCCGCTTAAACGCTGGTAACACATGTTTGACTCCCTAGTTGACCAGATGTTGCGCGGTAAAAATAGAGGATAAATTTGTATGGCAACCTCACTCAATGATCGAAATCCTGAGCGATCAATCAAATCAGAGTCGGTATCGGGTGATTATCATCCAAGTGATGGTGAGCCTTTCATGAATCCTGAGCAACTTGAGTATTTCCGAGCAAAATTGATTAGTTGGAAAGAGTCTATTTTACGTGAGGCGCAAGGCACACTGGTTTCTTTACAAAGCGAATCGCTGCGCGAACCCGATGTGACGGATCGTGCTTCGAGCGAAACCGACTGGTCGCTTGAACTGCGCACGCGTGATCGTCAGCGCAAGCTGATCGCTAAGATCGACGCGGCATTGCGGCGGATCGAAGACGGCGAATATGGCTACTGCGAAGTAACGGGAGAGCCGATTTCGCTAGGCCGCCTTGAAGCCCGCCCGATTGCGACGATGACGATCGAAGCGCAGGAGCGTCACGAACGGCAGGAAAAAATTTCGCGCGACGAATAAAACGGCTAAACCCTTTTGGCTGTTTACCTTTTTCCAACCAATTGCGCGTAAATCCGTGAAGATGGATACTGCAATCAACAATTTTGACAATGAAACCGTGATGCAGCCGCGTGATAAATCGCGTGAAAGCATTTTTCTTGGTGCGGTCGTTTATATTGGTGATGAAAAACAAAGTCGGAACGTGCGTGTGCGCAATATCTCTTCGGGCGGGATGATGATTGACCTTCCCGGGCCTCAGCCACGCGGGCTGTCGGTGGTTGCGGAGATGAAGGGTATCGGCGAAGTACGTGGTCAGATCGTATGGTCTACCGAAAACCGTGTCGGCATCGCGTTTGAAAGAATGGTTGATCCAAAGCTCGCCCGGCATACGCCTGTTCCTGCACCTGCAGCGCCATTTTACGCAAAGCCGGTATTAAGCCACGGTGATACTTCACGCCGCCCAGGGCTTGGCATTCGCTAACGGCTTGACGTTGCACACCCCAAGTCAGTATGGGCAACGCCTGCCAGTCAGAATTGTGGCGGTCGTAGCTCAGTTGGTTAGAGCGCCGGTTTGTGGTACCGGAGGCCGGGGGTTCGGATCCCCTCGATCGCCCCACTTTTTCTGATATTAATACTGACAAACCCACATTGGAATATTATTACTCAATCTTGTAATTTTATAATGCGTGAGGTCGGGCTATGTCAGCCATATGGAATTTGCCTGATTTTGACGATCATGAGGGCGTTCACTTATTCAGTGATCGCGATTCGGGGCTAACCGCAATTATTGCTGTTCATTCGACCAAGCTTGGGCCTGCGGCAGGCGGCACGCGCTTCTGGCATTATTCTGATCCTGCCGCCGCCATTACCGATGCGCTGCGTCTCTCACGCGGGATGAGTTACAAGAATGCGATGGCTGGCCTGCCAATGGGCGGGGGCAAAGCGGTGATTCTGTCCGACCCGCACGGCAGTAAAAGTGATGCAATGGTCGAAGCCTTTGCCAAAAGTGTTGAAAGCCTTGGCGGGCGTTATGTCACCGCGCAAGATGTCGGGATGAGTGCTGCCGATATGATCGCGATTTCAAAGGTAACGCGTCATGTTTGCGGCTTGCCAGCGGCAGCAGATCAGGCGGGAGGTGATCCTGGCCCGTCAACCGCGCTTGGCGTATTCCTTGGGGTGAAGGCAGCGATCAAACGCGCGCTTGGCAAAGATTCGGTCAAGGGCGTTCATGTCGCGATTCAAGGCGTTGGCAGCGTCGGTGGTGGTCTGGCACGCTTGCTTGCGGCAGACGGTGCGCGTTTGACGCTAGCTGACCGCAACGGCGCGCATGCTATTGCTCTGGCATCCGAGCTTGGTGCGCATGTGGTGGCAACCGACGCAATTATGAGTATACAAGCGGATATTTTCAGCCCCTGTGCACTTGGTGCGATCCTTGATGAGGCAAGCATAGCTGCGCTGAATGTTAGTGCAGTTGCTGGTGGCGCGAACAATCAACTCGCAGTGCTCACCGACGGGGACAGGATCAACGCACGCGGTATTCTTTATGCACCTGATTATGTGATAAACGCGGGCGGCATTATCAATGTCGGCGTTGAATATATGAAGCTTGGTGACAGAAAGGCCGTCGAAGCGCGGGTTGCTGGCATCCCCGATCGGCTCAATCAAATCTGGGATGAAAGTGCAACAAGCGGGGAAAATCCTGCAAAGGTGGCAGACCGGATTGCGCAAGCGATGATCAGTCGTTGAAATTAGGCTTTTCGCTTTGCTAATCTATGGTTAAAGGCTGTGCCGATGCACCGTTTAGCCAACCCAACGCGATTTCTTAAATTTGCCCGGCCGTTCACCATATTGTTCGGGATCATCGGGATATTCCTTGTCAGCGTGGGGATTTATGGCGGATTGTTCATAACTCCGCCTGATTATCTTCAGGGCGAAAGCGTACGCATTCTTTATATTCATGTGCCCGCCGCGATGCTCAGTACGATTGGTTGGGCGAGCATTGCGATTGCGAGCATTACGCAACTTGTCTGGCGTCACCCGCTCGCTGGTGTTGCTGCGCGCGCCTGCGCTGTACCTGGCGCGATGTTTACCGCAATCTGCCTTGCCACCGGATCAATTTGGGGGCGGCCAACATGGGGCACATGGTGGGAATGGGACGGGCGGATGACGTCTGTGCTCGTGCTGCTGTTCCTCTATATCGGATATATGGCGCTTGCGTCGTCAAGCGAAGACCGCACCAGCGTCAGCCGCGCTACAGCAATTTTCGGTATTGTCGGCGCGGTCAATATCCCGATTATCAAGGGTTCGGTTGAATGGTGGAACACGCTGCATCAGGGGCGCTCAATTACGATGACGAGTTCAAAGATTGCGCCTGAATTGCTATGGCCACTTGGTTTTACAATGATTGGGTTTTCGCTGCTGTTCGGTGCTATTGTGTTGATGCGGATGCGCGCAACACTTGCTGAGGCAAAAGTTGAGGCGCGGATGCGCAGATTGGTTGCGGCATGAACCACTGGCCTTACATTACTGCTGCCTATGTGCTGGCGATCATTGCGACGGTTGGCGTTACCGGCTGGAGCCTTTTTGCAATGCGCCGTGCCGAAAAAGCGGTTGACGATATGAAGGGTGATCAATGAAGGCCAAACATCAACGATTGACGCTCGCCGTGGTTGCGGTGGTTGCGGTGATGGGTTCGGCAGTGCTGGCCATGTCAGCGGCCAAGGATAAGGCGGCTTATTTCCGGTCGCCGGCGGATATTGCCAAGGCCAAGCCGCCGGCGGGCGAGGATTTTCGACTTGGCGGGATGGTTGCCAATAAATCAATCATGCGCGGGGCTGACGGAGTTTCAGTGAACTTCATTGTTGAAGACGGTGGCCATATTACACCAGTCACGTTTCGCGGGATTACGCCTGACCTGTTCAAGGAGAATAGCGGTGTTGTTGCCGAGGGCAGCCTTGACGCGCGCGGCACATTCGTTGCGACAAATATTCTGGCCAAACATGATGAGAATTATAAGCCGCCCGAAATGGCGGGCGTTCAGCACAAAACTAATAGTTTACAGCCATGATCGCTGAAATTGGTCTTGCTTTCCTCTGGCTCGCCGGGGTGCTGGCGGGTTTACAGCTTGTTATGGGCGCAATTGGGCTGCGGACAAATCGCGGCGATATGCTTGGCGGGGTTCGCCCGATCGCAATGATTCAGGGTCTGCTTGTTGGATTGTCCTTCTGGTGCTTAATCACAGTATTTATGCAATCGGATATGTCGGTCAAGTTGGTTGCGCTTAACAGCCATTCGGCCAAGCCAATGCTTTTCAAATTTGCCGGAACATGGGGCAATCATGAAGGATCAATGCTGCTGTGGGTGGCTGTGCTGGGTGTTGCAGGTGGATTGATTGCAGCGTTTGAACGAGCACTTAAATATCGCACGCACATTGCAACGCTCGCGGCACAAGCCGCGATTGCGCTTGGTTTTTATGGCTTTTTGATTTTCTCATCGAACCCGTTTGAAAGGCTCAATCCTGTGCCAGTGGACGGGCAGGGGCTTAACCCGCTGCTTCAAGATCCCGGCCTCGCGTTTCATCCACCGACGCTTTATTTCGGCTATGTCGGGATGTCAGTGGCGTTCAGTTTCGCCGTTGGTGCGCTCATTGAGCGCGATGTTGGCCCTGCCTTCGCCCGTGCAATGCGGCCTTGGGTGCTTGGCGCGTGGATATTCCTGACGATTGGGATCACAGCGGGCAGCTATTGGGCATATTATGAGCTTGGCTGGGGCGGCTGGTGGTTTTGGGATCCAGTTGAAAACGCTTCGCTGATGCCTTGGCTCGCGACAACGGCTTTGCTCCATTCAGTCTCGGTGTTGGCAACGCGAGACGGCCTGCGTGCATGGACGGTGATGCTGGCGGTGGTGGCCTTCTCAATGTCGATGGTCGGCACATTCCTCGTGCGCTCTGGTGTTTTGACCAGCGTTCATAGTTTTGCCACTGATCCAACGCGGGGCAGCTTTTTGCTTGCGCTGTTGGTGGTCTATATCGGCGGCGCGCTCGCGCTCTTTGCGCTACGCGTGAATACAGTGCGCGAGGGCAATCAATTTGATCTGATGAGCCGGGAGGGCGCATTGGTGGTCAACAATCTGCTGCTTTCTGTAATCCTCTCGGTTGTGCTCGTTGGCACGTTGTATCCGCTCGCGACTGAGGCACTGGGGCAGAAAATTTCTATCGGTGCGCCCTATTTCAACAGTGCGGCAGGATATCCTGCGCTGTTACTCGTTGTTGTCATGATCATGGGGCCAGTGATGCGCTGGCGGCGGGATGAGTTTAAGTCCGTCATGAAACGGATCGCGCTGCCATTGCTTGCGACTGCACTGATGCTGCTTGGGCTTGTCATCGCGCGGCCTGATGTCGGGATATTGCCGTTTCTAGGGCTGTTGCTCGCGGTTGGCGTTGGCGTTGGCAGTTTTGCCCCGCTTTGGAAGCGTAACCTGCGGCGAACACCGCTTTTCACGTACGGGATGGTGATCGCGCATTTCGGGATAGCGGTATCGCTCGCTGGCATGGCAAGTGAGAGCGGTTTCATCAAGGAGAAACTGGTTGCAGCCAATATTGGTGAAAGCAATACTGTTGGGCCATACACCGTAAAGTTCCTGAAAATTGAGCCAGTCGCGGGGCCAAACTGGACAGCGATTGAGGCGACGCTTGAGGCACGGCGCGGCGACGGGGAACCTATCATTCTCCGCCCACAGGCGCGGATGTTCTCAAATCCAGTGACCCCGACCAACGAAGCCGCCATCGGCACGATGCTTGATGGCCAGCTTTATCTCAATATCGGTGAGCCAACGTCGGATGGCCGCTGGCAAATTCGCATGTGGTGGAAGCCTTTTGTAACCTTGATCTGGCTTGGCGGGATGTTGGTTGCCTTTGGTGGCTTCCTCTCGCTCATTGGGCGGGCGCGGCGTGAAAAGGGTGCACAGGCGCGTAAACTTCCTGAGGAATCTCCCGTTTTTGTCGAGGCATCGGCATGAAACGCATCTGGCTATGGATTCCGTTCGGGCTGTTCGTGCTGTTCTTTGCGGTCGTTGCAAATGGCCTGAAGAATCCGTCAGACCGGATTGTCCGATCAACAATGATCGGCAAGCCAGCGCCGCAGTTTTCGTTGCCGCCGGCGGTTGATGGCTATCCAGGGGTCGGCGTCGCAAATTTGCGCGATGGCAAACCAAAGCTCGTCAATATTTTTGCAAGCTGGTGCGTTCCCTGTGCCTATGAAGCGCCGATCCTTGAACAATTGGCAAAGCAAGGCATTGAAATTCACGGCATTGCCATTCGTGATCGCCCCCAGGATTTGAATCGTTTCCTTACGCGCTACGGTAATCCTTACACCCGGATTGGTGCTGATAATGATACTAAGGCACAAATTTCGTTCGGTTCCGCTGGGGTGCCCGAAACTTTTGTCGTCGATGGCAAAGGGATTATCCGCCATCAGATCGCTGGCGGGATTGATCCCGAAAACGTGAATGAGCTGCTCGTCGCACTGAAAGCTGCGAAATGAAGATGCGCTTTATTGCTCCGCTGCTGTTGGTGGTTGGCACGCCAGTCGATGCGGACTCGCTATTGCCCGACTCTGAAATGGCCAATGTTCAATTGAGCGATCCTGCGAAAGAGCGGGAGGCAAAGGCGCTGATGGAAACGATCCGCTGTCTGGTATGCCAAAGCCAGTCGGTTGCCGACTCAGATGTGGATATGGCGGCTGACATGCGTTCGCTTATCCGTCAGCGGATTGATAAGGGTGAGAGTCCAGAGTCAATCCGAACTTGGCTTGTTGAGCGTTATGGTAGCTGGGTATCTTATGATCCGCCAACCTCTACCGTGACAAGCCCAATCTGGGTGCTGCCAATTGTATTTTTCCTGATTGGTCTTTTCCTTGTTGGTAGTCGATTAAAGATTAAGCGCAGGAAATGATCTGGGTTTTTGCTACTATTGCCGCTCTTATCCTGCTCATCGGATTGGGGCTATGGCGCTTCATCAAAATGTCGCGTGCCGCGCTTGAGATGACTGGTGCGGCGCTGTTCTTGGGCATTGCTGGCTATGCGTGGCAGGGCAATCCAATGCAGCCGGGCAATCCAGTAAAATCGGCGGCTTCGACCCCGCCACCTGCAGAAATTTCTGCCGCGCTGCGTAAGGCCACCTTGTCGAAATTCGGCGCCGAAGGTGAGATACTTGCCTATGCTGACGCATATATTAAATCAGGACATAGTCAGGCGGCGGTAAGTGCTGTGCGCGCTGGACTTTTGAAAAGTCCCAACAATCCCGATCTTTGGGTTGGCCTTGGCAATGCACTGGTTGTGCACAGCGATGGGCAAATGTCGCCAGCAGCACAGTTTGCCTTTGAAAAAGCTGCAACGCTTTCGCCCAACCATCCCGGCCCGCCATTTTTCTTAGGACTTGGTCTCGCGCAGGCGGGTAAAATGGATGATGCCGGCCAAGTGTGGCGCGGGCTGCTTTCACGTGCGCCAGAGGGCGCGCCGTGGAAAGCCGATCTTGAGGCGCGGCTTGCCGAAATTGGCCAGACTCAGATTGCCAAAACAACTGACGTCAAGAAGCCGTAAGTGGCGTATCTAATCCGATTGCAGGGGGCATGGCGCTATGCTAATCCCCCGCGTTCCAATGGGGTGAGTAAGGCAACCGTCCGATGACGAAAGCTGTTGTATCTGAATCGAGATTGGCATGAGTGAATCCGATGCAGTGCATCCCGATGATCAGGAAGATGGCCATCACGCCAACGCCGGATCACTCTACAAGCTGATGATCGGGGCGGTTGGTATCGTGTTCGGCGATATCGGCACCAGCCCAATTTACGCGTTTCGCGAAACCTTTGCCGGGCATCACCCACTCGCACCAGATCCGCTCCATATTTACGGGGTGTTGAGCCTTATATTCTGGTCAATGATGATCGTCGTTACGATCAAATATGTTCTGATTATCATGCGCGCAGATAATAAGGGTGAGGGCGGCAGCCTTGCGTTGCTAGCGTTGATTAACAGCAAAACCGAAGGCGCACGCTGGACAGCACCGATTGTTCTACTCGGCGTATTTGCCACCGCACTATTCTACGGCGACAGTATGATAACGCCAGCAATGTCAGTGCTTTCGGCGGCAGAAGGGCTTGCCGTTGTTGATCCGGGGTTCAGCAAATTCGTACTGCCGATTTCATTCGGGATTCTAGTTGGCATATTCGCGATCCAATCACGCGGCACCGCCAAGGTCGGCGCATTTTTCGGCCCGATCATGGTATTGTATTTCACCGTGATCGCGGTTCTGGGGATTCTCCAGATCGTTCAAAATCCTCAAATCCTATGGTCTTTGAATCCAATGTATGCGGTGCAGTTTTTCCTCACTGACGGATTTATGGCCTTTTTGGCGATGGGTTCGGTCGTGCTGGCGGTAACGGGTGCTGAGGCGCTTTATGCCGATATGGGACATTTCGGGCGCAATCCGATCAAGCTGTCATGGTTGTGGTTTGTGATGCCGGGGTTGATGCTCAACTATCTGGGGCAGGGCGCGTTTATCCTTAGCCTGACGCCCGATGCAGCACTTGAAGCGATCAAGAACCCGTTCTTCCTGCTTGCGCCTGATACGCTGCGTCTGCCACTCGTTCTGCTTGCGATTGCGGCCACGATCATCGCCAGCCAAGCCGTCATTTCAGGCGCATTCTCATTGACGCAGCAAGCGATCCAGCTTGGTTTTATGCCGCGTATGCGGATCTTGCACACCAGCGAAAGCGCAGCGGGGCAAATCTACATTCCGTTCATTAACTGGACGCTAATGATCATGGTGCTGCTGCTGGTGATGTTTTTTGGCAGTTCGAGCAATCTTGCGGCGGCCTACGGGATTGCAGTAACTGGCGCTATGTTTATCGACACCTGCTTGCTAGGCGTAGTGCTGTTCAAGCTGTGGGAGTGGAACAAGGCGCTGTCAGTAATCATTCTCGCCGTGTTCTTCACCGTTGATACGGCCTATCTTGCGTCAAACCTTACCAAGGTGCCAGATGGGGGCTGGTTCCCGTTGCTTGTTGGTTTGATCGCATTCACGATGCTGACAACATGGGCCAAGGGCCGCAAACTAATGATGGAGCGGATGCGTGAAGCCGCGATGCCGATCAAGATTTTTGTGAGTTCAGCCGCAACCTCGGCCACGCGTGTTTCGGGAACGGCGGTGTTTATGACATCGTCGGCAGACGGTGTGCCGCACGCGCTGCTCCATAATCTCAAGCATAATAAGATTCTGCATGAGCGCATTGTGCTGCTGACAATCAAGATCGCCAACGTTCCTTTTGTTGAACCCACAAGGCGCTGCAAGATGGAGGATTTGGGGCAGGGCTTCCACCGAATGATCCTCAAATACGGCTTTATGGAAGAACCCAATGTGCCCGCCGCACTTTCTGAAGTAACAAGTTGTGGCCCGGCGTTCAAAATGATGGATACCAGTTTCTTCCTCGCGCGGCAGACTCTGCTGCCGTCATCGCGGCCGGGCATGGCGATATGGCGAGAGCATTTATTCTCATGGATGCTGCGCAACGCTGAAAGTGCTATGGAGTTTTTCCGTCTTCCCACCAACCGCGTGGTTGAACTTGGCAGTCAGGTCGAAATCTGACGACCGCGCCGATTATTGTATCAGCGCTTTTGGGTGACGCCGATTTTGCATGGGCCGATGGGCAGCGGCGCGCCTATTTTCCGCCCGAACGCAATGTGCTGCGCGCGCATCTGACGCTGTTTCACCACTTGCCACCAAGCAGCGGGGCCGAATTGCTTGGGCGATTGCGCGCGGCGACTCATGATGTGCCACCGCCAGCGATGATCGACGGGCTGATGTCGCTTGGCTACGGCGTTGCCTACCGCGTGCGCAGCGATGCGCTTTGCCAGATCCGCGCAGACATTGCTGAAGCGTTTGCCGCTATGCTGATCCCGCAAGATCAAGCCGCGTGGCGACCACACATTACGATCCAAAATAAAGCAAAGCCTGCGGCTGCGAAGGCATTGCTTGGCATACTCTCAGCCGAATTCAAACCCCGTCCGCTCATGATTGCAGGGCTTGCGGCGTGGCATTACCGGGGCGGGCCGTGGTCACCGATTGCGGCATACCGCTTCGGCGGGGGCAGGGCGATGAAAACACCGCCACCGCTTATCGCCAGTTGACCGCAAAATCGCCTCTGCTATAGGCGCATTTCCCGTTTGGGGCGGAGTAGCTCAGCTGGTTAGAGCAGCGGAATCATAATCCGCGTGTCGGGGGTTCAAGTCCCTCCTCCGCTACCATGTTTTTCCGGCAATTTATTCCTATATTGGGCGGCATGAGCAAAACAATTCAAACACGCATGTTGATCCTCGGGTCTGGCCCGGCTGGCCTTTCCGCCGCAATTTATGCCGCGCGCGCTGGTTTGAAGCCCATCGTGGTTCAGGGCATTCAGCCCGGCGGGCAGCTTACCATCACCACTGATGTTGAGAATTATCCCGGCTTCCGCGATGTGGTTCAAGGCCCGTGGCTGATGGAGGAAATGACCGCGCAGGCCGAACATGTCGGGACGACGATGATGTATGACATCATCGTCGATGTTGATGTGTCTCAGCGCCCGTTCAAGCTGACGGGCGATGGCGGCGACATTTATCTGTGCGATACGCTGGTGATAGCCACAGGTGCGCAGGCACGCTGGCTAGGGCTTGAAAGCGAAACCGCGATGCAAGGCAAGGGCGTTTCGGCCTGTGCCACGTGTGACGGGTTCTTCTATCGCGGTAAAAAAGTTGCGGTAATTGGCGGCGGTAATACGGCGGTTGAAGAGGCGCTGTATATGACCAATCATAGCCAGGACGTCACCGTTATTCACCGCCGCGATACGTTCCGTGCTGAAAAAATCCTTCAAGACCGACTGTTCGCGCACCCAAGCATCACCGTGCTATGGAATAAGGCCGTTGACAATTTCGCTGGCGGCGGTGATCCGATTGGACTGGTTGGGCTTGACCTGAAAGACACAGTGACCGGCGAAATTTCGCGGCTTGATGTTGACGGCGCGTTCGTTGCGATTGGCCATAAACCAGCAACTGAAATTTTCGTTGATCGTCTGCCGATGGATAATGACGGTTATCTGCTCGTTGAGGTTGGCAGCACGCGCACAAGCATTCCTGGCGTATTTGCGGCGGGCGATGTGACTGACAAAATTTACCGTCAGGCGGTAACGGCGGCTGGGATGGGCTGCATGGCGGCACTTGATGCTGAAAAATTTTTGGCCCATGCGGAGTTTGCCGCGCGGGGGTAAACAATAGAGATCTAAATAGTTTTCGTCATTCCCGCGTAGGCGGGAATCCATAATCTCCAGACTTTCGGAATTTGTGGCAACGGTGACGCGCACTTGCTTGGTTCTGAGTTTATGGATTCCCGCCTGCGCGGGAATGACGTTAAGCGTCGGCTGGCGGATTGAGCATCTTTAGCGCCGCAATGATGGTCTCGCGTAACGCCGCATAATCACTCGCACTGGCAAAGCTGTGTGATGCGCTGGCAATTTTTTTGATTTCGATATCGCTCCGTCTCCGCGCTGCCGAGAAAGCTGGGCCATTCCAGGCGTCGGCAAAGGCAATCGCGGTGCCGTCTTGCTCTGCGAGTAAGATCCTCACTCGCCCCTCGACTATAGCCAACCCGGCGGCGACGTCCTGTGCGAGCGATGAGGGGGCTTGCGGCTTGGAAATCCGCATCAGGCCGCCGATCAGCTTGCGGAGATTGATTGCGCCGGTAAATAGCTCAACCCACGCCTTGGGGTCTTTCATCCGTTCAGTATAGCGCGCGCGGATTGCGGCGGGCGGCGGTAGATCGTCGGTTGGTTCGACCACCCAGATATTGGTGAGGATATGCGCGGCGATCCCCGTCGGTCGGTGAAGCAACAGTGCGGATGCCGCATCGCAATTGCCGAATGCGACGATCCGCGTCAGTTCTGGGCAGGCGTCGCGAAAGGCGGTGATGGCGGCGGCGATATCGGGGCCGCTTTTGGTGAAGCCGCCATTTTCGCCATCGCTGTCGCCAATGCCGCGCCGATCAAAGCGGAACACTGGATAGCCAGCGGCGGCGATATCGCCTGCCAATTTCGCCATGCCCCGGTGCGCGCCGATACGGATTTCGTTGCCGCCAGAAACGATGAGCAAGCCAGCAGTGCCGGGCGCTTCATCAAATGTTGCAGCCAATGTGACACCTTCGCAGGGAAAGTTCAGCAATCGGCGCATTGCTTTACCCAATCGGTGAGATCAGCAACAAGTTTAGCCGCAAGTTCTGGGTCATCCCCTGGTTCGGCGCGCCGCCATAGCGGCGTTCCTGCCACGCGCGTATCAGCATCGCCCGCATCGCTTTCAAGGCGAAGCGTGCGTAGTGGAACCAGTGGACAGGGTATGGCACTTTCAAGCGCATTCAGAAAACTATCACTGATCGCGTGCCCAGCATAAAGCGCGCTACCGCTCAATCGGGTGCGCCTGAGATCGCGGGCGATGCGCGCACCCGTTTCGGGGGCAAAGCGCCAACAACCCTTCGCTGCAACTGCGCCGTCAAGCAGTGCGCCGCCACGTAGTGAGGCGACGACTTCTGGTTTGATTGCATCTACCACTGCCTTCAGTGCGTCTTGCCAGTCATCAAATGAAACTGCGCTGATATCGAGAAGGCTTTCGCCTGTGCCCGGAAGGTCAGGCAAAACCGAACCAATTCCATTATTGGCAAGCCCGCGCATCACGCTTGAAAGCAATCGCCGGCAACGATTTTTTTCTTCAAACAAAGGTTCTATTATAATAATTTGCAGCGGATAGTTAATACCATATCTGAGCCATAGCTCGTTGCCACCGCGCCATGAGTAGGTGTCAGTCACCTGCTGACTTTGGCTTCAAGAAAGCGGGTGAGGCTGCCGAAACTTTCGAGCATTTCGCCGTCAAGCTCATCATCCTCGATGATGATCCCAAGCCGGTCTTCAAGTTCAGTCAGCAGATTGGCAACCGCCATTGAATCAAGTTCTGGCAGCGTGCCAAACAGCCCGCTGTCGCCGTCAAGCGCATCAGTGCGCGCGGGGCTTAACCCAAGCACATCAACGAGAACGCTTCGCACGATCATATCGACGCTATGCTGTTGTGTCATTACGCTCATTAATCCCTGTACCGTATCGATTGCGCGTTAGCGTTCGCGCACGCGGGCGACAAGCGCCGAGATGAATGCGCGCACCGCCCCAATCAGCCCGCTGACGCGGCGTAGATTATAGGCGTCGATCCGGTCAAGCAGCGCACTCGCGTCCATCCAGTCGGCTTTGTAAGGCTCATCGCCAGTGCCAAAATCAATCACATCAACCGCGTCTTGATCAATGACGTGCTGAAACAGCGCGCGCGATAGGATCGTGCCAGGTGACAGTTCGCGCGCACTTTCACGGTGAGCGAGCTTGTGAATATAGGCGGTGCCGTGCTCAACCGTCCAATATTGCGCAGCGACGGCAACGCCCTCCAATCTGCATATTCCAAGCCTGAGGCAACCAGCCATGCCCTCAAAAACCGCGGTTTCGCGCAGGAATGCGGGCGATCCCTCTTCAGGCTTCCAGCTATCGGCGTAAACAGCTTCAAATTCTTCCCATGCCGTTTCATCAAATTGATCATAAATAGCAACATCAAAATCTGCCTTGCAGTTTTTGCGCTTGTAAGTGCTACGCAACTGGCCAGGGCGGGTCGCCCAATAGTCTTCGAACGAAAGCCCGGAGACATGGGCTGTCCAGCTTGTTGAGACTTGAGTGCTGAACACGATCCAGCCCGAATGTTTGAGCGCGCGTGCCAGTAAACCCGACGATCCATCGCCGCGCGGCACAGGACTTAGTGAAATACTGGACGGCGCATTCCGCATTTTGCGGAGTCGTTTGGCAATCGCCTTGAGCATCAAAAGTTTGCGGCTGTCGTCAGGATTGCCCGCGAAAATCGGGCGATATGCAAAGCTATACCAGTTCGCGAGTCCCTTAAACTGACCGTTATTGTCACATTTGAGGAACAGCCATGCCAGCGCTCCCTCCGAAGCGGCGCGCGCGATGAGCGGTGTTTTGGTTGACCTAGAATGACGTAATATACGGCGCAACCAGTCAATCCGGTCGAACAGGTGCGACTGTCCTTCGCGGGTGAGTTGATCGGTTGGATCAAGGCTTGCAGCATCAAGGCTGGTCAGCAATTCTCCCTTAACCCACACCATGCTAGTAATGTCCCACAGATTAAAACCTTACTCAATAAAGGATCAATTTTGCCCGCCTTAGACCCAGATCCAAGACCGCTCGACCATTTGGTGAGTTTGGGTTCCAATAACGACACCGCGTTAATAAGCCGTGATCAGTCGCTTGACTATGACGCGCTTCACGGGGTTGTTGGAAAGATGGCGGCAGCGCTGATCGCGCAGGGGCTAATCGCTGGAGACCGCGTCGCGACGTGGCTGCCCAAGACAATCGAGGCGTGCGTGATGCCCCTCGCGGCGGCGCGGGCTGGGTTAGTGCATGTGCCGATCAATCCGCTGCTCAAACGCGCGCAGGTGGCGCATATATTGGCTGATAGCGGCGCGCGGATGCTGATCACCGGGGCGGGCAGGGTGAATGCGCTTGAAGCGAGGGATTGCCCCGAAGGTTGCACGATTTTGCTTGAGGATGCGCTGCGCGATGCAATGATGACTGCGGAACCAATGCCGCTGTCTGCGCGTGATCCGGGGGAACTTGCAGCGATTCTTTACACATCAGGGTCAACCGGCAAGCCAAAAGGCGTGATGCTGAGCCACGCTAATATGTGGCTCGGCGCGATTAGTGTCGCGCATTATTTGGGGCTTACGCGCGCTGACCGCGTACTCGGTGTTTTGCCGCTCAGTTTTGATTACGGCCAGAATCAATTGCTCTCAGCGTGGGCGGCAGGTGCAAGCGCTGTGCCGCTCGATTATCTGCTTGCCAAGGATGTGGCGAAGGCGGTTGAGCGGTACAAGATTACGACGCTTGCAGGTGTGCCGCCGCTGTGGCTGCAACTGCTTGATCATGATTGGCCGCCTGAAAGTGCTGCGCGGTTGCGGCGGATTACCAATTCGGGTGGTGCGCTGACGCCTGCGTTGATTGACCGGCTGCGCGCGCGTTTTCCGGTGGCGGATATCGTGCCGATGTACGGCCTGACCGAGGCATTTCGTTCAACATGGCTTGATCCTGCGCGCGTTGCGGCGCATCCGACGTCAATGGGCCGTGCCATTCCTTTTGCCGAAATCCTTGTCATTCGCGGCGATGGCAGTGTGGCGGATGATGATGAACCTGGCGAACTTGTCCATAGCGGGCCACTGGTGGCGCAGGGTTATTGGAATGATGCGGAGCGCACTGCGCAGCGTTTTCGGCCAGCGCCGTCCGCTTCGGAATATGGCGGCATTGCGGTCTGGTCGGGCGATACAGTGCGGCGCGATGAACAAGGCCTGCTCTATTTTGTTGGGCGTGACGATGAAATGATCAAGGTTTCGGGCAACCGGATCAGTCCGTCTGAGATTGAAGAGACTGCCGCTGCAAGCGGCGTTGCGGCAGAAGCGGTTGCGTTTGGTGTTGCCGATGAACGGTTGGGGCAGGCGGTAGTGCTGGTTGTATGCGGCGACGGATCGGGCGAAGCTGTGCTGCGCGATTATCTCAAGCGTGAGCTGCCCGGCTATATGGTGCCACGCGAAATTATTTGGCGCGAGACGCTACCGCGCAACGCCAATGGCAAATTTGATCGCGCCGCAATCAAGGCGGGGGTCGCCACATGAAACCAATGGGCACTATTCCGGCACACTTCACTGCCGATGAAGCCGGACGCCTGATGATTGGCGGCGAAGACGTGGAAACGCTTGCGGAGCGCGCGGGCGATACGCCGCTGTTTGTTTATGATTTCGCACTGATCAAAGCGCGGATTTCGCGGTTTCGCGCCGCGTTTCCGGCTGAGCTTGGGCTCCATTATGCGATCAAGGCCAATCCAATGCCCGAATTGCTTCAAGCGATTGCGCCGCTCGTTGACGGGCTTGATGTCGCGTCATCAGGTGAGATGGCGCTGGCGCTCAAATCGGGCGGGCAGCATATTTCGTTCGCGGGGCCGGGCAAGCGTGACCGGGAGCTTGAGGCGGCGATTGTCGCGGGCGTCACGCTCAATCTCGAATCTGAAGGCGAGGCAAACCGCGCTCTCGCTATCGCTGACCGCCTCGGCACCGCGCCCAAGCTTGCGGTGCGGGTCAATCCCGATTTTGATCTGCGTGGCTCGGGCATGCGGATGGGCGGCGGCGCGAGGCCATTCGGGGTTGATGCTGACCGCGCGGCTGCGCTCGTCAAATCGCTGATCGCGGCAGGCGCGGATTGGCGTGGGTTTCATATTTTTGCCGGATCACAAGCACTTGACGCCGAAGCCATCGCAACGACGCAAGGGCAAACGCTTGATTTGGCCGCAGCACTTGCTGATGCGATTGGCGCGGTGCCGCCGCTGGTCAATCTCGGCGGCGGATTTGGCATCCCCTATTTTCCCAAGGACATCCCGGTTGATCTTGAACGCGTGGGTGAAGCGCTGACTGCGCGGCTGGCGGCATTGCCGCAAAGTCTGGCAAATACCCGCTTTGCGATTGAGCTTGGCCGTTATCTGGTGGGCGAGGCAGGGGTTTACCTGACCCGGATTGTTGACCGCAAGACCAGCCACGGGGAGGTTTTTCTCGTGACTGACGGCGGGCTGCATCATCAGCTTGCGGCATCGGGCAATTTCGGCACCGTGGTGCGGCGTAACTATCCGGTGGCGATTGCAAGCCGCTTCGACAGCGCGCCGCAAGAGGTGGTGAGCATTGTCGGTTGCCTCTGCACCCCGCTTGATCGGCTTGGTGACATGGTGAGCGTTCCGCGCGCTGAGGCGGGGGATTTGGTCGCGGTGTTTATGGCGGGGGCTTATGGTCGTTCGGCCAGCCCAAGCGGGTTTTTGGGTCATCCCGAACCAGCCGAATTGTTGGTTAACGACTGAAACAGTCTTGCCGCGCGGTTAATCCTAACAATATTTTCACCTATTTGCCTGATAACGGATAGCGAACTTCGTCTTGTTTTGCCCTCATTCATGGGAGTGGAGGCATGCGCGCGGCGTCGTAAGGTTAAGGATTTTGTTATGCGTCTTGCTCTTTCATCAAAACTTTTGCTCGGCGTGAGCCTTGGCGCAGTCGCGCTAAGTGGCTGTTCAACCAGCGCGACGGGGCCAAAATTGCCCCCGGCAAGCTTTGTGACCGCGCAGGAAGGGCCGGGCGAGGAATATATCATCGGCCCGCTTGATACGCTGACGATTTTCGTCTGGCGTAATCCTGAACTTGGCGCAAAAGTGCAAGTGCGCCCCGATGGCCGCATCACGACGCCGTTGATTGAGGATATGCCCGCCGTCGGCAAAACCCCGACGATGCTCGCGCAAGACATCAAGGTTCAGCTTTCGCAATATATCAATGAGCCGCTGGTTTCAGTGATTGTCGATAATTTCGCAGGCACATTCTCTCAGCAAATCCGCGTGGTCGGCGCGACTGAAAAGCCCGCCTCAATTCCCTACCGTGCGAATATGACCTTGCTCGACGCGATGATCGCGGTTGGCGGCCTTTCAGAATTTGCCGCCGGAAACCGCGCGCGCCTGATCCGTCAAAACCGTGAGACCGGCAAGCAGACCGAATATGCGGTAAAAATTGGCGATCTCCTCAAACGCGGCGACTCGCGGGCGAACGTCCGACTTGAACCCGGTGACGTGATCATCATCCCCGAATCGGCGTTTTGACGGGCGAATAATGGAAAGCCTTTATCAACAAGTACGGATTGCGATCCACGGCATTTGGAAGCGGCGCTGGCTGGCGCTCGGCGTTGCGTGGGGTGTTGCGCTGCTCGGCTGGCTCGTCGTCAGCGGGATTACCAACACTTACGAATCGCGCGCGAGCGTGTTTGTTCAAATGCAGACGATGCTGCCTGGCAAGCTTGGCATTTCACTCGCCGAAGGCAAAGACAGTGTCGAAACAATTACGCAAACGCTGACTTCAGCCGAAAATCTTGAGAAAGTGGTGCGGCGTACCGCGCTGATCCAGCAGGGCTCAACCCCGCGTGAGATTGCCGATCAAGTGATCAGCCTGCGCAAGAACATTGAGATTGTGACACTTCAGGACAATTTGTTTGAAATCAGCGCTGCGTCAGGCTCGGGCGGCATGTCGAATAATGAAAATGCCAAGCTGTCCAAGGATATTGTCCAAAAGCTGCTTGATTTGTTCGTTGAGGGCAATCTTTCGGGCAATCGCGCCGAAACCGCGCAAACCCTCCAGTTCCTTGATACCCAGCTTGCCCAGCGTGAGGTGCAGTTGCAGGAAGCCGAGGCGCGGCGCGCAGAATTTGAACAGCGCAATATGGGGCTTTTGCCCGGTGTTGGTTCGGTGAGCCAGCGGATGGATGCCGCACGCGCAGAGCTTGGCCAAGTCGATTCGAACCTCAGCGCAGCGCAAGGCTCGCTCGCGGCAGTCAACGGCCAGATTGCGTCGATTCCGCCGACGATCAACACCCCGGGTACGCTTGTCGGCGGTGGCGGGGCTGCGGGGCGGATTGCTCAGTTGGAAGGTCAGATTTCCGACGGATTGGCGCGCGGCTGGACTGAGGGTTATCCCGATATGATCTCGCTGCGCAATCAGTTGGCGCGCGCGCGCGCGTCGGTCGCGAATGAGGCTCCGGGGCGGGTGGTCGGTGGCAGCAATAGCCCCAATCCGCTTTATGTCACGTTGCGCACTATGCAGGCCGAACGGCAGGGGCAAGTCTCTGCGCTTAGCGGGCGGCGTGCCCAGCTTCAAGTTGAGCTCTCGCAATTTCAATCGCGTCAATTCGCTGAACCCGGCGTGGCGCAGGAGCAGCAGCGGCTCAATCGCGATTATGAAGTTCTCAAAACTGCCTATGACAAGCTGCTTTCGGATCGCGAAGAGGTCAAGCTGCGCGGATCAATCCAGTCAGACACTGATTCGATCAAATTCCGTGTGATTGAACCGCCAACGTCACCGCGTTCGCCCGCCGCGCCGAATCGGCCAATGCTGCTGACACTGGTGTTGTTTGCGGCGATTGGCGCGGGCGCAGCGGCTGCATTCGGGATTGCCCAGATCAAATCGACTTACACGACGGCGGAACAATTGCAGCGCGCAAGCGGCCTGCCTGTACTCGGCTCAATCACTGAGGTGATGAACCCGGCGCAGCGCGAAAAACGCGCGCAAAAGCTCAAATATTTCGTCGTCGGATGCGCCGGATTGGTCGGGGCTTTTGCGCTTTTGATGACCGTTGAATTTGTTCAACGCGGAATGGTGGCATGACGGTGATGGCGATGAAACGCAAAAGAGACGCCGCCGGATCGCTGATTGAGCGCGCCGCCGAGGCTTATGATTTCGGGATGATCAGCGATCGGGCTGCGCCGCTCAATGCCGCTGAGCCTGCGGTTGCTGTTGCCGTGGCTATGCCCGCGCCGCCCGCTGCGCCACCGATTGATACCGCATCGCTTGTGAAAATTGACCGCGAACTGCTGCGATCACACGGATTTATCGTTCCCGGCGCGCCGCCGACCAGCCTTTCGGAAGAGTTTCGCCTGATCAAGCGTCAGCTTTTGCTATCTGCACTTGGCGGCCCCGGCGGCACAGCAATTGAGCGCGGGCAGCTTATCCTGATTTGTTCAGCCCAACCCAATGAGGGCAAGACTTTTTCGTCAGTCAATCTTGCGCTGTCGATGGCGAGCGAGACCGAGATTGAGGTTGTGCTGGTCGATGCTGATGTCGCCAAGCCTGAAATTCTTTCGACACTCGGGCTTCCCGGTGGGCCTGGATTAATGGATGCGCTTGCAAATCCCGCACTCGATGTTGAGCAATTGCTGATCCATACTGACGTTCCCAACCTCTCGGTGCTGCCAGCGGGGCTGCAAACCAACAATGATACTGAACTGCTCGCGTCCGAACGCACGGGCAAATTGATCGCCCGCTTGATCGAAGGCAAGCCGCGCCGGATCATCCTGTTCGACTCAGCGCCTGCGCTTGCAGCGTCACCGGCATCGGTGCTGGCGCTTCATGTTGGGCAGTGCGTGATTGTTGTGCGCGCCGATCAAACCACTGAAAGCGCGCTGCGTGACACAATGTCGCTGCTTGATGCGTGCCCGCGACTGCAATTCATGCTGAACGGCGTTTCGTACAGCGGCACCAACCGGAAATTTGGTTCTTATTATGGATTTGGAGAGTGAGATGACCATCCATCACAAGACGTTCGCAACCATATCAGCGCTGGTTGCGCTTGCGGCATCGATGCCAGCGACCGCGAAAAAGGCCCAAGTCACGCCCTACCTCGAAGTCGGGCAAGTCCTTACCGCCAATCTTAAAGGTGATAGCGATGTGCTGACCTATAGCACCGTTGCCGCTGGCATTGATGCGTCGATCTCAAACGCACGCAGCGAAGCACAGGTTAACTTTCGTTATGAGCGCCGCTTTGATTATGGCAAGAATGTCAATGATCAGGACGTTGTAACAGGCCTTGCGCGCGGTCGTTTTGGTATCGTTCCGAACAAGCTGAGTATCGAAGCAGGCGGAATTGCCACACGCGCGCGGCAGGATATTCGCGGCAGTGCGCCGGGGCTGCTTGTCGGCAATGTCGATAATATCGTTCAGGTCTATTCGGGCTATGTCGGCCCAACGCTCACCACCAATGTGGGGGATTTGAAAGTCAGCGGCGCTTACCGGCTTGGCTACACCCGTGCCGAGGCGGGCAAATTTACGCCAGCGCCGGGCCAGCCTGCGGTTAATCAGTTTGACGATTCTGTGACCAACCTTGCCTCTGCAAGTGTCGGGATGGAATCGGGTGTGCTGCCCTTCGGCTGGACAGTCAGCGGCGCATTTGAGCGTGAAGATGCGGGGCAGCTTGACCAACGCTTTGAAAGCAAAACAGTGCGCGGCGATGTCGTGTTGCCGGTTTCACCAACCGTCGCGCTGGTCGCAGGTGCTGGTTATGAGGATATCGAGGCGAGCCAGCGTTCGCCGCTGCTTGATGCAAACGGTCAGCCTGTCGTGAACGGCAGTGGTCGTTTTGTGACTGACAAGAGCAGCCCGCGCCAGCTTGCCTATAATCAGGACGGGTTATTCTATGATGCGGGTGTCGTCTGGCGGCCAAGCCGTCGCACCAATATCGAGGCGCGCGTTGGCAAGCGTTTTGGCGGCCTGTCATACACTGGTTCGGCAACGTATCTTTCGAGTTCGGCAACATCGTTTCAGCTCAATGTCTTTGATCAGGTTGAAACCTTCGCGCAGCAGTTGAACGATAATCTTGCGCTGCTGCCGACGAATTTCACCAACTTCAACAATCCGCTCAATTCGCAGACGGGCGGGTGTTTGTTCGGTGGCACGGGCGGCGGACGTTCGGGCGGATGCCTTAATCCTGCGTTCCAGTCAGTCAATGGTTCAGTCTTCCGCAGTCGCGGCATCACTGGCTTGGTTTCGACCAACCGTGGCCCTCTCAACATTGGCTTTGGTGCCGGCTATGCCCAGCGCAAATACCGCGCACCGACAGGCGGCGGGATATTCTCGCTCAACGGGATAACCGATGAAAGTTATTTCACGCAGGGCCAGATCGCCTATCAGCTTGATGAAGCTTCAAATATCAATGCACAGGTCTTTGCGAGCCTGTTTGATTCTGGTATTGCGGGTTCGCCAAACGTGCTGAGCACGGGGGCGGCAGGGGCATATAACCGGACGTTTGGGCGCAATCTAAGCACGACCGCAGCGGTTGGTCTCTTCTCAAGCCGGGTTGACGGGCAAGAGGGCGATCTGACCGGAACGGCTTTGCTTGGGCTGCGCTACAGTTTC
>JAYUIX010000119.1:0-5740 GCA_043765635.1 Sphingomonadales bacterium
GGTCGGGACGACAGGATTCGAACCTGCGACCCCCACACCCCCAGTGTGATGCGCTACCAGGCTGCGCTACGTCCCGACCGGAGCGCGGGCATTACGCCTACACTTGCCGAAGGGCAATCCCCTATTCGCCGAACAAAATCCGTACATTCGCCACTTCATAGGCTTTCACGCTGATCGACTTGATCGTTGCGCCGCCGATGGCTTTGTTGAATTCGGCCATGTGAGCCGTTTTGCCGTGCGCGGCGATGGCGTCCATATCGCGCCAGCGCTCGGAAATCAGGAGCATATTGGGATCGGTGACGTCACGCGAAAAGATATATTGCTCGCAGCCGTCTTCGGCCTGCGTTGCCGCCATTTGCTTTGTGATATCGCCGTGAAGCCGTTCGATATCACCTTCGGCCAGTTGGATGGTTCCCATAACAACAATCATTGATAATCCCCTCACATCAGATGCGGCATTATGCCGTCAGTATTGCGCGAAGCCGCCCGAACGTGATAGGCGCGCCCACAGACATGGGCTGGCTTGGTGCTGGCTTCCTTCAGACAAGAGTATCATGATGTTTGCAACCCCCGCATTTGCCCAAGCCGCTGGTGCCGCTGCGCCTTCGGGCGGCATGGCCTTTTTTCTCCAGATTGTGCCGCTGCTCCTGATCTTTGTGATTTTTTATTTTCTGCTGTTCCGCCCGCAACAGCAGCGCGCAAAGCAGCAACGCACCCGGATTGACGCAACCAAAAAGGGCGATAGCATCGTTACCGCTGGCGGCCTGATCGGCAAAGTCACCAAGGTTGAGGGCGATATTGTCGAGGTTGAAATCGCGAGCAACGTCCGCGTCAAGGTGGTCAAGGCAACGCTTGCCGATGTCACCCCGTTTGGCACCGCCAAGCCAGCCAATGATTGATCGCCGCAAATATGCTTGATTTTCCCCGCTGGAAAGTAGTGCTGGTACTGGTGACGATTTTTATCGGCATCCTCCTTGCTGTGCCGAGTCTGGGCGGCGCGTCGCTTGCGCGCTACCTGCCCGAACGTTTCGCCGCGACCAAGATTAACCTCGGGCTTGATCTGGCCGGGGGCAGCTATCTGCTGCTTGAGGCTGACACCCGCGATGTCGAGAAACAGCGGCTTGAAAAGATGGAAGAAAGCGTGCGCACCGAAATGCGCCGCGCTGATCCCAAAATTGAAATTGGTGATATTTCAACCGCTGGCGGTGAACTTGCCTTTTTGGTGCGCAATCCAACGCAGGTTGATACAGCGGTTGATCTCGTCCGCAATCTGACCAACGGGATTGGCGTCACCGGTCAGCGCGATTGGGATGTCGCGGTGCGCGATTCAATTCGCATTGTGATGACGCCAACTGATGCGGGACTTAAAGAAGAGGTCAACAAAGCGTTGGATACCGCGCGCACCGTGGTTGCCAAGCGGATTGACCCTGATGGTACGCGCGAAGTCACCGTTGTCCGCCAAGGGGCCGACCGGATATTGGTGCAGGTGCCGGGCTTGCAAGATCCCGAAGGCCTGAAATCTCTGCTCGGCAAAACGGCAAAGCTTGAGTTCAAGCTGGTTGATCTGACCGCTGACCCCGAACAAGTCGCGAAGGGCATTGCCCCACCGGGGAGCCAAATTCTGCCCTATCCTGACAATCCGGGTGGCGGCCCGACGATTGCGGTGCAGCGCCGCATCATGGTGTCGGGCGATCAGTTGATTGACGCTTCGCAAGGCTTTGACCAGCAAAGCAATGCACCAATCGTCAACATCAGGTTCGATGGTCAGGGCGGGCGCAAATTCGCGCGCACTACGCAGGAAAATACCGGCAAGCCGTTCGCGATGATCCTTGACGGCGTTGTCCTGTCGGCCCCCAACATCAATGAGCCAATTCTTGGTGGGCAGGCGCAAATTTCGGGAAATTTTACCGTTGAAAGCGCCAATGAACTCGCGATTGCGCTGCGTTCAGGCAAATTGCCGGTGGCGCTCAAGGTAATTGAGGAAAGCACGGTCAGCCCAGAGCTTGGCCAGGATTCAATTGAGAGCGGCGTGCTCGCGGGCATCGTCGCGACGCTTGCACTCGTGATCTATATGCTGCTCACCTATATGCGGTTCGGGGTCTATACCACGCTTGCGCTGTTCCTGAACGCTATTCTAGTGCTGGGCGGGATGGCGATGTTGAACGCGACGCTGACGCTGCCGGGGATTGCCGGCTTCGTCCTTACGATTGGCGCGGCCGTGGATGCCAATGTGCTGATTAACGAGCGTATTCGCGAAGAAGTGCGGCGCGGACGCCAGGCTCTGCAAGCGGTCGAATTTGGCTATAAAGAAGCATCGACGGCAATTTTTGATGCCAACATCACCAACGTCATTTCAGCGGTGATTCTTTTCTGGTTCGGATCAGGCCCGATCAAGGGCTTTGCGGCGGTGCTGGCGATCGGGATTATCACATCGGTCTTTACCGGGGTGACGTTCACCCGGCTCATTGTCGCCGATTATCTGCGCCGCAATCGGCCCAAAACAATCAATATCTGACGGAACCTGTCCTCATGCGCCCAATCAAACTCGTTCCCGATAATACCAATATCGCGTTTCTGCGCTGGCGCTGGGTCGCGCTTGCGATTTCGGTGTTCTTGCTCCTGTCGTCAGTTGCGCTGGTGTCAGTACGCGGGCTGAATTGGGGGGTTGATTTCGTCGGCGGCCAGCAGATGCGGATAAGCTTTGCCAAGCCAGTTGATATTGGTGAACTGCGTACGCGGCTTGAAAAACTAAACGTCGGTGATGTCACGATTCAAGAGCTTGGCAACAGCCAGACGATGAATATCCGCATCCCGCTGGTCGGCAGCGGCAACCCGATCAGCAAATGTCTGGGCGGCGGGATTACAGCAAGCGGCCAAGCACTCGATTCGAACAAAATCGCCACAAAGGTGCGCGGTGAGATTGTAAAGGGTTATCCCGGCGTCAATATCGGCTCAGTCGCGTCAGTTTCGGGCAAGGTCGGCTGCGAACTGTTCAGCACGGGATCGCTTGCGCTTGTCCTCGCAATGACGGGAATCGCGCTGTTCATCTGGTTCCGTTTTGAATGGCAATTCGGCGTCGGCGCGCTCGTCACGCTGTTTCACGATGTGGTTTTGACTTTCGGCTTTTTCGCACTGACCCAGTTGCAGTTTGACCTCAACGTGATCGCGGCGATCCTCACGATCATCGGCTATTCGCTCAATGACACGATCGTTGTGTATGATCGAATCCGTGAAAATCTGAAGAAATACCGCAAGATGGCGATGGAGCCGTTGATTGATCTATCGACCAACGAAACCCTATCGCGCACAGTGACGACTTCGCTGTCGCTGATCATTACGCTTGCGATCCTGCTGTTCCTCGGGCCAGACATGATCTTCGGCTTTACCGCCGCGATGCTCCTTGGGATTGTGATCGGGACGTTTTCGTCCTTCTACATCTCAAACCCAGTGCTGATCTGGCTCAACGTTGGCCCCAACAGCTTCCTTGCCTC
This sequence comes from Sphingomonadales bacterium, assembly GCA_043765635.1. Taxonomy (GTDB): domain Bacteria; phylum Pseudomonadota; class Alphaproteobacteria; order Sphingomonadales; family Sphingomonadaceae; genus Aquisediminimonas. The sequence continues at coordinate 3,492 of JAYUIX010000119.1, forward strand.
AACGCGCAACGAAAATGCCGAGCGTGTGACCAAGCCAGAAGGGTTTTTGTGAGGGCTGGTTTCATCAAACTTCGTCATTGCGAGCGCAGCGAAGCAATCCAGAGCGCGGACTGGATTGCTTCGCTGCGCTCGCAATGACGAGTAAACCAACCACTTGGCGACTGCCTCACTTCGCGCTATGAGCTTCCCTATGCGTAACATCCCACTCAAAAATTTCGCGATCCTTACTGTTCTTGCCGTCGGCGTATCCGTTGCCGGATGTGCGGGTGGGGCACGGGTCAAGCGTGACACATCCTACATCGCGCGCGATGTAGACACGCTTTATGCGACGGCAAAAGCCAAGCTCGACAAGAAGGATTATAAGATTGCCGCAGCCCTCTTTGATGAGGTTGAGCGCCAACATCCTTACTCAATCTGGGCGCGCCGCGCGCAGTTGATGAGCGCATTTAGCTATTATCTGATTGGTGAGCGTACCGAATCGATCAGTTCGGCGACGCGCTTCCTCTCGATTCATCCGGGCAACAAAGACGCGGCCTATGCCTATTATCTGATCGCGCTAAACTATTATGAGCAGATCACCGACGTCACCCGCGATCAGAAAATCACGCAGCAAGCGCTCGATTCGATGGGCGAACTGATGCGCCGCTATCCCGGCACACGCTATGCGTCCGACGCGCGGCTCAAGATCGATTTGATCAATGATCATCTTGCGGGCAAGGAAATGGAAATTGGCCGTTTTTATCAGCGCCGTTCGCAGTGGCTGTCGTCAGTCATCCGGTTCCGTGCAGTGATTGATAAATATGATACGACCACGCACACGCCCGAAGCGCTGATGCGGCTTACCGAAAGCTACCTCGCGCTCGGCATTCCTGAAGAAGCCAAAAAGTCCGCCGCCGTGCTTGGGAATAATTATCCCGGCAGCAAATGGTATGAGCGCGCTTATGAGCTGATGCAGAAAAACCCAGTCTAAAAGGGCACACTATGCTCACGCGTTTGTCGATCCGCGACGTTGTCCTGATCGAGGCGCTTGATCTTGATTTTGAGCGCGGTCTCGGCGTGCTCACCGGGGAAACTGGGGCTGGAAAATCGATCCTGTTAGATGCGCTGGGGCTGGCACTTGGCGGGCGTTCGGCGAGCGGGCTTGTTCGCCAAGGCGCTGCGCAAGCCCAAGTCACCGCGAGTTTTGCAGCCAGCGATGCCGCGCTTACGCTACTTAGTGAGAGTGATCTGAGCATTGATCCGGGTGAGCCGCTGATCGTCCGCCGCACCGTCAAGGCCGATGGTGGCAGCCGTGCCTTTGTGAATGATCAGCCCGTGTCCGCTGCCCTTCTGCGCGATCTTGGTAACACCCTCGTTGAAATTCACGGTCAGCATGATGATCGCGGGCTGATCAACCCACGCGGCCACCGCGCGCTGCTTGATAGTTTCGCGCGCGCCGATACCGCAGGCGTTACCAAGGCGCACCATGCCATGCGCGAAGCTGATACCGCTCTTGATGCCGCGATTGCCGCGCTCGATACGGCCTCACGCGACCGCGAATGGCTTGACCATGCGGTTGAGGAACTCCGCGCGTTCGCGCCCGAAGCGGGTGAGGAAGAAATACTCGCCGAGCGGCGCGCGGCGATGCAGCGCGGTGAGCGCGTCGCGGCTGACCTCAGCGATGTCGTCGATATCATCGAAGGGTCGGACGGCGCACTGAGCAAGCTGCGCCAAGCCGCGCGCGCGCTTGACCGGATCGCGCGCGAACATCCCGCCTTGAGCGAAGCGCTCGCCGCGATTGACCGCGCACTGATCGAAGGAAGCGTTGCGGAGGAGCAATTGCGAGAGGCGGCGCGGCTGCTCGTCTATGATGCCGCCGTGCTTGAGGCCGACGAAACGCGGCTGTTCGATATGCGCGCCTTGGCCCGCAAACACCGCGTGTCGCCCGACGATTTGGCGGCGCTGACGCTGCAACTCGCGGCTAAACTCGACGCGATTGATGCGGGCGATGCTGGGCTTGCTGCACTCCAAAAACGCTGTGCCGAAACGCGTGCTGCCTACACCGCCGCCGCTGACGCGCTCACCGCAACACGCACCACCGCTGCGGCGAAACTCGACGCCGCCGTGGCAAATGAACTCGCCCCACTCAAACTTGACGCTGCGCGTTTCCGTACTGTCATTGCCCCGCTGCCTGACACGATGTGGGGGCCATCGGGCAAAGACCGCGTTGAATTTGAAATCTCAACCAACCCCGGCGCGCCGTTCGCGCC
>JAYUIX010000120.1:0-21918 GCA_043765635.1 Sphingomonadales bacterium
ATCAGGGAAATGCTGGAAAATCATCGTAATGCGCCGTCTAATCTGGCAGCCTAAAGCACGCGCGCAGCTAAAGGCCATTATCCTTTATATTGCAGATCGAAACTATCCCGCTGCGATGCGACTCGAAGCCTCAATTCTTCATCATATTGATCATTTACGGGCCCTCCCGTTTATAGGACGGGCAGGTAAATTAGCAGGCACGAGAGAATTGGTTGTGCATCCGAATTATATTCTGATTTACCGTGTCGGTGAAGACGTGGTAGAAATAATTCGCGTTCTCCATGCGCATCAGCAGTATCCATGAACACTGTTTGATCACAGAGTAGCTCGGCAGGTTGAACGGATTTTGGGTGAGCGCGTTGTAAATCTAAAAGCCTACATACCCTTGCCCCCACCGCCATCGTTCCCTAAGCGTTCGCGCGTGACTCAAGCTGCTATTACCGACGAACCATCCTATCTGCGCGGGCTTAATCCGCCGCAGCGTGAGGCTGTGCTGACGAGTGAAGGCCCGGTGCTGATGCTTGCAGGTGCTGGCACGGGGAAGACGGCGGCGCTGACCGCGCGGCTGGCGCATTTGATTGCGACGCGCAAGGCGTGGCCGTCCGAAATCCTCGCCGTGACCTTCACCAACAAAGCCGCGCGTGAGATGAAGGAGCGGGTTGGCCGGATCATCGGTGACGCGGTGGAGGGGATGCCGTGGCTCGGCACATTCCACGCGATTGGCGCGAAGATGCTACGCCGCCATGCCGAACTCGCCGGGCTGCAAAGCAATTTCACGATCCTTGATACTGATGATCAACTCCGCGTCATGAAGCAGTTGATCGTCGCGGCTGATCTCGATGAAAAACGCTTCACCGCGCGCGCGTTGGGCGGGCTAATTGATCAGTGGAAAAATAAGGGGCTGATCCCCGCCGATATTGACGCGGGCGAGAGTGAGCGGTTTGCCAATGGCAAGGGCGCGCTGCTCTATGCGCAATATCAGGAACGGCTGAAGACGCTCAACGCGTGCGATTTCGGCGATCTGCTGCTCCACATGCTGACGATCTTCAAAAAACACCGCGACGTGCTTGAGGGGTATCAGGCGCGGTTCAAATATATCCTTGTTGACGAATATCAGGATACCAACAGCGTCCAATATCTCTGGCTCCGCCTGCTCGCACAGACGCGGAAGAATATCTGCTGTGTTGGAGATGATGATCAGTCCATATATTCGTGGCGCGGCGCGATGGTGGAAAATATTCTCAAGTTTGAGAAGGATTTCCCCGGCGCTGCTATTATCCGGTTGGAACAAAATTACCGCTCCACCCCGCATATCCTCGGGGCCGCATCGGGCCTGATCGCGCATAACGGCGGGCGGCTTGGCAAGACGTTATGGACGCAAGAGGCCGAGGGTGAGAAGGTTGACGTCATCGGCGTGTGGGATGGCCCTGAGGAAGCGCGCCGCGTTGGCGAAATGATTGAAACGCATCAGCGCGCCGGGAACAGTCTTGACGGCTGCGCGATCCTCGTTCGCGCGCAGTTTCAGACGCGTGAATTTGAAGAGCGCTTCATCAGCATCGGGATGCCGTATAAGATTATCGGCGGCTTCCGCTTTTATGAGCGCGCCGAAATCCGCGACGCACTCGCCTACCTACGGCTGGTTAATCAGCCCGCCGATGATCTGGCGTTTGAACGGATCGTCAATCAGCCCAAGCGCGGGCTTGGCGATAAGGCGGTGGCGAAGGTGCAGATGCTCGCGCGGGCCGAGCAAATCTCGCTAATTACGGCGGCGGCGCGCATCCTTGATAGTGATGAACTGACCCCGCAGGCGCGGCGGGCGCTTGGCGGATTTGTGGCCAATGTGGCGCGCTGGCGCGATCAAGCGACTGCTCTGCCCCATGCTGATCTGGCACGACTGATCCTTGATGAAAGCGGCTATACCGCGATGCTTCAAACCGAGAAATCGGTTGAGAATGCGGGTCGCCTCGAAAACCTCTCCGAACTTGCGCGCGCGATGGAGGAATATGAAACGCTCGGTGCTTTCCTTGAGCATGTTAGCCTGGTGATGGACAATGAGGGCGTGGCAGACGGCGAAAAAGTGACGATCATGACGATCCACGCCGCCAAAGGACTTGAATTTGATCGCACTTTCCTTGTCGGGTGGGAGGAAGGCGTCTTTCCGTCACAGCGGGCAATGGATGAGGGCGGTCTGGCGAGCCTCGAAGAGGAACGACGGCTGGCTTACGTGGCGATTACGCGCGCGCGGCGGCGCTGCACCATACTTCATGCCGCCAACCGCCGGATTTACGGGCAGTGGACGAGCAGTATCCCCTCACGCTTTGTCGGTGAATTGCCGAGCGAGCATGTGCTTCATGAAAGCAGCATGAGCGGCGGCGAAAGCATGTGGCGCGCGAGTGCGAGCGAACGCAACGATCCTTTTGCGCATTTGGAACGCGGCACCGGGCGCGGCCCCGGCTGGGTACGCGCGGCGAGCGGCGGCGGCTTCACTCGCGAACCAACGCGCATTGTTGAGGCGCGCGGCAGCGCGATCAGCCTCGGCAACAAGGGGCGCAGTGACGTAACCATCGGTCTGCGTGTGTTTCACAGCAAGTTCGGCTACGGCGTGATTGCAGAAATCGAGGGCAACAAGCTTGAGATTGATTTTGAACAAAGCGGGCGAAAGCGTGTGCTTGATAGTTTTGTAACCCTCACAGGCTGATTTTTATATTATGCTATTCCATCTCGCCATTGCCGTGGCAACTTCTGCTGCCGAAACAAGCCTGTTGATGAAAATCGCGCTTAAATTTGAAGCGGGAAAACTTGCATTCAGTGAATGGGCGAAATTTAGCGACCGTGAACTGCACGTCAGTCTTGGCTTGCTGGTATTTTTTCTGACAATGGCGCTGTTCCGTCGGCCGATGCAATCGGTCTGGCCGTGGCTCGCGGTCGTTTTGTTTGAAGCTATCAACGAGTATCTGGGCATGGTGTTGACGGGCACATGGAACTGGCCCGACACAAAGCTGGATATTGTCTTTACGCTTTTATGGCCGACGCTGTTTTTCGTAGGTGCACGCTTTGGCATAATCCCGCGCGAATAGTTGCGCTTTTGATGACTGCACGGCATGGGGAAGAGCGTGACGAAACCGCAATCCCCCCTCGCTTACCGCGATTTCCGCTTATTCTGGATCGCGCGCTTTGCCGCTGTGTTTGCGACGATGGCGATGGTCGTGGTGATTGGCTGGCAAGTGTATGACATCGCTCGCAGCGATTACGGCATGACGCCAAGACAGGCCGCATTTCAGCTTGGCCTCATTGGAATTGCACAATTCCTGCCGCTGTTATTGCTGACGCCTTTGGCGGGCTGGGTTGCGGATCGTTTTGAGCGGAGACTTATTGCGCGATTGGCCAATGCGATTGATATGGGCTGCGCAGCGACACTTGCGGTCATGACGGCACAGGATGCGCTAACACTGCCGATTTTGTTTGGGTTCGCCGCATTCCACGGTGTTGCGCGCGTATTTGTTAGCCCGGCGATGAGCGCAATTGCGCCCAATTTAGTGCCTCCACCCGTTCTACCCCAAGCCATCGCGATGAGTTCAATTGCATGGCAATCAGCCTCGGTCGGCGGGCCAGCATTAGGCGGCTTGCTCTATGCGATTAGTCCGGCATCGCCTTATTGGTTTAGCGTTGGCGCGCTCGGCGTGGCGATCATCGCATTGTCGCTGATCAAACCTATCGCGCCGCCTGTGATTAAGGGCAACGCCCATCCAGTGCAGCAGATGGTCGATGGGCTGCGCTATGTCAGACGCGAGCGTTTCCTGTTCGGTGCGATCACGCTTGATTTGTTCGCAGTGCTGCTTGCCGGGGCAACCGCCCTGCTGCCCGTTTATGCGCGTGATATATTGCATGTCGGGCCGCAGGGGCTTGGGCTTCTCCGCGCTGCGCCTGCACTTGGGGCGGCGGCGCTAGCGCTTTGGTTCTCGTTTCGACCGCTCAAATATAACGTTGGGGTCAAGATGCTTTGGGCGGTTGTCGTCTTTGGCCTTGCGACGATTGTTTTTGGGCTTTCAACCAATATGCTGTTGTCGCTGTCAATGCTCGTGCTGCTTGGCGCGGCGGATATGCTTTCGGTTTATGTCCGCTCATCGCTTGTTCAATTAAATACGCCTGATGAAATGCGCGGGCGCGTATCATCGGTTTCAATGCTTGCAATTTCCGGCTCGAATGAGCTTGGTGAGGCGCAGTCCGGGGTTGCTGCGGCTTTTTTAGGGCCAGTTGGGGCGGTTGTGTTTGGCGGCATAGGGGCCATATGTATAACCATGCTATGGGCGCGGCTGTTTCCCGAACTGCGCAATGCTCGAACGTTTGAACCCAGTGTTAAGGAAGTGAAGTCATGAAGGCCGACTCAATTCTCGCTACCATCGGCGGAACCCCGCATATCCGGATGAACAAGCTGTTTCCAAATGCCGAGGTGTGGATCAAATCCGAACGCGGCAATCCCGGTGGTTCGATTAAAGACCGGATCGGTCTCGCGATGATTGAGGATGCAGAGAAATCAGGCGCGCTCAAACCGGGCGGCACAATTGTTGAACCGACCTCGGGGAATACTGGCATCGGCCTTGCGATGGTTGCAGCGGTGAAGGGGTACAAACTTGTTCTCGTCATGCCCGAAAGCATGTCGATTGAGCGCCGCCGCCTGATGCTGGCATACGGCGCGACGTTTGACCTCACCCCGCGTGAAAAGGGCATGAAAGGCGCGATTGAGCGCGCGATCGAATTGGTTGAGCAGACGCCGGGCGGATGGATGCCGCAGCAGTTTGAAAATCCGGCCAATGTTGATGTGCATGTCCGCACCACCGGGCCTGAAATCCTCGCCGATTTTGCCGATACGCCGATTGACGCGATGATCACTGGCGTTGGCACTGGTGGCCATATTACAGGCGCGGCGCAGTTCCTCAAGAAACATTGGCCTAATATGAAAGTGTTTGCGGTTGAGCCAACGCTTTCGCCCGTTATCAGCGGCGGCCAGCCCGGCCCGCACGCAATTCAGGGGATTGGCGCTGGCTTTATTCCGGCGAACCTCCACACCCAATTGCTTGACGGCGTGATTCAGGTTGATCCAAACGACGCGAAAGTGATGGCGAAGCGCGCCGCAACTGAGGAAGGGATGCTCGTTGGCATTTCTTCAGGCGCAACGCTCGCCGCTATCGCGCAGAAACTGCCTGATCTGCCTAAGGGCAGCCGAATTCTGGGCTTCAACTACGATACGGGGGAACGATATTTGTCCGTTCCTGACTTCTTGCCCGAAGCTTAAGCGGAGCAATCGAAAATGTCTGATGTCAGTCAAGCAAAGCCTAGTCAGGGTAAATTGCTCCACATCCTGCTTTGGGCAGGCGGCGCTATTGCTGTGCTGCTCGCACTTTATACCTTTGCCGTGCCTGAAGCGCGGCCAATTGAGACATCAAAAGCTGTAGCGGTTTCACTCGCGCCGCCGCCAACGCCTGTACCCGAGCTTGAGCCACTTGAAATCCAGGCGATCGCACGCGAAACCGCTGAACAGATCAATGGTGCAGTCGGATTTTCAAAGGCACCCAACCCGGCGGCAAAGCCATTCAAATTGAACGGCGTTGAAACTGACATGGCGCGCGCGGTAGACTGCCTTGCCTCCGCGATTTTCTATGAAGCTGGCAATGAAGCCCTCGACGGCCAACGCGCGGTGGCACAAGTGGTGCTCAACCGTGTTCGTCATCCGGCCTTCCCTAAAACGGTTTGTGGTGTTGTCTATCAAGGGCAAGAACGCCGCACCGGCTGCCAATTCTCCTTCACCTGTGATGGATCAATGGCGCGCATTCCTTCGGCAGAAAGCTGGAAACGCCTCCAGCAGCTTGCGCGCTCGGCACTCACGGGCAGCGTTTATAAGCCCGTCGGCCATGCCACCCATTATCACACCGATTGGGTCGTCCCTGTATGGAGTGCAAGCCTTGAGAAAATCAGGGCGGAGGGCACGCATTTGTTTTTCCGTTGGGCCGGATGGTGGGGCACGCCAACCGCATTCCGTGGGGCCTATGCTGGCAACGAAGCGTCGATTGGCAAGCTTTCCAACATCTCGCTCGTTCATTCCGGGCCGGACGGCATGATTGACGGGCTGATAATCGACAGCGAAACCGGGCTGCCGATACCTGCTCCGCAGCTTGGCCAGCAACAGCCCGCACTTGCACCAGGTGTCCCATCAACTGCAGTGCCGCGCTTCGTTAACGCCGCTGGTGATTTCAAAATTTTCCTCGTTGACCGCAAAACCGATCACAAGCGCCTGTTTGAAATTGCCCAGTCCGCCTGTACTGGCAAGCAATATTGCAAGGTGATGATGTGGGTTGAGGGTGCTTGGGTGCCAAGCGTGCTCCCGATTACTGATGCCCAGCTTAATCGGCTGTCATTCAGCTATTTGCGTAACGTCGGCTCTGGCTATGATAAAGCGCTTTGGAATTGCGCGGTTTATGCGTCTGCTGACCTCAACAATTGCATGACGCCGCGCGCCAATGATCGCCAACCGCTTGATCGCAATGCCAAGGCATTTCCTGCCAAGCCCAAACCGGCACCAAGCCCATTGGCTGTAACCGAACCGCAGACATCAGCGAAACCCGTTTCATGACGATGATGACAATCAAGCGAACAGTATCGGTGCGCCGCGCGCATTTGTGGTTACCGCTTGCTTGCGTCATGCTGGCATTTTTCAGTTTTGCTTCAATGGCCTGCGCTGCACAGTGCAGCGGCATAGCGTGCGCGCAGATGGCAGGCGATACCGCGCCGACTAACGACAACGGCACCCAAAGTCTTGACATCATGATTGCTGGCGGATGTGTCTTATGCTGCAACATTATCGCTGATCAACCCGCCTTAACGAGCGTGCAACCGCTTCCTCAGCAACTTTATGCCGCTGTGCTTGCGCAGCAGTCTTCACGCCGTATCGCTCCAGACATTCCTCCTCCGCGTATGTTTGATCTTCTCTGAATTTGTGATAATGTAATTTATACGGAGATTAAAAATGAAGAAAATCTACACAGCAATCATTGGCTACGCCGTGTTCGGAACCAGCATCGCACATGCGAGCGCCCCGAACTTCGTTGGCGCAATTATCGACGGCTGCTGCACCCTCGGGTTGGCATGTTGCGCCGCAGGCGGATGCTGCTAATCGCAGTTTTTGCTAACGGTTGAATAAGGGAAAGGCATTCACCAGTGATGGTGAGCGCATTTCTTTTTGTTGTTTGATAGCTCAGTTCAACCGTGAATTTTCGAGCAAAAACATGCTACTGTCATCAAGAATTGTTCCCTTGCCGCGAAACGGTGTTGAGATTGCCATAATCAAGTCTTCATGGTTCAAATCTGGATAGGCTTTGAATTCTGCCCGCGCGCCAAGTTCACGTAGCTTACGCGCCAATAAAATCGCATGACGCGGCTTGACTGTGTCATCATGCGTACCCGTCAGCACCATGATGGGCGGGGCATCGGCACGCGCAAATGCGATTGGCTGCGTCTCATTTGGCTTTGGCCATTTTGCAAAGGCATTGATTGATCGCACGCTGTCAAACGGCAGGAAATCGTAAGCGCCAGCCAAGCCCACCGTCGCCCGCACAAATCCCGGCGTAACGCCTGCATTGCGCAGATAACGCTGATCAAGCGTCAACATCATTGCAATATATGCGCCCGCCGAATGCCCCGAAAGCGTCACACGCCTCGAGTCTCCGCCAAATTTCTCAATATTATCCTGCACCCAACGTACCGCATTTGCGCCGTCCTCATTGAACGTCGGAAAACGCACCTGCGGCACCTTGCGGTAATCAGCCATCACCACGACAAAGCCCTTGGCGGCATAAGCTTTGCCAACAAATCCGTAATGTGCCCGCTCGCCCGCATACCAGCCGCCACCGTAGAAAAAGACGAGTACTGGGCGTTTTGCCTTGGCCTTTTCCTTTGGTGCCCAAACATCAAGCTTCACGCCGTTTGCCGTATCAAATACAACGCCCTCGGCAACGCGCGAAACGCCGCTGCCGCCAAGCATGACAGCGTCAAGAATGTTAAGCTGGTTTGGCGGCGCGACCAGTTTTGTAAAGGCAAAAAGCCCGACAACCAGAGCAACGACGACAGTAAGAAAAATCTTCATATGATAACCACCGAATTTGGATGAACTTTAACATCCGTCTGCGCAAAATCAGCGCCTTTGAATAGCAAAGGTACATCATGCTGCCTCGCAACCGCATAGGCCATGCAATCGCCGTAATTAAGCTGTGCCGGGTGGCGGCCCTTGCCAAACTGTCGATATGCGCGCGCTGAAAGCTTTTCGAGTTGACCATCAAACGCGATTGCGCGTGTCAATTCAGAGTCAATAAAAATATCAAGCCACGGATTCTGAGCATCGGGGCGATTGCGAATCGTCCAAATGCGCGTTTCAAAAATCGTCGGCCATCCAATCAAACGCTGTTGGAGAGACAAGATTGATTGAAAATGATCGGCTTCAACTTCTTGATTAAGAATTGCCACTATGGCCGAACTGTCAACCACAAAACTTGTGGTCACGCGGGTAAGCCCGTTTCAGGATCGTATAAATCTTCGATCCTAAACTCAGTTTTGGATTCGCGAAAATGCGCTTGTGCTTCACGGAGCAGCGGCCCCCATAACTCGGCCTCGCTAATACCACTAAGCTGCCCTTTATCAAATGCCTCAAGCGCCTCTTCGACAATTTGACTAAGCGGCTTACCAGTCAGGCGCGCGTGTTTTGTCGCAAGCTCACGCGCTTTTTCGGATCGAATATTGAACTGTCTGGTCATGGTCTGATCTTTCGCATCTGCGCCATGCTAGCACATTTGCTACACGCAATCAAAACGCCTCAACCGGCATCGCCATGATCACTTCAGACCCCGCTTCAAGTTTACGGCGGAGCGCGCCCGTGTCAGGCATGATGCGCTCGCTGAAGAAACGCGCCGTCATCAGCTTGGCTTCCATGAATGCTGTCTCATCAGTGCCCGCTGTCAATGCGCCCTGTGCTGCGCGCGCCATCCGCAGCCACATCAGGCCGAGGATAACAATCCCCATTTGGTGCATGTAAGCCGTTGAACCAGCACCGGCATTGTCCGGATTGGCAAGCCCGTTTTGCATCAGCCACATCGTTGAAGCCTGTAAATCTCCAAGCGCTTTTTCAAGGCGGGTGGCATAATCGGCAAGTGCTGGATCAGCCTTGGCGGCGGCTGCTTCTTCGGCCACCATCTTGAACAGCGCCTGCACTCCGCGCCCGCCGTTTTGCGCAAGCTTGCGCCCGACCAGGTCAAGCGCCTGAACACCGTTCGCGCCTTCGTAAATCATGTTGATCCGCGCATCACGGACATACTGGCTCATACCCCATTCTTCGATGTAGCCATGCCCACCGTAAAGCTGCTGCGAATTGGTGGCGACATCGTAGCCCTTATCAGTGCCATAGCCCTTGATTACAGGCGTGAGTAGCGACATCAAATCAGCCGAAAGCTGACGTTCTTCCTCGGTTTGTGCCTTGTGCGAAAGATCCTCCTGCATTGATCCCCAAAGAATAAGCGCACGCAACCCCTCAGTCAGTGCCTTACCCTCCATCAACGTGCGGCGGACATCTGGATGAACGAACAACGTGTCGGCTTTTTGATCGACGTCTTTAACACCTGTTAGAGCGCGCCCCTGACGGCGATCCTTGGCATATTGCACTGCATTTTGAAACGCGATGTCGGCCTGTGCCAAGCCTTGTATGCCAACGCCCATCCGCGCGACATTCATCATGATGAACATCGCGGCGAGGCCCTTGCACTCCTCACCGATCAGGAACCCGGTAGCACCGTCATAATTCATCACGCAGGTCGAATTGGCGTGAATGCCCATTTTATGTTCAATCGAGCCGCATGAAACCGCGTTACGCGCGCCGAGACTGCCATCGGCATTGACCATGAACTTGGGCACGATGAAGAGCGAAATGCCCTTCACATTGTCTGGCGCGTCGGGCGTTTTGGCGAGAACGAGATGGATGATATTTTCAGTGAGATCATGCTCGCCTGACGAAATGAAAATCTTGGTGCCGGTAATCGCGTGCGTGCCATCGCTGTTCGGAACCGCCTTGGTGCGGAGCAAACCAAGGTCAGTGCCACAGTGCGGTTCGGTGAGGTTCATCGTCCCGCCCCACTCGCCAGACACCATCTTTGGCACGTAGGTCGCCTTCTGCTCTTCGGTGCCTTTGACAAGGATCGAAGCGACAGCGGCCCCGGTAAGGCCGGGATACATGCCGAAGGCTTGGTTCGCGGCCATGATATATTCTTCGACCGCAGAACTAATCACATGCGGCAGCCCCTGCCCGCCAAATTCCTCAGGAGCCGAAAGCGTTGACCAACCCGCCTCGCAAAAAGCCTTATAGGCTTCCTTGAAACCGGCCGGAGTCGTGACTGAACCATCGGCATGGCGGGTGCAGCCTTCCTGATCACCGCTTAGGTTGAGCGGGAACAAAACTTCGGACATGAACTTGCCGCCCTCACTGAGCACCGCCTCAACCATATCAGGCGTGGCATTCTCAAATCCGGGCAGGTTGGTGTAGCGATCAAGCCCGATAACATGATCAAGAATGAAGCGCGTATCGCGAACGGGGGCGGTGTATTTGGGCATGGGACTCTCCGGTCAATTTAGTTTGTGGTGCTCGAACCAGCATCGGCATTTTGCACCATAGTGACGAAACGCGACAATTCTTCAAGGTGGGCGTCAATATCAACTTTTTGCCGCCTTAGCAGATCAATGCGCGCAAGGCATTTTTCGATGGTAACGTGCCGCTGTGTCGCGCGGCCATCGCCGATGTCATACAGATCAATCATTTCACGAATGTCAGACAGACTGAACCCAACTCGCTTGGCGCGCAGTATCCACGCGAGCCGCGCGCGATCGCGTTTGGTATAAATCCGCGTAAGCCCGCGCCGGATCGGGGAGATCAGCCCCTCATCCTCATAAAAGCGCAGCGCCCGCGCAGTGACGTCAAATTCCTCCGACAGATCGGAGATTGAATATTGATGCCGATCACGGTGATCGGGCGTATCAAGCGTGGCGTGGTTTGACTGACTGGACATATACGTCTTTTAATTGACGTTCACGTAAGGGTCAATGGGGTGACGCTACGTCAATCGCGAATTAGCAAATGCCCTTCAACCCGCCGATAAAAACAACTCGCCTCCCCCGTATGGCACGCCGGACCCGCTGGCTCCGCTTTTATCCACAGAGCGTCCTGATCGCAGTCGATCCGCATCTCGACCACGCGCAAGACATGGCCAGAGGTTTCGCCTTTTTTCCACAAGCGTCCCCGGCTGCGTGACCAGAATACCGCCTCGCCGCCCTTGATCGTCGCCGCCAAGGCGTTGGCATTCATGTGGGCAACCATCAGGACGTCACCCGTCGCCGCATTGGTGACGACGGCGGTGATCAGGCCGTTTGCATCATATTTGGGGTCAAGGCGGCTGCTGGTTTCGCGGGGATCAGTCATGATGGCACTTCCATGTCACAAAAGCGCGACAAATCAAATCGCTACGCCTATAGGCCCGGTCATGCAGCAACAACCGGGCCGAAACATGCTGACCACACAGCCGTTTGATGACGATAAGCTTCGCGAAGAATGCGGGATTTTTGGGGTATGCGGCGGCGATACGGGCGCTGCGCTCGTTGCCCTTGGCCTCCACGCGCTTCAGCACCGGGGGCAGGAAGCCGCCGGGATCACAAGCTGGGACGGCAGTGAGTTTCACACCCACCGCGCAATGGGGCATGTCGCGGGCAATTTTGACCGCGATGAGATTATTCGCGCGCTCCCTGGCGATACCGCGTGCGGGCATGTGCGTTATTCAACCACGGGTGAGACGGCGCTGCGCAATGTTCAGCCGCTTTATGCCGATCTGGCGTCAGGCGGGTTCGCCGTCGCGCATAATGGCAATATCTCCAACGCCATGACGCTCAAACGTGAGCTTGTTCGGCGCGGTTCAATTTTTCAATCAACGAGCGATACTGAGGTGATCATTCACTTGGTTGCGACAAGCACCTACCGGACGTTGCTCGACAAATTCATTGACGCGCTGAAGCAAGTTGAAGGTGCCTATTCGCTGATTTGCATGACGCCCGAAGGTATGATTGCCTGCCGCGATCCGCTTGGCATCCGTCCGCTTGTAATGGGCAAACTCGGTGACGCGACAATCTTCGCGTCAGAAACAGTTGCGCTTGACGTTGTCGGCGCGACTTACCTGCGAAGCGTGGAACCCGGCGAAATTGTAATCGTTACAGGCGGCGAAACCCGTTCAATCAAGCCCTTCGCCAAACAAAGCGCGCGGCCGTGCATTTTTGAGCATGTCTATTTCTCGCGCCCTGATTCAATCGTTGACGGGTCAAGCGTCTACAGCGTCCGCAAGGCGATTGGAGCACAGCTTGCGCTCGAAAGCCCAGTGCGCGCCGATTATGTGATTCCTGTCCCTGACAGCGGCACACCCGCCGCAATCGGCTATGCGCAAGCTGCTGGCATTCCGTTTGAGCTTGGCATTATCCGGTCGCACTATGTAGGTCGCACGTTTATTCAGCCCGGAGACGGCGTTCGCCATCTTGGTGTCAAGCTCAAGCATAATGCCAACCGCGCGCTGATCGCTGGGAAAAGCGTGATCCTTGTCGATGATAGCATCGTGCGCGGCACCACCAGCCTCAAAATCGTTCAAATGATGCGCGATGCGGGCGCTAGCGAAGTTCATATGCGGATCGCCAGCCCGCCAACGCGTCATAGCTGCTTTTACGGCGTTGATACCCCCGAACGATCAAAACTGCTCGCCGCCAACCATGATGTTGAGGCGATGCGCAACTTCATTCAGGCGGATAGCCTTGCCTTTGTGTCGATCAATGGCCTCTACAAGGCGCTAGGTGAGGATCAGCGCGCCGACATCCGCCCGCAATATTGCGATGCCTGCTTCACTGGAGATTACCCAACACGGCTGACCGATCAGGATGAAATCAAGCCCGAGCGGCAATTGTTCCAGCTTGATGAACGGGTCGTCTGATGACCAAGCCACTGAGTGGAAAAACCGCTTTGGTCACTGGCGCGTCGCGCGGGATTGGTGCAGCGACGGCTGAGGCGTTAGCGGCTGCGGGTGCGCACGTCATCCTCACCGCGCGAATCTCAAAAGGGCTTGAGGCGGTAGAAGAACGGATTTTTGAAGCAGGCGGCACCGCGACCATCGCGCCGATGGATTTGATTGACGGCGACAGCATCGGGCGTCTTGCCGCCGCCTTGTCCGAACGATTCAAAGCGCTTGACATATTGGTGCTCAACGCTGCGATGCTCGGCACCTTGACGCCGGTGCAGACGATTGACCCGAAGGAATTTGCGCAGCTTATCATGCTCAATTTGACGGCACAACAGGCACTGATAGCGGCCTTCAACCCAATGTTGCGCTCCGCCGAGGCCGGCCAAGTCATCGGGCTGACGTCAAGCGTAGGCCAGACGCCGCGTGCCTATTGGGGTGCATACGGCGCAAGCAAGGCTGCGTTTGAAACCTTGCTCGGCGCGTATAGCGAGGAATATCGCAACATTGGCCGGGTGAAGGTGGCAATTGTTGATCCCGGCGCAACAGCAACCCAAATGCGTGCACAGGCCTTTCCGGGTGAAGATGCCAAAGCGCTCAAATCTGCAAGCGTTGTTGGCGCGCGGATTGCATCACTCGTCAGCGAAGGCTTTGAGAATGGTCACCGCGAACGGATCGATTGAGGCGTCCATGGTTAAAACGGAATAAATACTGTCCTTCAATTACTGGTTAACATCAAAGGCCGATCTTCCTGACTGTCAGTCACAGGAGTTCCCCCCAATGCGCCTGTATGAAGAGTTGTTTCATCCCTACAAACTCGCCACACTCGAAGATCGCTGCGCGCCGCGCATTCCGCTTCGGATCAAGGGAAAGCTGCGCTATTCCGGCGCGCAGCCATTCTCTGTGTTGGTCACAGATCTGTCAGTCGCTGGCTTTCGCTGTGAGTTAACCAGCGGCGCGAGGCCTCCCGCTATGTGCTGGCTAACCCTGCCTGGACTTTCCGGCTGGCAATCCGAAGTCGCCTGGAACAACGGGTGCCAAGTCGGATGCGCATTTTCAAATCTGCTTGATCAAGCGGTGCTGGATCATATTTTGACGATTACGGGCAATTCGTTGGTGAAAACCTAACGCTGTACCACTGCTGGCAGGCGGTAGCGATCACTGCCAACGCTGACTTCAATCAGGCTGGTGCCAACAGTCGCAACCTTAGCAGGCTCAGCGCCGTCAGCAGAAATTACGCCGCGTCCGTCCGTCACCACTTCAAGCCTCCGGAATCCCCCACTAGGATGTCGCAGAGTCAGGAGTCCACCAACTAGTTCACGGTCACAAACGGGCGCAAGTTCAGGTTCACCTTCAACCGCGCACACGGTTTTGAGTGGTTCCACTGGTGTTTCAACCGACGCGCTGCTTTGCTGCACAAACGGCGCCGGGCCGTTGCTCTTTTTGCTTTCGCCGCAACCCATCAGGAGCAGCACAAGCGCAAAACTAAATATCCGCGTACACATGGCGTTCGTGCTGTGCACCAGGATGCGTTACCGCGCCCTTAAATGCCGGGCCAACATTTTGCGCATACCGCCACAGCGCCCCTGATTGATAATCATTCACACGCGGTTTCCATGCCGCCCTGCGCGCCGCTAAGACATCCGCTGGCACGTTGAGATCAATCGTCCCCTTGGTCGCATCAATGCTGATCTCATCGCCTTCTTCAATCAGGGCAATCGGCCCGCCCTCAGCGGCTTCGGGACCGACATGACCAATGCAGAACCCTCGCGTCGCGCCCGAAAAGCGCCCGTCGGTGATGAGCGCAACCTTCTCACCCATGCCAAGCCCGTAGAGCGCAGCCGTTGTCGAGAGCATCTCACGCATACCGGGGCCGCCCTTTGGCCCTTCATAGCGGATGACAACCACAGCCCCTTCACGGATCGCACGTGCTTCAACGGCGGCAAAAGCATCCTCTTCGCAGTCAAACACTTGTGCCGGGCCAGTGAATTCAAGCCGCGTCATTCCCGCGACCTTCACAATCGCACCCTCAGGAGCAAGCGTGCCGCGCAAGCCGACCACGCCGCCTGTGGGCGAAAGCGGCTTTGTGGCGGGATGGATCACCTTCTGATCGGGGTTCCACGTAATCTCATCAATATTCTCTGCCAGCGTCCGGCCAGTCACCGTCATGCAATCGCCGTTGAGCAACCCTTCAGACAACAGCGACTTCATTAGCATATAGACGCCGCCCGCCTCATACATGTCCTTCGCGACATAGTTCCCGCCGGGCTTGAGGTCGGCCATATAGGGCGTGGTCTTGAAGATTTCGGCGACGTCGAACAAATCAAACGAAATCCCCGCCTCATGCGCCATTGCCGGCAAATGAAGCGCGCCGTTGGTTGATCCGCCTGTTGCGGCTACAACTCTTGCCGCATTTTCAAAGGCTTCACGCGTACAGATATTACGCGGTCTCAAATTGCGCGCGAGCAATTCCATCACTTGTGCACCCGCCGCATGGGCGATTTGATCACGCGTAGTGTAGGGCGCGGGTGCCATATTTGAATTGGGCAGCGAAAGCCCAATCGCTTCGGCCACACAGGCCATCGTGTTCGCGGTATATTGACCACCGCATGCGCCGTGACCGGGGCAGGCCACCTTCTCCAGCGCGTGAACTTCTGACAGCGGGCACGCACCAGCCGCATATTTTCCGACAATTTCAAACACATCAACAACGGTTACGTCTTTATCCTGATACCGCCCCGGAAGGATCGACCCGCCATACACAAAGATCGACGGCACGTTGAGCCGAAGCATCGCCATCATCATGCCCGGAAGCGACTTATCACACCCCGCAAAGCCAACCAGCGCATCATAACAGTGCCCGCGCACCGAAAGCTCAACTGAGTCCGCGATCACTTCACGCGACACAAGCGAGCTTTTCATGCCCTGATGGCCCATCGCGATGCCGTCAGTCACGGTGATCGTGTTAAACCGCCGTGGCATCCCGCCGCCTGCCTCAACGCCTTTGCGTGCGATATCGGCCTGATGATCAAGCGTGGTATTGCATGGGGCAGAGTCATTTCCAGCCGACACCACACCCACAAATGGCCGCGCGATTTCCTCCTCGGTCAGCCCCATCGCATAATAATAGCTGCGATGCGGCGCGCGCTCCGGCCCTACGGAAACATGACGGCTGGGGAGTTTGGACTTGTCGAAATTATGCGTCATGAATTCTTGCCTTCTCATCTGCCGCAACGAGGGCGTTTTGTTCACTCACCGCATCCGCCGCGTTCGCGCGCCCAAAAATATCCCATGCTGCCATGAACAGCGCAGCGATCACTGGCCCAAGGATGAAGCCGTTGATGCCAAAAATGCCAAGCCCGCCAAGCGTAGAAATGAGTACGATATAATCGGGCATCCGCGTTTCTTTACCAACCAAGATCGGGCGGAGCACGTTATCGACCATCCCGATAATAAACACGCCACATAGAATGAGCACGACCCCCTGCCAAACTGCACCCGTGGCAAGCAGATAAATCGCGACGGGCGCCCAGATGAGCCCGGTTCCGATTGCAGGAAGCAGCGACATGAACCCCATCACCACGCCGCCGAGCAGCGCCGCCTGAATACCCAATATCCAGAATAAAATGCCACCGATTAAGCCTTGGACAATCGCAACGACAACGCTGCCCTTGATTGTCGCGCGGATGACCGTGGCGAATTTTTCGGCAAGCGCAACCTTGATATCAAGGTGCATCGGTATGCGGCTGCCAATCCGTTTTGAAAGATGATCACCGTCGCGCAGGAGGAAGAAAGTGAGATACAGCATCACGCCAAGCGCGGCCATAAAGGCAACCGCAAGCTGCCCGAAATCGACCACGCGTTGGGCAAGGAACCTGAGAACAGTCGAAAAGCCCACTGACAGTTTTTGTGCGATTGTATCGACATTGGTGAAGCCGACGCGATCAAGAAATCGCTCTGCCCATGATGGCAAACCACTTTGCACCTGCGCGAACACTTGCGCGAAATCAAATTCGTTGGCCCGAACCCGCGCATAAAGCCCGATGACTTCTTCAGCGAGCGAAATTCCGATGAAGACAGCGGGCACAATCACAAGCGCGATAATCGCGAGCAATGTGAGCAAAGCCGCCGAATTCTGTCGCCTTGGCAGTGCCGCCAAAAACCAACGGTTGAGCGGCGCAAACATGATGGCGGTGACAACACCCCAAAGGATCGCACCGTAAAACGGCGATATCACCCAGCCGAATGCCAGCGTCACGATGATGACGAAGATCACAAACGTCCAATGTTCAAGCCCGCGCATAATCAGCTATATCCTTTCGCCGCAGCGCCTAATTATTGGCCCTAACATATTTGCCCAGCGTGTCACCCCTGCCACGTCGCCGATCAAGTCCTGCCGCATTTCAATCCCGAGGTAGGCAATGCCCCTGCCCTCGCCGTGGCGGTTCATCGTCGCGTTGAGCAGCTTGCCCGAATATGGCAGTTGATCACCGACAATGACCCCCGCCGCTTCGAGCAGCGGAATCGCGATCCGCGCGGCGCGGTCATCCTTATTATAGAGAATGCCAACCTCCCACGGGCGCTTTTGTTCAGGGTCACTGGCAAGCTGCGGCGTAAAACTATGTAATGATATAAGCAGTTTAGGGCTATATTCCGAGATCATTTGCGAAATCTGATCATGATAGGGATGCCAGAACCGCGCGATCCGTGCCGTTCGCGTCTCATGATAAATCGCATTCCCAGGGATCGCATGACCATCACTGGCAATCGGAATGATATGCGGCGCATCCTCCTCACGGTTGAGATCAACCACAAGCCTCGAAACGCCACCAAGAATTGCGGGCAAGCCAAGCGTTTTTGCCAATTCTGCTACACCAAGATCAATCGCGATGTGCGTACCCAGCAGGAACGGATCAATCCCCAAGTCAATATCAGGCGGAACATGGCGCGACGCGTGATCGGCGATGATGAGCATCCCCTGCTCCCGATCGCCTTCAATCCGCTGCCATGCCTCGCTCATATTCTCCTGTTGCCGATTGCGCCGCAAAATGTCACCATTTGAATGAAGTAGGAGCATAGAAATGAAGATCGGTCGGCGGGTGATTGTTGGTGCCATAATGGCGCTATGGGCGGCTCCGGCACTTGCGGCGCGGAAGAAAATGCGTCGCGGCCGCGCAAAACCGCGCATCAGGCCAGTGCCGCCAGCGGCTGCGCCTGATCCGTCAACGGGGGTCATTGATCAGATTGCCGAAAAACTGCTCACCCATTTGCGCGAGACTGCTGTGTATAACGGCACGGCAGGCGCGCTGAATGGCGGGCCACTCGCACGCGCGCTTGACGATTATTCGCCAAGTGGCGAGGCAGCAATGCGCGCCGAGTTGCAAGCATGCCGCGATTTGCTCGCGCGGATTAAGTTTGCGGGCACTGCCACGACATCGCTACGCCTGGCAACCGTTGGTGCGATCCTCGAAAATGGCACGCGATCAGCAGCGATCCCCTATGGTCGCGTCAATCCGCTCAGTTTTTCAGGGCATAATCCCTATATCGTGACGCAGCTTGCCGGGCCGCATATCGACAGTGTCAACGTGATGATGGAGCAGCAATCGCTGGCAAGCGCCGCTGCCGTCGATGCGTGGATCGAAAAGCTCGATAGCTTCCCCCGCGCGTTTGACGGCGTAATCGAAAAAATCCGTGCTGATAAAGGCGCAGGCTGCATCCCGCCGCGCGCTTTGCTCGAAAAGACGCTGCCCGTGCTTGATAGTTTTGGCGAAGGGAAGGCGGAAAACCATCCGCTGATCAAGGCGCTAGAGCGGCGGATGGGTGAAGCTGGGCTGTCCAAGCGGATGCAAACGCTCGCACTGCGCCGTGTGACGACAAGCCTGCAAAAGCGCGTCCGTCCTGCCTATGCCAAGCTACGCGATGCCATTGCCGCGCTCATCGCCGAAGGCCGTAGCGAAGCAGGGGTGTGGGCACAGCCAATGGGCGCGGAGTTTTACGCCGCCAATGTCCGCGCGCTCGGCGATTCGCCGCTCTCACCCGATGAAATCCACCAAATCGGCCTTGATGAGGCAACGCGGATTAGCAGCGACATGAACGCACTGCTCGCCAAACGCGGGCTGACGCAGGGCAGTATCGGCGCGCGTATGGCGGCGCTCGCCAGAGACCCCGTCAACCAGTTTGCCGATAGCGATAAGGGGCGCGCCGACCTGCTTGACTATGTTCGCACCAAGGTGCGCGCGTCAGAGGCGCTTTATCCCCAATTACTACCCAAAGCATCGATCCCGCGCCAGTCGCTCGTCGTCAAGCGTGTACCCTTGGCGACGCAGGATAGTGCACCGGGTGGATATTATGATGGCCCATCGCTTGATGGCACCCGTCCCGGTACGTACTGGATCAACCTGCGCGATATGGGCGCGGTGCCGCGTTTCCGCCTGCCGACGCTTAGCTTTCATGAAGGCGTTCCGGGGCATCATACGCAGGGTGCGATTGCGGCAGCACTTGGCGAGGCACCGCTCCTGATCCGCATCGCCAGTTTCAATGCGTTTCAGGAAGGGTGGGCGCTTTACGGCGAAAAACTTATGGCAGAGCTTGGCGCGTATAAGGATGATCCGCTCGGCGATCTCGGGCGATTGCAGGATGAACTTTTCCGCGCCACGCGGTTGGTGGTTGATACTGGGCTTCATCACAAACGGTGGAGCCGCGAAAAGGCGATCGAAACAATGCTTGATTTTACCGGCGTGGCGCAGAGTCGCGTGACTGCCGAAATTGAGCGGTACATGGCGTGGCCCGGCCAAGCGCTTGGCTATAAGCTTGGCCAGCTCAGACTGCTTGCGATGCGCGATGCGTATAAGGCAAAGCTTGGGCGGCGCGCTGACCTGCGCAATTTCCACGGCATTGTGCTTGGTGGCGGCGCGATGCCGCTTGATTTGATCGAGGGGCTTTTGGGTTAGAGCGCCTTCGCCAGCACCACAAATGATAGATCCCGCGTTACCGGCACGCCAAAGCGTTCATCATCATGGGGAAATGGCCGTTCTTCGCTCGTCAATGCATAGCCGCGCCGTTCATAATAAGCAATCAGTTCGCTACGCTGGCGGATAACAGTCATTTCCATTTTAGAGGCTGAGAATTCGATCTGCGCCGCATCCTCGGCTGCGTCGATCAGGGCTTTCCCCAATCCGCCCGCTTGAACATCGGGATCGACTGAAAGCAGCCCGAGATAGGCCGTGCCAGCATTTTTTTGACTGACTTGCACACAGCCGACCAAACCGTCCGCACCTATCGCAAGCAATATCCGCTGCAACGGATCAGCGATCATTTCGCTCAGCGCTTCAACATCAGTGCGCTGACCGCCAAGCAAATCCGCCTCATGCGTCCAGCCTTTACGCGCGCTATCGCCGCGATAGGCGCGCTCAACAAGGCAGTGGAGTGCCGGAATATCGGCAAGGGTAGCTGGCCGGATATCCATCATTTAATCTCAGTAGCCAAGCACCACATACGCGGCATCGCCTGCTTAGCTAGCGTAGCGGCGCTATCACGCGCAGCGGCGCTCTCAAATAACGCAAAGCATGTAGCGCCAGAGCCTGACATCCGCGCCAACTTTACGCCGGGCAACTTCGTCAAATACCCAAGTAGCGCGCCAATTTCCGGCACGAGCGCAGTGGCGGCGGCGGTCAGATCATTCCGCCCGTCAAAAGGGCGCTCTCGGTCAAGCGCACCGCGATCAACCCCATCCCACCGCGCAAAAACCTGTGCCGTTGAGAGCGATATGCCGGGGTTGACCAGCAGCAATGGCATACCGGAAAAACCGGGCACTAAAACTGACGTCAAAGCGTCACCTTTCCCGTCACCGTAGAGCGTTTCGCTCGCGAGGCAGGCGGGCACGTCCGCACCTAGTTTTCGTGCAATATGACTAATTTGCGGATCGTTTTTATCGATATCCCATAACCTGCAAAGCAAACGCAGTGCGGCCGCTGCGTCAGCCGAACCGCCGCCAATTCCCGAAGCCACAGGCAGGTTTTTCTCAAGCGAAAGCGCCGCGCCCGCCGTTATGCTGAACGCGGCGTGCAAAGCTAGTGCCGCGCGCATCACCAGATTGTCAGCGCCGTTAGAAAGGCCCCCCGCAAACGGCCCAGAGATTTTGAGGCTCACCGTGTCGCTTGGCTCAACCTGCAAATGATCTCCGTCAACTGTGAAGGCAAACAGGCTTTCAAGATCATGATAGCCATCGGGTCGCCGCCTGCGGACGTGAAGTGCAAGATTGATTTTAGCGTAAGCTATTTCGCCCCATCGGTCCTGGGATGTCACTTGCGCGCGTCCGCCAATCCATCGGCAATTTTGGCATTGAGGCGATTGATCACATCAGCATCACCTGCCTGAACTAGGGCCGCACGCCATGTATAGCGCGCATCAACACGGCGGCCAGCAACCCAATATGCGTCGCCCAAATGCTCACTGGTTTCCGAAATTGTTGGATCACTCGCGACCGCAGTTTCAAGAATAGTAATCGCCTCCGCCGTTTGCCCGCGCTTGAAGAATGCCCAACCTAGCGAGTCAGTTATCGCTGGATCATTGGGACGAAGCGCGCTGGCTTTGGCCACCAGCTTGGTCGCTTCTTCAAGATTTTCGCCGCGCTCAAGCATCGCATAGCCCAAATGATTGAGCGCTGAAGCTTGCTCAGGGCCAAGCGCAACCGCACGCTCAAGCGCTGGCTTAGCGCGTGCCCAATCCTTCGCCGCATCAAGCGCACCACCATAAAGCAGCCACAGCGACCATGATGCTGCACCCTGCCCCGGTTTTGCCGCGCGATTATCGCCCTCAATCCGCTTGATCACGATTTCATAGGCGT
>JAYUIX010000121.1:0-21902 GCA_043765635.1 Sphingomonadales bacterium
TCTCCTGCGATGAAAACCCTATCTAGTCGCTCTCATCAACAGTTTCCAGTTGATCCGCATCACCCGTCTGCATTTCTAATGATTCAAACGCCAGATCAACCGGATCAAGCAGGCCAGCCGCCTTCAAATCCTCAATTCCGGGGAGATCGCGGCGATGTTCAAGCCCGAAATGGGCGAGAAATCCCGGCGTCGTAGCATAGGTGAGCGGGCGCCCCGGCAGTTCGCGGCGGCCAGCGGGGCGCACCCAGCCCGCCTCCATCAGCACATCAAGCGTGCCTTTTGAGATTTGGACGCCGCGAATCGATTCGATTTCGGCGCGACTGACAGGTTCATGATAAGCAATGATCGCCAGCGTTTCGATGCCAGCACGGCTTAGCTTGCGCGATTCCTCGCGTTCGCGCCGCAGAATGTGCGCTAAATCGGGCGCGGTCTGAAAATGCCAGCGCCCACCGCGCTCAACGAGATTGACGCCGCGTCCGGCATAACTCGCCGATAAATCGGCAAGTGCAGCTTTGATATCTGCGTCACCACCAACATAAGCGGCGATTTCTGCTGGAGTCAGCGGTGTTTCAGCCGCGAAAAGCGCCGCCTCAACCGCGCGGCTAAGATCGTCCGCCGGATCATTCATGCCGCGCGTACCATAAGTGGCGCAAAGGCCTCGTCCTGTTGAAGTGCCACCTTACCTTGCCGTGCAAGCTCCAATGCCGCGACAAAGCTTGAGGCGAGAGCGGACTTGCGAAACACTGGATCATCGCTTTCGGGCAAAAAGCGGCTAATATCAGTCCAGTCGATGAAGCTGCCGACGAGCCGTGAGACGCGCGCAATTGCCTCTTCAAGTGTCATGACATGGCGGCGCGCGACAACGTGCATCACGGGCGCTTGGCGCGCGCGGATTTGTCCGTAAGCCTGAATCAAATCAAAAATCTGCATATCCCAGCGGCTTTTGCGGATGACACGAAGCCCCTCAGGCGCTCCATTTGCAAAGACGTCGCGGCCAAGCCGATCGCGCGCCATCAATCGCGCGCCCGCCTCTCGCATCGCGTTAAGCCGCTCAAGGCGAAGCTGAAGCCGCATCGCCAATTCTTCGGGACTTGGCTCAACATGGGGTTCGCGCGGCAACAGCAGGCAGGATTTGAGATACGCCAGCCACGCCGCCATCACCAGATAATCGGCGGCAATCTCAAGCTTTAATTGCTTGGCACTATCAATGAACACAAGATATTGCTCAACCAGCGCAAGGATCGAAATCGCGCGCAAATCGACCTTCTGGTTGCGCGCCAGCGCGAGCAGCAAATCAAGCGGGCCTTCCCAACTGCCAAGCTCAAGCGTCAACTGATCGGGATCTGGGGCTGTCCTTTCTTCAAGCTCAAAAAGGTTGTCCATAACTAACTGTCATTCCCATTTACCACTCCATCATTGCGAGCGAAGCGCGGCAATCCAGTCCCACCCTCGCTACTGGATTGCCGCGCTTCCGCAAAGCGGAAGTTTATCCTGAGCGCCTGCAAGGCAGTCGAAGGGCTCGCAATGACGGAGTTGTTTGTAACCGCCATCAAGCAGCATATTGCAGCAGCGAATCCCGCTTGGCAATCAATGCGGCAATCTCAGACGTGTCAGGAGTAACACTAATCGTTGCCATCGCCGCTGCCAGCCGCTCTGTCGCACGTGGCGTCATTGCACCAACCTTGCTAGCGATTGCGATCATCTCATCCATCCGGCCCCAACAATTGAGCGCGAGATCACAGCCTGCCGCGATGCAGTTCGCCGCGCGGTCACTCACATCACCTTTAAGCGCGTTCATATCGAGGTCGTCACTCATCAACAGGCCATCAAAGCCGATGCGGCCACGGATCACCTGCTCAATGATGGTTGGCGACATGGTGGCGCAATATTCGCTATCCCATGCCTCAAACATGATGTGCCCGGTCATCCCCATCGGCGCATTGTTCAAGCGGCGGAACGCGCTGATGTCGGATTCAAGTTCCTCATCACTTGCGGTCACAACAGGCAAATCATGGTGGCTATCAACCACTGCCCTGCCCTGCCCCGGCATATGTTTGACGATCCCAACGACACCGCCCTCACGCAATCCCTCAATCACCGCGCGGCCAAGCGCTGCTACGCGCATCGGATCACTGCCAAGCGCACGATCTCCAATAGCCGGATGCGTTTCAGGCTGGCGGACATCAAGCAGCGGCAGGCAATCAACGTTAATACCAACCTCGGCTAGCGTCAGCGCGATTGCTTTGGCATTCACCCGCGCAGCCTCAATCGCAGACATTGGCGCAACATCGTAAAGCGCGTCAAACGCGGCACCCGCCGGAAAAGCAGGCCAGACCGGCGGCCCCATCCGCTGAACACGCCCGCCCTCCTGATCAATCAGGATCGGTACATCATCTCGACCGTGCAGGCTCCGCAAACTATCCGTCAGCGCGCGAAGTTGATCACGGTTAACAACGTTGCGTTTGAAAATAATATAACCCGCTGGATTGGCGTCTTTGAAAAAAGCCGCTTCATCTGCCGTCATCACCGGCCCGGACAGACCGAAAATAGCCGCCGTCACGCAGCCAGACCCTCAAACTGCATCCTTGCAAGGCGCGCATAAAGTCCGTTGACCTTGATCAGGCTATCGTGATTGCCTTCTTCGACAATCCGGCCTTCGTTCATCACGATAATCCGGTCAGCCGCGCGTACCGTCGCAAGACGGTGTGCAATCACAATCGTCGTACGGTCGTGCATCAGGTTCTCAAGCGCATTTTGCACCAGCCTTTCGGATTCAGCATCTAGTGCAGAGGTCGCCTCATCAAGCAGCAGGATCGGCGCATCGCGCAGGATGGCACGCGCAATCGCAATACGCTGACGCTGCCCGCCTGAAAGACGCGCACCACCTTCGCCCATAAACGTATCAAGACCTTCGGGAAGCTTGCGGAGGAACTCCGCTGCATTTGCGGCTTCAGCAGCGGCCCACAGTGCCGCGTCATCACTATCCCACCGACCGTACCGCAGATTATCGCGCGCGCTTGCAGCAAAAATCACCGTTTCCTGCGGCACCATCGCGATCCGCGAACGCACATCCTCAGGGTCGGCATCAGGGAGCGCGACGCCGTCAACGCGAACGGTGCCGCTTTCAGGATCGTAGAAGCGCTGGATCATTTGAAAGAGTGTCGTCTTGCCAGCGCCTGATGGGCCAACAATCGCGAGGGTTTCTCCCGCCGCAATATCAAGCGAAAAATCATGGAGCGCGCTGACGTCCTGCCGCGTGGGATAGCGGAACCGAACATGATCAAATTCCACCCGGCCAAGTGCTGGTTCGGGCAGTTTTACCGGATTGGCAGGTGCTGCAATGCCGGGCTGTTCGCGTAGCAATTCGGCCAAGCGGCCAGCCGCCCCTGCCCCGCGCACAAGATCTCCGTACACCTCAGTCAGCGAACCAAACGCCCCGGCAACAAGTCCGCCAGTCAATACGAACGCTGCAATCGAACCACCCGATAGCTTGCCCGCCTGAACATCAATCGCGCCCTGCCACATAAGCATCGTGATTGCTCCGAATAGCAGCATGATGACGATGGCTGTCATCAGCGCGCGCAGCGCGACGCGCTGCCGTGCAGTCACAAACGCCGCCTCAACTGCGGAACGAAAACGCCCCGCCTCACGGTCTTGCTGGCCAAACGCCTGAACAATTTTCATTGCACCAAGTACTTCGCTGACAATGATGCCAACGTCAGCGATGCGGTCTTGGCTTTTGCGCGAAAAATCTTGGAGTTTGCGGCCAATGAATACGATTGGCAGGATAATAACAGGTATGCCGATGAGCAGCATCAGCGTCAGCTTGGGCGCAAGCGTGAACAAATAAATGATCCCGCCAACCCCCATCACGAGATTTCGCAACGCAACCGAAACCGTCGTACCGACAACTTGTTCGATCACGGTTGTATCAGAG
Source organism: Sphingomonadales bacterium (assembly GCA_043765635.1). Taxonomy (GTDB): domain Bacteria; phylum Pseudomonadota; class Alphaproteobacteria; order Sphingomonadales; family Sphingomonadaceae; genus Aquisediminimonas. The sequence continues at coordinate 3,938 of JAYUIX010000121.1, forward strand.
GTCAATCGCGATGCGATTTCGGACGGGCGGTTTTCCTCAAAATAGCTTGGCGAAAGCCGGAGCAAGTTTGCCTGAACCGCGCTGCGCAAATCGGCAACCACGCGCTCCCCAAGCCATGACACAAAATAAAACCGGGTTGCGGTGGCAAACGCTAAGATCACAACGATCACCAGCAGATATTGGAACCAGCGCCCGATATCTCCACCCGAAGTCCCGAACCCTTTGTCAATCACGAGACGGAAACCACTTGGGATCGCCAGCGTAGCGGTGGCTGCAATAACCAGTCCCGCGAGGGCCGCTAAAATGTGCCATGGATAGTGCTTCGCCATCCCCCACACCATCATAAGATCGCTAAGGTTACGCCGTGGCTTTGCTGGTTCAATATCGCTCATGAAAATGCGCCTAGCAGGGTCACGCCAATGCCTCAACTGGCAAGAAATGCTGTACAATGTCGTATTGCATTGCAACATAGTCCAACTTCGGCTTAGACTGGTAGAAAGGGGTTTGTAAATGTTGTACAATAGTTATGAATGGCAAAGATCATGGCTTGCCGGAGCCAGCGCACTCGCGAATATGGGTGCCGAATTCTGGCAGAATCCAGCCAATCCGTTCAGCTATATGGGCGGCGGCCCAGTGCTAGCCTCCGCACTTGAAGTGTTCGCCCATGCTTCGGCCCCACGCGGCAAACCTGCGTTTGGTCTGACCGAGACGGCGATCAACGGCAAATCTGTTGCAGTGCAGGAAGACATTGTCGCGCAGAAACCCTTTGGCCAGTTGAAGCGCTTCGTCCGCGAAGGCCGCGAAAGCGATCCAAAGCTGCTCATTGTTGCACCAATGTCAGGCCATTATGCCACGCTGTTGCGGGGCACGGTCGAGCGGATGCTGCCCGGCCATGATGTGTACATCACCGATTGGCGCGATGCGCGCAGTGTGCCGACCGCCGCTGGCCGCTTCGATCTCGATGATTATGTTGATTATCTGGTTGAGTTTATGGAACTGATTGGCCCCGGCGCGCATATGCTCGCGGTGTGCCAGCCATCGGTGCCTTGCTATGCCGCCGTTGCTCTCATGTCTGCGGATAAAAACCCGTGTCGCCCCAAAACGCTCACCCTGATGGGCGGGCCAATTGACACGCGTGAAACGCCAACCGCTGTCAATCTGACCGCGACGCAGCGACCACATAGCTGGTTCTCACAAAATGTGATTGCAACGGTGCCCTACAGCTACCCCGGTGCTGGCCGCAAAGTCTATCCCGGCTTCCTTCAGCTTGGTGGCTTTATGTCAATGAACCTTGGCAATCACATGATGAGCCATTTTGAAATGTTCAAACATCTGGTGCGCGGCGATGATACCAGTGCTGACGCGACCAAGGAATTTTACGAAGAATATCGCTCGGTGTGCGATATGGCGGCTGAGTTTTATCTCCAGACAATTGATGTTGTGTTTCAGAACCACTCGCTTCCCAAGGGCGAACTCATGCACCGTGGCCGCCGGGTTGATCCAGCCGCGATCAAGGACGTTGCATTGCTCGCAATTGAGGGTGAGCGCGATGATATTTCCGGGCTTGGCCAAACCAAGGCCGCGCTGACCATTGCAACCAAACTCCCAGCTGCGCAGAAGCAATATTATATGGCCGAAGGGGCCGGGCATTACGGCATTTTTAACGGTAGCAAATGGCGAGACAAGATTGCCCCTGTGGTCGAGAACTGGATTGCTACCCACAATTAGGATCACCGCACGCATTGAGCGCTGGCCAGTTGCGGGCGCATTTATTATCGCGCGCGGGGCAAAAACGCATGTTGATGTCGTCGTTGTCGAGGTCAGCGACGGTGTGCACATCGGTCGCGGTGAAGCAACACCGATTTATTACAAAGGCGAAACGGCCGAGGATGCGGTGGAGGCGGTGGAAGCGCTCGGCCTCGATATCTGTCGGGAAACGCTCCAATCGCTCCTCCCTGCGGGAGCAGCGCGTAATGCGCTTGATTATGCGTTTTGGGATTTGGTGGCGCGGCAGCAAGGCAAACCCGTCTGGCGATTGGCTGGTTTGCCACCGCCCCGGCCACTTGCAACCGCCATGACGGTATCGCTTGGTACGCCTGAAAAGATGGAAGCCGACGCTGGCGCGCTTTCCGGCCAGTTTGACCTGCTCAAGCTCAAACTTTCAGGCGAAGGCGATACTGAACGCGTTGCCGCCGTCCGTCGCGGCGCGCCGACTGCGCGGCTTATCGTTGATGCCAATGAAAGCTGGACTGGACGCGATGTTGTTGCTGAAGCTGCGGCACTTCTGCCCTACGGCGTCGAACTCATCGAGCAGCCGGTCAAGGCGGGGCAGGATCATTTGCTTGACGGCTTGCATTCACCCATTCCACTTGCTGCCGATGAAAGCTGCCAGACCCGCGCCGACCTTGCTCGCTGCAAAGGGCGCTATGCTGCGATCAATATCAAGCTCGACAAGGCTGGCGGCCTCACTGAAGCGCTTGCACTCAGGGTCGAAGCGCAGGCGATGGGCTTTGATATCATGGTCGGCTGTATGCTCTCGACCAGCCTAGGCCTCGCGCCCGCGTTTCTGGTGGCGCAGGGCGCGAAATGGGTTGATCTTGACGGCGCATTGTTGCTCGCCAAGGATCGGGAAGATGGGTTCAAAGTTGAGGGCGGGATGATCAGGCCGCCCTCAAACTTGGTTTAGAGAACCTCAAACAATCCGGCAGCACCCTGCCCGCCACCGATGCACATCGTGATGACGACATATTTGACGCCGCGACGCTTGCCCTCGATCAGCGCGTGGCCGACCATGCGTGCGCCAGACATTCCGTAAGGATGGCCGATTGAAATCGCGCCGCCGTTGACGTTAAGTCGATCCATCGGAATCGCGAGGCGATCAGCACAGTAAAGCACCTGCACAGCGAACGCTTCGTTAAGTTCCCAAAGCCCAATATCATCAACTTTGAGGCCAAAGCGCTCAAGCAGCTTGGGAATCGCGAAAACCGGGCCAATGCCCATTTCGTCAGGCTCAGTACCCGCTACCGCCATACCGACATAGCGGCCAAGCGGGGTCAGCCCTTTTTTCGCAGCAACCGACGCCTCCATCAGGACAGACGCCGACGATCCGTCGGAAAGTTGGCTGGCGTTGCCCGCAGTGATATTCTTATCTGGCCCAAGCACAGGAATCAGCGCGTTCAATCCCGCAAGTTGCGTATCAGGACGATTGCCCTCATCCTTTGACAGCGTGATTTCCTTGTGGCTGACTTCCTTCGTCTCTTTATTGACGACTGCCATTGTCGCGGTGACTTCAACGATTTCATCATCAAACTTGCCTGCGGCCTGTGCGGCGGCGGTGCGCTGCTGCGACATCAGAGCATATTCATCCTGTCGGTCACGCGTTACGCCGTAGCGCGTTGCGACGACTTCGGCAGTCTGGAGCATCGGCATATAAATCGTGTCATGCATCGCAAGCAGTTCAGGATCGGGCGCGACGCGCATTTGCGGAGTCTGGACAAGCGAGATCGATTCAACCCCGCCACCGATGCAGATATCCATGTTATCAATAACAATCTGCTTCGCCGCTGTCGCAATCGCCATCAGGCCTGACGAACATTGACGGTCAATCGTCATTCCCGGCACGGTAACTGGCAGACCAGCACGGAGCAGTGCGGTACGCGCCAAATTGCCTGCCTGGCTGCCCTGCTGAAGTGCTGAACCCCAGCACACATCATCAACTTCAGCACCGTCAATGCCAGCGCGCTCAACGGCGGCACGGATCGACATTGCCGAAAGCGTTGGCGAAGGCGTGTTGTTGAAGGCACCGCGATAGGCTTTGCCAATTGGAGTACGAGCGGTTGAAACGATAACGGCTGTGCGCATTTTTTGAATTCCTTGCGTTAGCCCCTACCCTTTAGGGGAGGGGTTGGGGTGGGGACTGTCGGGCGGGAGTAACGTCTTTTGGCTCGCAGACGCTCGCACCCACCCCCTTCCCCTCCCTTAAAAGGGAGGGGCTACTTCAATCAAACAAATACTTGGCTTATCCATTCGGCAATAAGCGCTGGCTTATCCTCATCTTCAATCTCGACCGTCACTTCCTGCATTTGCTGGATTTGGCCGGGACGTTTTTCATCAAACGCAGCGAGCTTGAATACACCGCGAATGCGCTTGCCTGATTTGACTGGACTGAGGAAACGCAGCTTATCACAGCCATAGTTGACGCCCATTTTGATCCCGTCAGGATGCGGCAGATTGGCCTTTGCACTGAGCACTGGCATGAGCGAAAGCGTCAAAAAGCCGTGGGCAATCGTCTGACCAAACGGAGTCATGCTCGCCATTTCAGGGTTGACGTGGATGAACTGGTGATCGCCCGTGGCATCGGCGAATTTGTTGATCATATCCTGATCGACCAGCACCCATTCGGATGTGCCGATCACCGTGCCGACCATAGCCTTCATTTCATCAAGCGTTGCCATGCTGCTTCCCTCTATTACCTGTAAAAAACACAGTGATAATCCCGCGCAATATTATTACAACGGCTGAATTGCGTCAGCCTGTTAAAGCCTCCCCCAAGTGAAAGTCAAAAGCGATGGATTCCGCAACGTCACCCCTCCGCCAAGAAATGCGCGCGCTGTACCGTGCGACAGAACCTGAAGTTCTAAAGCCGCTGATTGCGCGAGCAAGGCTGGCAAGCCATGAAATTCCTGGCATTCAGAAGCGCGCACTTGGCTTAATCGCTGATCTCCGCGCGGCGCAAGGATCAGGCTGGGTCAATCAGTTTTTACAGGAATATCGCCTGAATACCTCCGAAGGGATTGCACTGCTCAGCCTTGCCGAGGCGTTTCTGCGGGTGCCCGATCCTGATACTGCGGATGCGCTGATTGCTGATAAGCTCGGCGATGCAAACTGGCGCGCTCATGCGGGCAAATCCAATTCCACGCTCGTGAATTCAGCGACATGGGGGCTGGTCATTGGCCGAGCGCTGGTGAGCGAGGGTCAGGAGGAGGGCATTCTCCGCCGACTGATCAGCCGCGCGGGCGAACCTTTTGTCCGCCAAGGCGTTGGTGCTGCGATGCGGATGATGGGCGAAATCTTCGTCATGGGTCGCACAATCAAGGAAGCCACAGCGCGGATGGCCAAGCCGGAACATAAGGGCTTCACCGCCAGTTTCGATATGCTTGGCGAAGGCGCACGGACATTCGCTGATGGCGCGCGCTATTTCGCGTCCTACGAAGCCGCGATTGATGCGGTGGGCCAATCATCCAAAGCGGGGCATTCGATTTCAGTCAAACTCTCGGCACTTCACCCCCGTTATGAAGTCGCGCAGTGGGAACGTTGCGTTCCAGAACTAACCGAAATGCTTGAAAGCCTCTGCTTGCGTGCGGCCAAGGCCGGAATCGCGCTCACCGTTGATGCCGAGGAGACCGAGCGGCTCGATATGAGCCTTGACATGATCGCAACCATCGCCGCGCTACCCGCGCTAAAAGGCTGGAATGGTCTTGGCATGGCCGTCCAAGCCTACGGCAAGCGCGCACGGCCAGTGATCGCATGGGCTGACGGCCTGTCACGCGATACCGGACGGCAAATGAGCGTTCGCCTTGTCAAAGGCGCATATTGGGATAGCGAAATCAAACATTGTCAAGAAGCAGGCTTGAGCGATTACCCGCTCTTCACGCGCAAGGCGGCGACCGACGTGTCTTACCTCGCCTGCGCGCGCGACATGCTTGAAGCGAAACATATTTACCCTGCGTTCGCCACGCATAACGCGCTTACAGTTGCAACAATCCTTGGTTGGGCAGGCGACAACCGCGATTTCGAGTTTCAGCGGCTCCACGGCATGGGAGATGGGCTTTATGAAAGGCTGGTGCGTGAGGAAGGCTATCACTGCCGCGTCTATGCACCGGTTGGCGGTCACCGCGATTTGCTTGCCTATCTCGTGCGGCGCTTGCTTGAAAACGGCGCAAATTCAAGCTTTGTCCACCAGCTTGCCGATGAAAATATGAGTGATGAGGAATTGCTCGCCGACCCAGTGGAAAAGGTGGACGCTGTCGGTGGAGCACGCCATGCCTCAATCCCGCTGCCAATCGATTTATTCGGGGTACGGCGAAATAGCACGGGGATCGATTTGCAGGATTGGGCGGTGCTGGAGGAGGTTGCGAAAGATATCCGTCACCCCAGCGGAGGCCGGGGTCGGCCCGTTCATGGCGACATCTCCTCAGTTCAGCGCGACCCCGGCCTCCGCCGGGGTGACGTGGATGCCGCACTTGATGCCTTCCCGGCATGGTCATCCACTCAGCTAGTAACTCGCGCTGCCGCGCTCGAAAAACTCGCCGATGCGCTTGAAGCCAATCGCATTGCACTCATGGCCACCCTCGTTCACGAAGCAAAGAAAACCATCCCCGATGCGCTAGGCGAAGTACGCGAGGCGGTTGATTTCTGTCGTTATTATGCTGCCCAAGCGCGAGGCGGTCTGGCCCCGCTCGAACTCCCCGGCCCCACGGGCGAGCGCAATGTGCTACGTTATGAAGGGCGCGGCGTTTGGGTATGTATCGCACCGTGGAATTTCCCGCTCGCAATTTTCTTGGGGCAAGTCGCGGCGGCACTCGTTACGGGGAATACCGTTATTGCCAAACCAGCACCGCAAACGCCAGCGATTGCGATACAAGCCGTGGCGCTTGCTCACAAATCCGGAGTCCCCAAGGACGCTCTTATCCTTGCGACTGGCGGCGCTGACATAGGCGCAGCGCTTGTTGCCGATCCGCGCATCGCCGGTGTGGCCTTCACTGGCTCAACCACGACCGCAAAACGCATTGCCCGCGCGCTAGTTGAGGATGATGCGCGTCCACTCATTCCACTGATTGCCGAAACCGGTGGGATCAACGCGATGATCGTCGATTCAACCGCGCTTGCCGAACAAGTGGTGGTTGACGTTGTAACATCAGCGTTTCGTTCGGCGGGTCAGCGCTGTTCAGCGCTTCGGCTGCTGTTGGTTCAGGAGGATGTCGCCGATCATATCCTCGAAATGCTGGGCGGTGCGATGGATACGTTGATCATTGGTGATCCTGCCGATCCTGCAACTGATGTCGGCCCCGTAATTGATGCAGCCGCGCACAAGCGTTTGATGGAATACCGTGAGAGCCAAAAGGCAAACTGGGTGAATAGCGTCGAAGCGCCAACCAACGGTCATTTCATCCCGCCAACGATCATTCGCCTGAAATCAGTCGATGATCTTAGCACCGAATGGTTCGGCCCTCTCCTACATGTCGCCACTTGGAAAACAGGCACACTTGAGGCAACTATCAATGCGGTTAATGCCAAGGGTTTTGGTCTGACAATGGGCCTTCACAGTCGCATCGCGCGTACCGCCGAACTGGTCGAAGCGCAGGCCCGAGTTGGCAATCTATACGTCAATCGTTCAATGATCGGGGCCATTGTGGGCAGCCAACCGTTCGGCGGCGAAGGGCTATCAGGTACTGGGCCAAAGGCGGGCGGGCCGAACTACCTTCACCGCTTCTGCGCTGAACGCGTGACCTCGACTGATACGACGAGCGCGGGTGGCAATGCCTCTCTGCTATCGCTTGATGACATCACCGCCGGGTAGCTGTGCGTAGGGCATTACCAATGTTCCATCAGGGGCAGCGGTAAAAGTCGTTTGCGTTGGGTATGCGAAAGCGATGCTGTGTTTGGCGAAGCATTCAAGAATGGCAATGTTGGCACTGTGTTTGTGTAACAGCATCAAATCCTGATCCTCAGCATCCACATCGTAAACCAGTTGGAAATCAAGGCTTGACGGCGCAAATGTATCAAGTCCGCAGCGAATGAAATGGCAACCTTCGCAACTATCGACAACAGACCGAAGCATGTCGGGAAGCGCTGCACATGTTTCTGGCGATGTATGGTAAACTAAATTGAGAGGTTGAATAATTCGCCGCTGTTCAATCCGGGCAAAATTGCGTAGTTCCTTGCCAAGCAGGTTAGTGTTTGAAATCACCACTTCTTCGCCACTAATCGCGCGGATGCGGGTTGATTTGAGGCCAATCGCCTCAACTGTCCCCGTTGTCCCCTCCCACCGGACAACATCGCCGCGCCGGAATGGCTTATCAAACAGAATCGAAAGCGCTGCGAACAGATCGGAGAAAATCCCTTGCGCTGCCAAACCAATCGCGATGCCACCTACCCCGAGACCAGCCACAAGGCCTGTTACATTGACGCCCAGATTGGCAAGGATCACAATGATTGCGATCAAAAATAAGGTAACGTTAACTAGCAAGCGAATCAGGCCAAGCGCACTGCTTAGGCTTCCCGAAGGATCAGCCTCACCGGCGCGCAAATCAACCGCGCCAAGAATCAGTTCGCGCAGGAAAAGTGCTGCTTGAAACGTTGCAGCAAAGATAAAAATAAAACTGGTTGTGCCCCGAATATCTTGCGGGGCATGAGCATAGACAGCAACTAATTGCCCGGCGAGCGCGATCATGAACCATAAGCGCATGCTAGCAAGCGCTCGACCAATTATACCCGTCCACTGGTTATTATGTTGGCTGAGCCATTTGCCAATCATCCGCACGCCGTAAAGGATCAGGACAAGCAAAACGCTGAACAGTATCACAAGCAAAATGCGCGTGGTATTAAGGCTAAGCCAAAGCGTGATGTCACGCCAAACCGTAGCAAGTTCTATGTTTAACGAATCATCAGGCGTCATGCAGGAGCAGGTAGCGCTTCGTTCATAGGCCGCCAAGCCGCTTCAGCTAACCGCCGCTTCGCATAGGTATCAAGCCCGATCTGCATCCCGATCAGCATGAAGACGAACGGTTGAAAAGCGATCCCAACGAACAATGCGCCAACCAGATAGATAATTTGTCCGTGCTGGAGTGCTTCGGCGAGGTGGCCAATCCACCGTTCTTCTTCATTAATATGGTTCAAATATTTGCGGCGAACAATTTCCATCCTGAATAATCCGATGCCTTGAATTGCAAGCCATAAAAACAGACCAGGGAAACCCTGCTCACCAAGCATTTCAAAATAGGCGCTGTGATAGGCGCGCGCCTTATCAAGGATCAGCGTCTCTTCCTGGCTCGCCACCGCACCAGCTTCATCAACTGTGATGGTTTCATAACGGATTTTATTCTGCAAATAAGCATTGAACCCGCCCCCAAATGGATTGTGCTTCACATAATCCCATGTCCATTTCCAAACCTCGATCCGCGTCGACGCGGAGGCATCAGCTTTATAATTCTTGATTGTATCCATTCGCTCCGAAAAACTGCTCGGCAGAAACGGCACAGCAGAAACGGCAAGCACACCCGCCATTGTCAGATAAAGAAGGCGCCGTTTGGTGTGGCGAAGCATCAGGACGCCCAACACGACAACGCAGATCAGGCCAGTTCGCGCTTCAGTGCCAATCGGCATCAACAGACAAGCAAAACAGAGCGCATAGGCAAAAAGCTTTACTCGCCAGTCCATCGGAAAAATCGTGCCGTGGCGCATCAGGAATAGGATCAGGGGGATTATCGCAATCGCGACACAGGAAATAATGCTTGATTCGTAAAGGCCCGTATTATTCGTGACCATGAGATTAAGCCCGCCATAGCCGCCGCCACTGCCAACAGTCTTGATCCCGCCGACAATGATAATCGTTGCCGCAGACAAAACCATAAACAGCCCAAGCGATTCAATCCTAAGTCGAGTCCGCAGCGTGAGCGGCAAGAAAATCGCGAAGGCGAGCGCTTTCCAGACCCAGCTCCATTTTTCTGTGGCCTCAATTGGAAAATCCGCCTGCGTTGTCGTAACCCAGCAATATAGCGTCAGAATGACCATCAGAAACTGGCGTGGGGCAAAGCGTGCATCACGCTTATCATCGACCAGTAACCACGCGCCAACTGCCAATCCCACCGCAATCAATGAAATTGGCACAGTGTTGAGCAGCATATACGTCAGCCGCTGCGGCGCTACGATGTCGATATAAACATAGGCAAGAACGAACAAAAAGGGCCGTTTGAACCCAGCGCCAAGCAGCGCAACCAGAAATGCAACGAAGACTAAATCACGCATCGCCGCCATCCTTCCCGCGCCATGCCTTGGGTTTCGGCATTGGTTTTGGCGGCTGTTCCTTATCAAGCTCAGGACGCAGCAACAGCAACAGCGCCGCGAGCAGCATCAACCCGTGGGTCAATCCGATGGAGAAATTGTCAATCATCGCGCAATCTCTTAAGCAAATCCGGTTGACGCGGCGTTAAGGTTCGCTGCGATAATAGACGGGTGTAATGCCAACGAACAGGGGCCGTTGATTGCGCGTACTACATATTCTTGACCACAGCCTGCCGATGCACAGCGGATATACGTTTCGCACCCGTGCCATTTTGAAAGCACAGATGGCAAGCGGGTGGGAGGTCGCCGGGATAACCGGCGCGCGTCATACCGATGCTGGGCCACAAGTGGAAGTGGTGGACGGCCTCACCTTTCACCGCACGGCAAAACCAGCCGCAGCGCCGTCTCCTCTAGCCGAATGGCTTGAGATCAAAGCGTTTGCCGCTGGTATTGATAGCCTGATCGATACGTGGAAACCCGATATTCTCCATGCACATTCCCCTGTTTTGACTGCACTTGCGGCTTTGGGCGTCGCAAAACGGCGTCAGATTCCGCTCATTTACGAGATCCGCGCCTTCTGGGAGGATGCCGCCGTAGGCAATGGTACGGGCACTGAAGGTTCGCTGCGTTACCATGTTACCAAGGCACTCGAAACCTATGCTGTGCGCCGCGCGGATGCAGTGGCGGTGATTTGCGAAGGGCTAAAAAACGATTTGCTCACGCGTGGAATAGCTGCGGACAAGATCATGGTCTCACCCAACGGGGTTGATCTTGAACTGTTTGGCAATCCGCCGCCGCCCGATACGGCACTCGCAGAATCGTTTGGGTTGATCGGCGCTGATGTGATCGGCTTCATCGGCAGTTTTTACGATTATGAAGGCATTGATGATTTGATCACGGCGATGCCAGCACTTCAGGCGCTTCAGCCAAACGCGCATTTGCTACTCGTTGGCGGCGGCCCGATGGAGACAGCTCTGCGCGCGCAAGCTGAAAACTCCCCAGCGGCTGCCAACATTCATTTTGTCGGGCGCGTGCCGCATGATCAAGTTGAGCGTTATTACAGCCTGATCGATATTCTAGCCTATCCGCGTAAGAAAATGCGGCTGACTGATTTGGTCACGCCGCTCAAACCGCTTGAAGCGATGGCACAGCGTCGGCTGGTAGCCGCCTCCGACGTTGGCGGACACCACGAACTGATCGAGGACGGCGTAACCGGAAGTTTGTTTGCGCCCGACAGCCCGCCAGCGATTGCGCGTGCACTCAGCGAATTGCTTGGTAAGCGGGCAATTTGGGATGAACGGCGCGATGTCGCGCGGAAATTTGTTGAGCAAGATCGTAACTGGTCATCAAATATTTCGCGTTATCAACCTGTTTATCATAAATTAGTGGCAATGAATGCCGCGAAGGATGTGCGTAAATGAACAGGCGACTGAAAAGCGTGGCGATGGTGCCATTCGCCCCGGTTGTGGCGGCGATGTTTGGCGTTATCACGCTGATACTGATTTTCATGACACCAGGATGGCTGTTTGAACGCCTTGTGATAGCGAGCGGATTGCCATCACTCATTGCCGCTGCGCAGCCGCCACTAGGAGAAACCGCGCGCATACTCTCGGCGATCGCGGGCGGACTTGGCGTATTTTTAGCGCTGTGGGCGGGGCTTGCGCTGCTTAGCGCGGTTGTGAAGCGCAATGCTCCACCCAAAGCGCGCGGCAGCCGGATTGATGCGGCAGTGCCAATTGTCGAAAGCCCGATCGCCAAACGCAAACGCGAGCCGATTTTTGCCGAGCGCGAACTTGGCGCGCCCTTCATGTCTGATGAAGCCATCGCCACCGTCCCCCAAAGCGTGCCTAAGATTGAAGTCGAGTCCGACACCCTCGCAATAGAGCCTGAACAAGCGCCTTTGTTGCTTGACCGCATTGCGCCACATCCGAATGAGGAAAAACAGAAACTTGGTGGTGAACTCGCACGGCTTCAATCCGCGCTAGATCGCCGTACCGCGCGCGGACTTTCAGCCCGGCCACTTGGTGCGGGCGATATGACATCACTTCGAAAAGCACTGCGCGGGTTGAGTTAATGATACCTGCCCTCAATCGCTGACCGTCAGCGCCTCGATTCCAAGTACAACCAACGGTGTAGTCGACGATTGAACCAACTGATGCGACGAAAGCAGGATATCAGCAACCACGTGACCAGCGATACAAACGCGATCCTCGCTAATCATTGTTCCCAAATTGGCGGCGGCAGCAATCGCGTCATTTCCTGAAACGGTCATATCGAAATAGTGACGCATTCCTGAAAAAGTCGCACTTGCCCAAGGCGTTTCGCGATCACTTTCGATCATCACCGAGGCTGGATTAAGTCCAGCGAGCAAGACCTGTTGAAGTGCGGCGTGCGGATTTATGACAGCACCCCTCATCGGACTGTACCGCTAAGATAAGCTTGTACCCTGCGCTGCGTCCGCTTGCCCATTTCGCGGCCCAAGCGGAGGTCAAAAACGAAACGTGGATCATTGACAGCCTCACGGCCAAAACGCGTCGGCGGCACTTGTTTTATTTTCATAAATCTCTCGATCTCATTAAGCGTTATCATCCTTCGTTTCCTTTCTTTGCGACTGCGATAGGATTTTTCCTACATGAAAGGTAATTTCCTACTTGTCTAGGAGTTTTCCTACGTCTATAGGAAAAAAATGGAAGGCGTTCGTGCAGTTCTTGACCAACTCATCCGTGATCACGGAGATGATTATGCGTCGCTTTCGCGGCTGCTTGGTCGCAATGCTGCCTATGTTCAGCAATTCATCCATCGCGGCGTCCCCAAAAAGCTTGATGAGGATGACAGGCGTACACTTGCTGAATATTTCGGTGTTGCAGAAAAACTGCTTGGCGGGCCAAACGCAGCAATTGTGCGCGCTGCATCTTCGGCAAAGCCGCGCAATGACGTTATTATGGTGCCACGTCTGGCAGTTGGGGCTTCGGCTGGCCCCGGTGCGCTTGGTGCTGATGATGCGCCGCTTGGACAAATCGGTTTTGAAACACGCTGGCTCCGTCAGTTAAGCGCAAACCCCAAAGCACTTTCAGTAATTCAGGTGAGTGGCGATTCGATGAGCCCCACTCTGGTCGACAGCGACGATATCCTTGTTGACCGTGCCGACGGGGCTGAACACATCCGTGACGGTATTTATGTTCTTCGCATTGATGACAGCCTGATCGTAAAACGGCTGGCGATTGACCCAGTGCAACACAGCTTTACGGTGCGCAGTGATAACCCTGCCTACCCTGACTGGAATGATGTAAATCCTGACAATATTGACATTGTTGGCCGTGTAATCTGGACGGGTCGACGCATAAAATAGTGTCAACCGCGCGTTTACCAATCACCCTCGCCGCTTCTTAGCCTATTGCAACTATGTGGAGTTTATTGATTTTTCTGGAGTTGTCCCCAAAATGATGCTGCACGTTGCTGACCGTATTACCGCTGACTCTGCCGCTTCATTAATAGCATCTTTTGGAGAAGATGCTGGCCGTGAAGCTGCGGCACGCGCTGATATCAGCAGAGATCGCGGAAATGTGGTACTTTTTTGTCGCTGGCGTCAAGTCGAGCGATTGATAGTAACGCTTTCCTCGCGCCATGTTCAGGGCACAATTCATTAATTTAGCGTTGGCGGACAAGACTTTATGCCGCTAAATGAAATATATGGTATTATGTGTAACACGTCGACTGCCGTTACCGGCAATCGCGCTTTTGCTAGTCACAGCCCTACCCGGCACCGTGTTAGCACAAACGGCTTCGCCAAGTGAGCAAAGTCAGCTTGACCCTGAGTCGCCGATGGCACCAATGGCCGATATCGGCGTTGATTGGCCTGATATGGCCGATGCCCCTCAAACCGATATATCCTCTAACTCTACTGATGCAGTAAACAGTGAGGATGCCGATGCACTGCGTTACAGCATTGCGATCATCGGACTTGACCCCCTACTCCGCGCTGACATTGGCCCGCGTTTTGACGCACTTTCGGCTTTGCGCGACGGCGTAAAGGATACTGCCAACGCAGCACAGATTAACCGCCGCGCGCGCGATGATGCTGAGCTTTTGACGACAATCCTTAAAAACAGCGGCTATTATGATGCTGTGGTCGAACCCGAAGTCATGAGCGAAGACGGCGGCAAGCTTGCGGTGAGCCTGCGCGCCGAAAGCGGCGTACTGTACCGGTTTGAAGGTGTTACTGTAACTGGTTTGGAACCAAGTGGCCTCAAAGCTGCTGAACTTCGTGAGGCATTCGGGATCGATACACGCGATGCCGTTGATGTCGACGCTGTTATCGCTGGGCGAACCGCTTTGATTGACCGTCTCAAGCGCGAGGGCGCACCGTTTGCGAGCATAGGTGAGCCACAGATTATCGTCGATCATGAAACCCAAACTGCGACACTTTCGCTTGATGTGAAGGGTGTCGAGGAACAGAAAGTCGGCCAGTTCAAGGTGATTGGCAACCGCGCACCGTTTGATGCCAAACACGTCGCCCGCATTGCACGTTTCAAAAACGGCGAAGTTTATAATCAGGCAATGATCGACGACCTTAAACGCGCACTGATCGCCACTGGCCTTACGTCAAGCGCAACCGTCAGCGCGGTTCCCTCCGAAACGCCAAATATTGCCGATATCGCTGTCAGCCTTGAACCAGCGCCCGTGCGGACAATCGCGGGCGAACTTGGCTACGGCACTGGCGAAGGCATTCGCGCCGCCGCATCCTGGACGCACCGTAACTTGATCAAGCCAGAGGGTGCGGTTACCCTGCGCGGCCTGTTAGGCACACGCGAACAAGCGCTCGGCGTCGTTTTGCGGCAAGGGAATTTTAAGAAGCGTGATCAAGTGCTCAATGCACGGATCGGCGCGACCCGATCAGATTTCGATGCATTCAAGGCAAGCACGTTCGACATTGCCTTGGGGATTGAACGACAAAGCAACATCCTCTGGCAGAAAAAATGGACGTGGAGCGCAGGCGTTGAGCTGGTTGCGTCTGATGAGCGCGACATTGTTGGCGTCGGCACCGCGCGCAGACGCACTTTCTTTGTTGGCGCGCTGCCGCTTTCGCTTAATTATGACGGATCAAATGATCTGCTTGACGCCACACGCGGATTTCGCCTTGGCCTGCGCACCTCGCCAGAGATTTCGCTGCAAAACGGCACATTCGCTTATGTCCGTTCACAATTTGACGGCAGCGCCTATGTGCCCGCCAGCAAGCGTATCACCATCGCCGGACGCGCGCGGATTGGCACAATCACGGGGGCAAAAAGCAGCGCGATTGCACCGTCCCGCCGCTTTTATGCAGGCGGCGGCGGATCAGTGCGCGGCTATGGTTTTCAACAGATCGGTCCGCGCGATATCGCCAATGACCCTGATGGCGGGCGAAGCCTCGCTGAATTTGCGCTTGAGGCGCGCGTCCGCTTCGGGCCTTTTGGCGTGGTGCCCTTTGTTGATGCGGGCAATATTTACACCCGCGCTCTCCCTGACTTTTCAGGGCTACGTTACGGTGCCGGGGTTGGGCTGCGCTATCATTCAAACTTTGGGCCGATCCGGATTGACGTTGGCACGCCAATCAATCGTCAAAAGGGTGATGGCCGTGTGACGGTATTCGTCTCACTGGGCCAAGCGTTTTGAGGCCGCTGTTCAAATGGCTGACATTTGGTGTCGCGGCGTTCCTGCTGCTGATCACTGCTGCGCTGTGGTTCATCGACACAAGCATCGGCCACCGCTTAATCGCCGATCAGATCGCCGCGCAAGCGCCAAAATCGGGGCTTCGCATCAAGATTGGCCGGATCGACGGATCAATCTACGGTAAGGCGGAATTGCGCGCCGTCCGGCTATACGATCCGACAGGACTATTCTTTGAAGCACCCGTGGTTGATCTTGATTGGTCACCGCGACGCTGGATCAGCAACAGCCTGGATATCAAAAGCCTGCACAGCGATTTTGCAACGCTGCATAAATTGCCCAAGCTCAAACCCGGTGACCCCAACCGCCCGATATTGCCCGCATTTGATATCCGCATTGGTGCGCTCAGCATTGATACGCTCCGGATCGAGCCGCGCGTTATCGGCGTGCGTCGGATTGGCAAATTGTCTGGTTCAGCCGATATTGTCGCAGGTCGTGCCAAGGTGCAGCTTAATGCCAGTACCGACGCGGGCGACGCGCTCGCGCTTAAACTTGATGCAGAGCCAGACCGTGATCGCTTCGAGCTTCAGGCCGATGTCAAAGCGCCATCGCGCGGTGTGCTCGGTGCGTTAGTTGGCACTACGCGGCCCTTTGACGTTACGGTCAGCGGCAATGGCGCGTGGCGGGCGTGGGCGGGTAAACTGGCCGCCAGTGTCTCAGGCGCGCCCATCGCTGATCTTGCGCTTACCGCCAATGCCGGGACGTTCGGGATTGATGGCAGGCTCGCGCTCGCATCACTCACCAAGGGGCGGCTGCAAAAACTCACCGCGCCGGTGGTGCGGGTTTCTGGTCAAGCGACGCTCAACAATCGCCGCCTTGATGGCAGCCTCAAACTTGGTTCAGCAGCACTTGCTGTGACCGCAGACGGTCTAATCGATCTCAGCACGAGCCGTTTCAACGCACTCAATATCGACGCAAAGCTGCTTCAATCAGAAGCGCTGTTCGCCAATATGCGCGGCGGCCCGCTGACGCTCAAGGCGCGGCTCGACGGCCCCTTTGCAACAGCAAAGTTTGATTATCTGTTGACCGCAGCCACGCTGATTTTTGGCACTACTGGATTTGAAAATGCGCGTGCCTCGGGCCAGGGGCGGCTTTCGCGCAGTCCTGTGACAGTTCCTGTGCGGTTTTCTGCCACGCGGGTGAGCGGCGTTGGCAATGTCGCGGGCGGCATCCTCGCCAATTTGCTTGTCACAGGCGATCTTAAGGTGACCACGAAAGCCATCACCAGCGATGCGCTCAAATTGACATCTGACAAGCTGTCGAGCCGTTTGACGTTGCTCGTTGACCTTGCGACCGGACGCTATGATGTTGGTTTTGCTGGCGAACTTGAACGCTATGCGATCCCCGGCCTCGGCATTGTTGATGTCCGCACCGATCTCAAATTCATGCCGGGCGCTGGCGGCAAGGGCACGATCCTTGCCGGAACCGGACAAGCTTGGGTGCGCCGTCTCGACAATAAATTCCTTGCCAGCCTGACCCAAGGCCTGCCACGCATTGAAACCGGAATATTACGCGGAGCCGACGGCATATTGCGTTTCAGCAACCTGCGGCTAACCGCGCCCGGCATCACCCTCACCGGCAATGGCATCCGCCGCGCAGACGGCACATTCTTGTTTGAAGCGAGCGGGCGACAGGCACGTTATGGCCCGATTGTCCGCTTGCTGCTAGACGGCCCGATCCAGCGGCCACGGCTCGACATTATGTTCAAATCCCCCAATGCTGCGATGGGGCTAAGCGATGTCCGCTTGCTGCTTGATCCGAACGCGGCGGGCTATGCGTGGAATGCGCGCGGCGGTTCTGCGCTTGGCAATTTCACGGGTGCTGGAACGATATTGCTCCCAGCAAGCGGCGCAGCGACAATCAATGTTGCAGCACTTGATGTGTCTGGAATAAATGCGCGCGGATCGCTCATTTCACGAGATGGTGGGTTTGAGGGCGGGCTGACGCTTGCCGGAAGTGGAATTGGTGGAACCCTAGACTTCGCCCCTGCTGGCAATATTCAGCGGATTGAGGCGCATTTGAAGGCCCGTGATGCCCGGTTGAACGGCCCACCGCTGATGTCGGCACAGCGCGGCCAGTTTGACGCGGTAATGCTGCTTGATCCCGCGGGCACAACAATTGATGCCACAATAAGCGGTCAAGGGCTTTCGCGCGGCGGAGTTTCGCTCGCGCGGCTGGCGGCGAACGTCAAACTGCG
>JAYUIX010000122.1:0-2035 GCA_043765635.1 Sphingomonadales bacterium
CGCCTTGGCCGCGAGCAGCGCCTGATTGGCCGAAAAACAGAGCGTAACATTGACCATTGTGCCGTCACCGCGCAGCGCCTTACACGTCTTGAGGCCGTCAATCGTCAGCGGCACCTTGATGCAGACATTGTCGGCGATTTTGCGCAGAATTTCCGCCTCTTTCATCATCGTTGGATGATCAAGCGCGACGACTTCAGCCGAAACCGGCCCATCAACCAGCGCGCAAATCTCCTTCGTCACTTCGATGAAGTCACGCCCCGCTTTGTGGATCAGCGATGGGTTGGTGGTCACCCCGTCAAGCAGGCCAGTCGCGGCGAGTTCGGCAATGTCCTTGGTGTCGGCGGTATCAACGAAGAATTTCATGTGGTCTGGCTTCCTTTGCGCGTCGTTACCGCTCTTTAGCCGAAATCGCTTTTAAGACAATGCGCGGCTTCGCCCCTGCCACCAGAAGATAAAGGGCGGGAGGAGGAGCTCGCTCATCGCAAGTGCAATAATTGTCGGCGAAGGCCAGCCGTGGAGGATGAGCGAAATGATCCGCGTGAACCCCGCCGCAAAGGTCATCAGCAGGAGGATGCGGAAAATCAGCGCGTAACGTTCCATGTCGTGGGTACAGACCCAGAGCAATATGCCGTAAAGCATGTAGGACGTGCCATAAAAACGGTTCTGACTGTTAAGCGAGGGTTCGGCGAGCGTTTCCGCTGATAGCTTCGCGCCGAGCAGCACTTCGGCTCCAACGCCGAGCAGCAGATGCGAACTGCCCGCGAGCAGGATCGTAATTGCCATGATGCGCAAGAACAGGATCATAAGTCTTGTTAGCGCCTTTTGCACAAATTGCCAAAACCGCTAGTGAGCGATTATGTCCCGTGCGCGCGTCCTCCTCCTCAACCCGGCTCTTGGCCCGCTTGATTACCGGGTGCCGCACGGCATGGCGGTTGAACCGGGAAGCATCGTGCTTGCGCCGCTCGGGCCGCGTCAGCTGATCGGGGTTGTTTGGGAAGAGGCGCATATGCCGAGCGCGGGTGAGGTTGGCGATAACCGCCTGCGCAATCTGCTGAGCGTATTTGATGTGCCGCCGATTGGTGCGCCGCTGCGGCGGTTGATCGAATGGACGGCGAATTATTACCTCTCGCCCCCTGCTGCTGTGTTGCGGATGGTGTTGTCTTCGGCATCCGCGCTTGAGGGTAGCCCAAGTGTTGTTGAGTACCGGCTGGCCGCGACGCTGCCCGACAAAGTCACCACCCAGCGTGCCCAAGCCGTCGAACGGATTGGCGAGCGGCAAGGGTTGATCCGCGAACTTGCAACGATTGCCGACGTGTCCGACGCGGTGATACGCGGGATGGTGAAGGCCGGGATGCTGATTGGCCAGACGGTTCAGCTTGATACGCCGTTCATCCCGCCCGACCCTGACTTTCATCATCCTGCGTTATCCGACGAGCAGCGCGCCGCCGCCGATTGGCTGGTGGACGCGGTGGAGGCGCGCAGCTTTGCCCCGGTGCTGCTCGACGGGGTAACAGGCTCAGGCAAGACCGAGGTGTATTTTGAGGCAATCGCGGCGGCACTCAAGGCAGGCAAGCAAACGCTCGTCCTGCTCCCCGAAATTGCGCTGACAGAGCCGTTCCTGCGGCGGTTTGAGGCGCGCTTTGGCCATGCGCCCGTTGCTTGGCACAGCGATTTGCGCCAGTCGCAGCGGCGGCGGGCATGGCGCGCGATTGCGCACGGTGAAGCGCTGGTAACCGTTGGTGCGCGTTCAGCCCTCTTCCTGCCCTACCGCAATCTGGGGCTGATCATCGTTGATGAGGCGCATGAAACGAGCTTTAAGCAAGAGGAAGGCGTTGGCTATCATGCACGCGATGTCGCCGTAATGCGCGCGCGGTTTGAGGGTGTGCCGATTGTGCTCGCCACCGCGACCCCGGCGATTGAAACGCGGCAGCAGGTGGCGCTTGGCCGCTATAGCGAACTCAAGCTGCCGGGGCGTTACGGCGTGGCTGAAATGCCCGAGATCATCGCGCTTAACCTGACGCAGGATGCGCCCGAA
>JAYUIX010000123.1:0-21662 GCA_043765635.1 Sphingomonadales bacterium
ACCGCCACAAACTTGGAGTGCGGCCCGTGTTCAAACGGATTGATACCTGCGCGGCTGAATTTGAGGCCAAGACGCCGTATATGTATTCGACCTACGAAGCGCCCAGCTTTGGCGCGCCCGAATGCGAGTCAGCACCAACGAACCGCGAAAAAATCGTGATTCTAGGCGGCGGGCCAAACCGGATCG
The DNA here is from genome assembly GCA_043765635.1 of Sphingomonadales bacterium. GTDB lineage: Bacteria > Pseudomonadota > Alphaproteobacteria > Sphingomonadales > Sphingomonadaceae > Aquisediminimonas. The sequence continues at coordinate 187 of JAYUIX010000123.1, forward strand.
GGCAGGGGATTGAGTTTGACTATTGCTGCTGCCACGCCTGCTTTGCGCTGTCGGACGCGGGCTATGAAACGATTATGGTCAATTGCAATCCGGAAACGGTTTCAACTGATTATGACACGTCAGACCGGCTGTATTTTGAGCCGCTGACCGCAGAGGATGTTCTCGAAATCCTTCATGTCGAAAAGCAAAACGGAACGCTTAAAGGCGTGATCGTTCAGCTTGGCGGGCAGACCCCGCTTAACCTCGTCAGCGCGCTTGAAGCGGCGGGTATCCCAATCCTTGGCACATCGCCCGATGCGATTGATCTGGCCGAAGACCGCGAGCGTTTTGCAGCACTCATTAACAAACTCAAGCTGAAACAGCCCAAGAACGGGATCGCGCGCAGCCGCGAAGAGGCGATCAAGGTTGCTGACTCAATTGGTTATCCAGTGCTGATGCGCCCGTCCTATGTGCTTGGTGGGCGGGCGATGGAGATTGTTGATACGCAGGCGCAGCTTGAAAACTATATCCAGACGGCGGTGCAAGTTTCGGGCGATTCGCCAGTGTTGATCGACCGCTATCTTCGCGATGCCATCGAGGTTGACGTTGATGCGATTGCCGACGGCACTGATGTGGTCGTTGCGGGCATTCTTCAGCACATTGAAGAGGCCGGGGTTCATTCGGGCGATAGTGCTTGCTCGCTGCCGCCCTACAGCCTGCCCAAGGATATCATTGATGAGATCGCGCGGCAAACCGACGTTCTTGCGCGCGCGCTCAAGGTCATAGGGCTAATGAACATCCAGTTCGCGGTGAAAGATGGCGCTGTTTATCTGATCGAAGTCAACCCACGTGCCAGCCGGACGGTGCCTTTCGTTGCCAAAGCGATTGGTGCGCCGATTGCCAAGATCGCTTCGCTGGTGATGGCGGGACACAAGCTCAAGGATTTGCCGCCGATCAATCTCGATGTAAAGCATATCGCGGTGAAGGAGGCGGTGTTCCCCTTCGCCCGCTTCCCCGGCGTTGATCCAGTCCTCTCACCCGAAATGAAATCAACCGGCGAAGTTATGGGAATCGCTGACGATTTTGCAACAGCCTTTGCCAAGGCACAAATTGGCGCGGGAACGATGTTGCCAACAGCGGGAACGCTGTTTGTATCAGTCAAGGAAAGCGACAAGGCAGTAATCGTGCCCGCCGTTCGTGCGCTCGCAGGGCTTGGCTTTACTGTAATCGCGACGCGCGGGACGGCGCGTTATCTCGAATCCGAAGGGATCACGGTTGATACCGTCAACAAAGTTGCCGAAGGGCGACCCCATATTGTTGACCGGATCAAAGACGGTGAGGTCGCGCTGATTTTCAACACGACTGAAGGATGGCAATCTTTGAAGGACAGCGAATCGATCCGCCGGTCGGCGCTGATGGCGAAGGTGCCGATCTTTACGACAGCGGCGGCATCGCTCGCAGCGGCAGAGGCAATATCGGCTTTACGCGAACGAACCCTTGAAGTTCGCGCTTTGCAATCCTATCATTTAGATAGCACGCGCTGATCCCAAAAAGTGAAGTGTCGAAGTGAGTGGCCTGTATTGTCAGGCCGCAACCTCCGCGATTTTGACTCGATAATATTTAAGTGAAAGTATTTACCAATGGCGACTGCTGAAAAAATGCCGATGCTTGCTGAAGGCCATGCGATGCTGATTGAGCATCTTGGTCGTCTTAAGGTTGAGCGCCCGCAGATCATCGACGCGATTGAAGAAGCGCGCGCGCACGGGGATCTTTCTGAAAATGCCGAATATCATGCGGCAAAAGAACGGCAGGGCCAAGTCGAGGCGACGATCAGCGATCTTGAGGATAAGCTCAGCCGTGCGATGGTGATTGATCCGTCAACGCTGTCCGGTGATAAAATCGTCTTCGGCGCTACGGTTACGCTGCTAGACGAGCATGAGAAGCCAATCCGGTATCAGATTGTCGGCCAGCCCGAGGCAGACGCCAAAACAGGCAAGATTTCTTATAATTCGCCACTTGGTCGCGCACTCATTGGCCGCAAGGTTGATGAGGAAATTGAAGTCACCGTCCCGTCAGGTGATCGATATTATCTGGTGTCGAAGATTGAGTTTATCTGACCGTGGAGGCACCGTCACGCCAACCCGTGACTGACTCAATCGTCATCATAACTGCGCTGGCCTGGCTCGTAGCGGTGGTGCTCGGGCTTTCAAGCATTATTCCATTTGCGGGCGGGTTCATCCCCGCGCTGTTCGGTGCGACTGAAGTCGATACGATAAAGGTACTTGCTGATGGCGGGCTGACATGGCGCGTTCCGGCTGATCTCACGCCACTGACCGCGACTTTGATCCACGGCGGGTTTGGCCATGTTGCAATGAATCTGCTGACACTTTTGTTTTGCGGGCGCGTGGTTGAGAAAGTACTTGGCGGCTGGTCAATTGCGTTTTTGTATCTGGTTGGCGCTTATGCGGCGGCGTCGGCACATTATTTCGCCAATGCAGGGCAAATTGTGCCGATGATCGGCGCGAGCGGCGCGATTTCAGCAGTGGTTGGTGCTTATGCAATGCTGTTTAGCCGCAGTCGCGCGCGGCGGATTGGGCCGATCCCGGCGCATTATGTTCATGCGTTATGGCTTGCCGTCGCGTGGACAGCGCTTCAGTGGTTGATTGGCGTTGCGCTGTTGACCACGGGTCAGAATATCGCGGTTGCCGCACATATTGGCGGTTTTCTCGCCGGGCTGATGTTCGCGCGGACTTTGCTCGCCATGCGCTACCGCGACGCATAATTAGCCTTCAAAAAAAGGGGCAGCGCCGAAACGCCACCCCCTTAATCAAAATTATGCAGTTACAGTGCGAACGCTCTGACGGCGACGTGCTGCGGCACCGATGAGGCCAAAGCCAACGATCATCATTGCCCATGTCGCTGGTTCAGGAACAGCGTTACCAATTGTTAGATTGTCAAGCACGAACGAAACACTTTGTGTACGCTGACCACCGGGACCGAACGCGATCGATTTGATCAACTTGTCTGATGTCAGGCCGAAGAACACGCTGGCCAATCCGTTGGTGACAGGGATAGCAAAAAGTTGATTTGTATTGTCGCCGAAGGTCACAAGCGCGTCAAAACCTTGGTTAAGCGGTGCATCAAAGCCAACTGCCTGCACGCCGTTGGCTGTACCAAAAGTCGTCGCATCGAAGAACAGGTTGAAGCTGCCGTTGCAGCCTGCACAATAAGTGCCATTGCCCTGAATGATGTTTAGATTCTGAAAACCTGTTGTTTGGTAGCGTGTTTGCCCAACGATTGCTGAAAAAGGCGCATCAGCTGTGATCGAAAAACCAGGCTGGTAGCCACGTGTGGTGTCATAGGTATCCGTGAAAGAGCGCGACAGTGTCGACTGAAACGCTGCACGCGTGCTGAACGTGACTGTCGCTGCATTTGCGGCAGATGTAAGTGCGCTTGCGGCCAGTGCGGCTAGCGCGATTGATTTCATGAAATTCATTATACAATCCCCAATTGGAAAATAAAAAAATATCCCTGTTTTCAGGGATATGGGGCGACTTTTCGGTTTGACCGATTGCGACTGATTCTACCCGTTAATGAGGCGTTAGCAAGTGTTTATGACACGTTAACTGTCATTTATTCAGGATAATTATGGCCATGTCCTGCTTTGGGACAGTAAGACACGGCAACGTGAACAAATGTCGTTAATTCAGGTGTTTCGCTCAATCATATCGGGTTGAAGCAAGCGGTGGAGGTGGACGACGACATATTTCATCTCGGCATCGTCAACAGTCTTTTGCGCCGCCGCACGCCATGCTTTTTCAGCGCTTTTGAAATCGGGAAACATGCCAACGATGTGGATCGATGAAAGATCCTCAAAATTAAGTGTGCGCGGATCATCGACACGCCCGCCAAAAACGAGATGAAGATTGCTCATCGTTTAAGGCTTTTTGCGGACTGTGTCGGTTGCCGCTTTTGATGCGCTTGCGGCGGCTTGGCCAATCTTGTCGATTACGCTGCGAAGCTGATCTTTCGCGGCACTGCTATTGAGGCCAAGCGCATCAAGCTGTTCCTTGCCCGCATCGCGCGCCGCTTTTGCAGCGGCACTCGCGCTACTGCGAACTTTGTTGCTGGCATTGCCTAACAAGTCACTCTCGCGTTTCGTTTTTGGTAGCAAAGCCGCTGCAATCGCGCCAATCGCAAGCCCGCCAACAAGTGCGGTAATCGGATTTTTCTCAAGGCCCTCATTGGTCTTGGTCTTGGCTGAGCCAGTGACTTTGGCCGACCCTTCACGAACAGCTTTCACTACGGTTTCGGCCTTTTCTTTGCCACTGCCATAAGCATTAGCCACTTTCTTGCGAAGCTCTTCGCCGGTGGGTTTGAGGCTGTCAGTCATCGATTTTCTCCGGTGTGAGGCGCTTTGCCAGCGCGTTTAACAAGGGTCTGCGAAAAAGATAGGCCAATCCGGCAGCTATGGCACCCAGAGCAATGACCGGTCGGGCTTTGCGCTGTGATACTGCCGCCGTTGCTGCATCAACCGCGTGTTTGCGCGCGGTTGTTTTAACATCAGTCATAAGCGAAGCGGGCTGAACGCGACCGCGAAGCTCATTAATGCGCGTTATCAGACGTGACTTGCTGGCCGCTGCATCAGCCTTGCGATCATCAAGTTCGCTCACCGATCTTCGGGCCGTTTGAGGACAGCCTTGATGCGGCGCGTACCCAGTTTTAGTAGCAAGGCCGCTAGCGCAAGCCCGCTCAATGTAACTGTCAGAACCGCCCAGCCAGCCCCAATCATCGGAGCAAGCAGCCAAATCAGCGCCACTGGCAGAGCCGTGAGAATGCCTGTCGCAAACGCAATCGCGACGCCGATCATGATCAGCCCCGGCACCGCAAAATGTGCACGTTCGCCTGCTTGTGCTTTGAGGTATTCGACCTCAGCGGTCGCAAAACTGCGCGCGTCATGCATTAGTTCGACAAGCAGACTCGAAAGAGCTGGGCGTTCTTGTGCGTCAATCGGCGGCTCAGCGTCACTCATGATTGGATCAGGCAAATGGCTTAGGCATCATCACGGTCGTTTGATCCCGCTTTGACCAGCCTAGTCAGCAAGAAACCAACCGCTGCTGCCGCACCAATTGCAATCGCGGGCTGCTTGCGGACGAACTCGCGGGTGTCCGCGACAAGATCATCAATATCCTTGTCTTTAAGTGTGCCCGCCGCGCCCGACACCGCGTCGGCAGCCTTGCGCGCATAATCGCCGTATGATGTGCCAAGCCGTTCATCCACGCTCTTTGCGAGATCAGTAACGGTTTGCGACAGACTATCAAGCAGGTCAGTCGCCTTATCCTTGCCGGTGTTGGCATATTCGCGTGCCTTATCGCCTGCTTTATCCTTAAACGAACCCGCCTGATCGCGCAGCGTTTCGCCAACGGCCGTTGAGAGCATTGTGGTTGGCTTTGGCGTGGTTTTGGCTTTTGCCTTGACTGGACTTGCCCGTTTAGCAGGCGCAGCTGCTGTTGTTTTCTTTTCGGCCATGATGATCAATTCCTTTCAGACATAAACGCATTCCTGCGCAGAAAGTTGCTTCAAACCTTGAACGCCGATATGGGCATCGCCATTATCACCGATCCTTCTGGGAGCCTATATAATGACCGCGATCCTCGATATCCATGCCCGTCAGATTATTGATAGTCGCGGCAACCCGACGGTTGAGGTTGATGTGATGCTTGAGGACGGCAGTTTTGGTCGCGCGGCGGTGCCATCGGGCGCATCAACGGGCGCGTATGAGGCGGTTGAGCTGCGTGACGGTGATCCGGGAAGCTTCCTTGGCAAGGGCGTGAGGAAGGCGGTTGACGCGGTCAACGGTGAGATTGCCGATGAGCTGCGCGGGCTTGAGGCCGAAGATCAAGGTGAGGTTGACGGCGCGATGATCGCGCTTGATGGCACCGAGAACAAGGCGCGGCTGGGCGCGAATGCAATCCTTGGTGTCAGTCTTGCTGTGGCGAAGGCCGCCGCGGATTCGCGCGGGTTGCCGCTTTACCGCTATGTCGGCGGCGTTTCGGCGCACATTCTGCCTGTGCCGATGATGAACATCATCAACGGCGGCGCACATGCTGACAATCCAATCGATTTTCAGGAATTCATGGTGATGCCCGTCGGAGCTGAAAGCCTGTTTGACGCAGTGCGGATGGGGTCGGAAATTTTCCACACGCTCAAGAAAAAGCTTCACGACAAGGGCTTGGCGACCGCTGTGGGTGATGAGGGCGGATTTGCCCCCAACCTTGCCTCGCCTGCCGAAGCGCTTGATTTCATTATGGCGTCGATTGAGGCGGCGGGATACCGCCCCGGTGACGATGTCATGCTCGCGCTTGACTGTGCGGCGACTGAATATTTCAAGGACGGTGCCTATCATCTTGAGGGTGAGGGCAGGGTGCTGTCCTCGGCGGAAAAGGTTGATTATCTGGCTGACCTTGCAGCGCGCTACCCAATCCTTTCGATTGAAGACGGGATGGGTGAGGATGACCGTGAGGGCTGGAGGCTGCTGACCGAGAAAATCGGCAAGAACGTTCAGCTTGTCGGCGATGATCTGTTCGTCACAAACCCCGTGCGACTGCGTGACGGGATCAATGAGGGGCTGGCCAACTCGATCCTGATCAAGGTCAACCAGATTGGCACGCTCACTGAAACGCTTGCGGCGGTCGATATGGCGCACCGCGCTGGCTATACAGCGGTTATGTCACACCGTTCAGGCGAGACCGAGGATGCGACGATTGCTGACCTCGCGGTCGCGACCAATTGCGGACAGATCAAGACCGGAAGTCTGGCGCGTTCAGATCGGCTCGCCAAATATAATCAGCTTATCCGCATTGAAGAGGAATTGGCAGGTGTTGCTAAATATGCTGGACGCGAAGCTTTTGTGCGCTTTAGGGGTTGATTCGCCAAGTCGCTTGTGATTCAAGCGTTGCCCATGAAGCAGGCCAAAAAACTTATCTTATTATTGCGTTCAGCGTTTTTGCCCGCAATCGCTTTTACGATCATTGCTTTTTTCGGAAGCTACGCGTTGTTCGGTTCGAACGGCGTGCTGGCTTGGGGCGATTACAGCAAGCGCTATGAAGCGCGAAAGGTTGAGCTGGTCATAGTGCAGCAGGAAAAGGCCGAGCTTGCCAACCGGGTAAAGTTACTTGATCCGCGACATGCCAATCCTGACATGGTTGATGAGCTTGTTCGGCGCGATCTTGGCCTTACCCACCCCGATGAAGTGATCATCCCGATCGGGTAAGCCTTTTTCACCGCTCTGGTGATTGCGCATCGCGTCGCTTGCGTCCTATAGACTGTGCACAGTGTAGCCGTGTTGACGTAGCGGAAGGATCGACTTTTGGCCAAAACTCCCACTCCTGATTTGCCTGATACGCCGCGCATGCCGAAGCGGTACAAGGCTAGTAAGGATGAGCTTCTCGGTTTTTATCGGGAAATGGTGCTGATCCGCCGTTTTGAGGAACGCGCCGGGCAGCTTTACGGCCTCGGTTTGATTGGTGGATTTTGCCATTTGTATATCGGGCAGGAAGCAGTTGCGGTGGGGCTGCAATCCGCGCTTGAGCTTGGTAAGGATAGCGTGATCACGGGCTACCGTGATCATGGCCATATGCTCGCTTACGGGATTGATCCAAATCTGATCATGGCTGAGCTTACCGGGCGGGCGGCAGGCATTTCACGCGGCAAGGGCGGCTCGATGCACATGTTTTCAACCGATCATAAGTTTTACGGCGGCCACGGCATTGTCGGTGCTCAAGTTGCGCTTGGGACGGGGCTTGCGTTTGGCCACAAATATACTGGCGATGGCGGCGTCTGCCTAGCTTATTTTGGCGATGGTGCGGCCAACCAAGGCCAAGTTTACGAAAGCTTCAATATGGCAGCGCTCTGGAAGCTGCCGATCATCTTCGTCATTGAGAATAATGGTTACGCGATGGGCACCAAGGTTGCGCGGGGCAGCGCTGAAACCGACTTCCACCGCCGGGGCGACTCGTTCCGCATTCCGGGGATGCAGGTCAACGGAATGGACGCGCTTGAAGTGCGGGGTGCTGCTGAGGCGGCGCTTGAGTTTGTCAGGGCAGGCAATGGTCCGCTGCTGATGGAACTTAAGACCTACCGTTACCGTGGTCACTCAATGTCTGATCCGGCGAAATATCGCAGTCGTGAAGAAGTGCAGGATGTGCGCGAAAAATCCGATCCGATTGAGGGGCTTAAGAAGGACATGGCCGAGGCTGGCATTAGCGAGGATGCGATCAAGGATATTGATAAGGACATTCGCAAGATCATTGCCGAAGCCGCTGATTTCGCTGAAACTTCGCCCGAGCCGGAACCGCATGAACTTTATACTGATGTTTTGGTGGGGCAATATTGATGGCTATCGAACTCAAAATGCCCGCACTTTCGCCAACGATGGAGGAGGGCACGCTCGCCAAATGGCTTGTAAAAGCTGGCGACAGTGTGAAATCAGGTGATATCCTCGCTGAGATCGAAACCGATAAGGCTACGATGGAATTTGAAGCGATTGATGAAGGTGTTGTCACCGAGATTCTGGTCGCCGAAGGCAGCGAAGGGGTTAAGGTCGGCACTGTGATTGCCCGGATTAGTGGTGATGACGAGGAAGCCGCACCCACAAAACCGCTTGTGTCGAGTGTAGTCGAGACACCCGCACCCGCACCCGCACCCGCAGTTTTCGTGGCAGCGCCCCCTCCAGCGTCAAGCCCTCAACCTACCTTAAACGGCGAAACCGTAAAAACCACTGTTCGTGAGGCACTGCGCGACGCAATGGCTGAAGAAATGCGCGCTGATGACCGGGTGTTCGTGATGGGTGAGGAAGTTGCCGAATATCAGGGTGCGTATAAGGTTACCCAAGGGCTGCTTGATGAATTTGGCCCGCGCCGCGTCATTGATACGCCGATTACCGAATACGGGTTTGCCGGGATTGGCGCCGGGGCCGCAATGGGCGGGCTTCGTCCGGTGATTGAGTTCATGACTTTTAACTTCGCGATGCAGGCGATTGATCACATCATTAATTCTGCCGCGAAAACCAACTATATGTCAGGCGGACAAATGCGCTGCCCAATCGTGTTCCGTGGCCCCAATGGCGCGGCATCACGCGTGGGTGCGCAACACAGCCAGAATTTTGCGCCGTGGTACGCCAGTGTCCCAGGCCTGATCGTCATCGCGCCATATGACGCAGCGGATGCAAAAGGACTGCTACGCGCGGCAATCCAATGCCCTGATCCCGTGGTGTTCCTTGAAAATGAGCTGCTTTACGGGCGTAGCTTTGATGTGCCCGTTGGCGATGTAACGCTGCCCATTGGCAAGGCGCGGACGATGCGTGGCGGCAAGGATGTAACGATTGTCAGCTATTCGATCGGCGTTGGCCTGGCGCTTCAAGCTGCCGAGCAATTGGCGGACGAAGGGATTGACGCCGAAGTCATCGACCTGCGCACGCTGCGCCCGCTCGATACCGCAGCCGTACTTGAAAGCCTGTCGCGCACCAACCGCATGGTTGTGGTTGAGGAAGGCTGGCCGGTCTGCTCAATTGCAAGCGAGATTATTGCTGTCTGCATGGAACACGGCTTTGATGATCTTGATGCGCCGGTCGCCCGCGTTCTCAATGAAGATGTCCCGCTGCCCTACGCCGCGAACCTCGAAAAAATCGCGATTGTTGACGTGCCGAGGATCGTGGCGGCGGTAAAGCGGACGTGCAATCGTTGATCAGGTCGCGGTGCGGCGATCACAGGTATATTTGGTTGCTGAGGGCGATGGATTGTAAATATCTCTGAGATCGCGATCATCACGCACCACAAATGAAGCAAGATATTTAATCGTTCGTTGCGGAAAATATACATTTCCAAATAGTGATCTGTAGTCGTAGATGACTTCGACAACCATCACTGACGTCGAAGCGTCAGGTGCCGTAACAAGTGCGCCAGCCGGCCCCATGCCAGTTAGTGATGTACCTGTAATACCATCGCCTTCCGCGCCATAACTCGAATTAACATTCTTTGTGCCAACACAGCGCTGCCAATGGATCCAATTGCCACCATCTTTATTGCGTTCAAGGCTCGAGAGAATTACGCGCCCATTAACAGTCGCATTTAGACCTTCAGTCTGTTTGATATAGCCAATGAAGCTGTCATTCACATCAGACTCGCGGATTTGCACAGTTGATAGAACGCTTTCAAGGCCAATCCGGGACATATTATCAGCCAAGGCCGTAGCCGCCACGCTGATTTGCACGTTCGTATTCGCTAAGTTGGCGAGTTCGATTCCATAGCCTCCAAGGCCAAGCAGAAGTGGCAGCGAGTAAGCAAATTCAACGAGTGCAAGGCCACTTGTATCATGGCGCAGGCGATGAGAAAAACTTTTCAGTGATTTAAGTTTTGTCATAATTAGTTGCACCTTGAAACAATCGGGCGAATAGTTTGATCTCCAAATGGCTGATTACGCAGCACTGAGCTTGAACTAATACTTTGTGTGTTTGGTAGGCCGAGCAAGCCAGCCATTGGGAAAAGCCTTTGGAATGTCACAGTAACTTCATAAACAACAATATCACGCGCGCCACCTTGGCCAATAACACCAGCATTATCTTCCCAGAATCCGCTGCCATTTTCGTCTTGATAACACTCACCTGAATCGCGTGTGCCATTGCTGTTTGCATCGGTGAAAATTTCAGCTTCCCCGGCTCGGGTGAAAGACACGAAGGCCCGACGGTCAAAAACAAATACACCGTTTTTGACCACTTGCTGAACCGTTGTTTTGATGCGGGCATCGATGCTTGCGGTTGCCCCGCCAGCCCCTTCAAGCGTACTATCGCGGCCTGCCTTTTGCACTTCTCCTTGTAAAACCGAAAGCGCATAAGCGCGATAACCAAAATCAAAAAAGCCAAACAAAAGCAGCAATAAAGCAGGTGCTGCGAAGGCAAATTCAATTATAGTGACACCTTGCGTATTGCGAAGTAGCGATTTTAACTTGCCTGAAGTCATTTCGAGAGCCTTAATGATGCGATTTTAGCTGCGATGCTTTGAAACGCATCAACCAATTCATCTTCATCATCAGCAAGAAAGTCTTGGTCAACATCAGCACATGATGTCAGTTCAGTTGTTTTGCCAGTTCCAAATGCGACAGTGAATACCTTGATATCCATTCCCTTCTTAACAGCCTCACAAATTGCAAGGAATCTTTTGTTATGACGATCTGTCGCAGTTCCGGAGCAGCCTGAGATTGAAGCATCTCCACTGGCACCAATTACTCGTCTCACAATCTGTTCAATGCCTTGGAATGTGTAAACGCTTGTATTGGGGCATAACTGGCCGTCAGTCATGAAAACAATATTCCGTGCGATTGGCTTGCCATTGGCGCCAACAGTGTTTTCACTGGAGAACATACCAGTCGGTGAAATCAGTCTGGCACCCCAAATCATGCCTACATCATGATATGTATTGCCAGTGGGTATCAGCTTATCAACATAGGTTTGAACTTCGGCTTTACTGAGGGTGGCCAGCTTGGCCGCAGCCGCTGGACACGGTGCACCAACATTATTTTCATCAGGCAAGTCAGTTCTGGTTTCTTCGGCTGTACCATTACGTAAGCGTGATATTTGACGCCACATAGGTCGCCATTTGGTCGCGTTATCTACGGCCGCCTGATCAATTTGCAGATCACGCATCCCTGCCGGATTATATGTGTCTGTCGGCCCCGTGAATTCAACGCTTCCCGTTGCTAGTGTGTCACGTTCTTCGATACATTTATTCCATTTTGTATCGACATTTGCTGTGCGTGCAGTTGATAAGGTGGCAAGCTCCCTAAGATCATAGGATTTTGAAACTGGTGAATACCCATTCAAAGCCAAGTCAGATGGATAACCAGCGTTAAACATTGGCCCAGTCTTGGCAAGGGTAATGGTAGAACCAGTTTTGAATCCGCTAACGCTTTGAGAAAGTGGTTTATAGGTATAGTCTTTCAAAGCAAATCCAGTTGTATATGTTGCTGGCGCGTCTGTATAATATCGACGACAGCTTTGAAAAGTTCCCGATGTGTCTGGTGCTCCAGAATATCCACGATCATTGCCATCGGTAGGATTATTATTATAACGTCGTGTACTAGTAGCGCTAGGCGGTCTCGCACTTGTTCTGAAAATTGGATTTAATCCGCCTGTAAAGCTATAATTTTTACCATTGTTATCCGTGCCACTAAAATTTTGATTGACGCCATATTTAGCACAATCTTCCTGTCTAATGGATGCGCCGCTGCTAAAAACTTCGAGTTTGTCCTTGGTCGTGGGTGTTCCATATGTTGCCAAGAATACTTGAGTGGTCATATTTGCGACGACCGATTGATAGCTATGGGTGTCTACAATCGATGATGCGGGCAGCAAATCGCCGACGTTCACTGTTGTGGAATAGGGAATGAAGCCAAAGCGTAACTGCGAAGTTTCGGCCGAGGCATTTTCAAGCGTTTCATAGAATTTTACAACGGCTGTACGCAGTGACGCAATTTTTGACCCCGCCCCACCGCCGCATTTTGAACCATCTGGGCAATCTGCCATCGACCCTGTGACGTCGAGTACAAACATTACGTCAGTGTTCGCAACTTCTAATTTAGCATCACAGCGCACGGTGAGATCGGTAAAGGTATTGCCAAACACGGTCATGATTGTTTGCGGGACGCGAACGGCTGCATTCGCTGTGATCTGGCCGTCTGCATCAAGCGCTGTTGTAAAAGTTGGTGTACCTGTACCGAAAGTTCCTGTTGGGAAGTTGTTGGCAAAGAAGGTTGAACCAAGCGTCTGCGCATCAGCGGAGAGTGTTGAACTACCTCCCATTTTCTTGCGTGTCGCCAAAGCGCCAGCGTCACACGCCTGCTGCAAGCGTGATTTGACCAAGTAGGTGCGGCTCATATCAACGCCAGCGCCGATCATCGCGGTCAGTGGGAGGATTGCGCCTGCAACGAGCATCAAGGTGTTGCCCGCGACATCGCTGCGCAAGCGCCCGAGAAAGCTCAATTCTGGCTTTGCCGCCGACTTCTGCTCAATTTCATTCATTGCAATCTGACCCCGGACGAAAAAATCTTGTGATCGGCCATTGCGGTAAAAACGGATAATGCCCGCTGAAGCGACGAGGTTAACGTGAAATTCGTCATATTTTTGACGCCAGTGCTGCTATGGCGCGCTGATGATTGGCCCGGATGCACAACTTGCGCTTGCCTATGCGCCCGCGAAATTGCGTGCACATTATGAAGCGTTGCTGGGCTTTGATGCCGCGCTTGGTCAGGCGTTTAGGGCAACCAGTGAGGTTGGCCTGATCCAGATTCGTCTTGCCTGGTGGCGTGATCAGCTTGAGCAAACGACCGCGCGTGAGCCAGTGATTGCGGCGCTTCAAGCGATGATCCGCAGCCATGACGTCAGCGTTTCGGCGCTGACGAGAGTTATCGACGGATGGGCAGTATTGCTTGATGATCCGCCTTATGATGATGCCACGCTGATGGAATATGCGCGTCTGCGCGGTGGGGGATTGTTCAAGGTTGCAGCGCAACTTTCCGGCGCGGCGATCAGTGATGACGCTGGAATTGGCTGGGCGTTGACAGATTTCGCGCGGCACTGTTCAAATTTTGACACTGCGGCGCGTGCGCTAGTGCTCGCGTGCGATCATCTGTGCAGTAAAGTTGCCGCGCGCCTGCCAAAGCCGATGCGCACGCTTGCAATCCTCACCCGTTTTGCCGAGGCTGATTGCCAGCGTGCGATTGATCAGCAGCGGGTGGCGGGATCACCCCACCGTATTATTCAGGCCATTGGCTTTACCTTATTTAAGCGCTAGCCTGTCGTAATTGTACAATGGGGGCCAAAGCCGCGATGGGACGATTTCTGGCAGGGGTGGCATCAGCGCTGTTGATGATGGCGGCGGGGATATTCGTCTGGCGGTCGCAGGCCGATGCGGGGCAGATTGCGCCGCCGCCCGCCAGTGCGGAAGCGTCGCTTGGCTTGCTTGATGTAACTGACCCGCCGCAAGCGAGCGAAAAAACGCGCGAAGAAAAACGCTTTAGCCGTTATGACCGCGATAAGAACGGCGGGGTCGCGGCAGCGGAATATCTGTTCTCACGGCGCAAGGCCTATGCAAAACTTGACGTCAACGGCGATGGCAAGCTGTCATTTGATGAGTATGCGGTTAAGACGATCACCAAATTCAATGGGGCTGATAAAGATCGCTCGGGCGTTTTGACACCTGCTGAGTTTATGACGACGCGTGTGTTGCGTGCCAAGCCCAAATCAACCAATTGCCCGCCGCCGTTACGCATCGCGCCTGTAGGTGAGGAGGAGGGCGAGACTTAACATCCGTTCATGTCGAGCGAAGTCGAGACGCATAAGCCAACGTGTCTCGACTTCGCTCGACATGAACGGGTTAATTTACGCCAACCATGTCGCCAAATCAGTGCGGGCGCGATCAGTATAGCCGCGCTTGCGATCGGCTTTTTTGACTTTTTCCATAAGCGGTGGGAACAGCCCGAAATTGACGTTCATCGGTTGATAGGTTTCAGCTTCTGCGCCGCCAGTGATATGGCCAAGCAGCGCGCCAAGCGCGGTTGTTGGTGGAGGCGGTGGAAGCGCTCGGCCTGCAAATTCCGCCGCCCAGAAACGCCCCGCGAGCATCCCAATCGCGGCGCTCTCAATATAACCCTCACAACCGGTGATTTGCCCGGCAAAGCGGATGTTGGGTTTTGAGGCCAGCCGAAGCGAGCCATCAAGCAGTTTGGGTGCCTTGATAAAAGTATTGCGGTGCAGCCCGCCAAGCCGCGCAAATTCGGCATTTTCAAGGCCGGGGATCATCTGGAAGACGCGCACTTGCTCGGCATGTTTGAGCTTGGTTTGAAAGCCAACCATATTCCAAAGTGTGCCAAGCGCATTATCCTGGCGCAATTGAACAACAGCATAGGGCCACCGGCCGGTTTTGGGATTATCAAGGCCAACTGGCTTCATTGGGCCATAACGCAGCGTATCGATCCCGCGCTCCGCCATGACTTCAATGGGCATACAACCGTCAAAATACGGCGTGTTGGCCTCCCACTCCTTAAATTCAGATTTCTCGCCAGCAATGAGTGCAGCGTGGAACGCGAGATATTGTTCCTTGTCCATCGGGCAGTTGATATAGTCCTTGGTGTCGCCCTTATCCCAGCGTGACGCCATCCATGCGACATCCATATTGACCGACTCATGATAGGCAATTGGCGCGAGCGCATCGAAAAAGGCGAGTGCATCTTCACCCGTTTCTGCCGCTATGGCATCGGCAAGTGCAGCACCTGTCAGCGGCCCGGTGGCAATGATTGCGGGGCCGTCAGGCAAAGCGTCAATACGTTCACGGACAAGCGTAATATTGGGATGCGCCGCAATTGCTGTTGTTACGCCCGCCGCATAGCCGTCGCGGTCAACCGCAAGCGCTGAACCTGCTGGCACCCTGTGCTTGTCAGCCTCACGCAGGATAAGCGAACCAAGCGTCCGCATTTCTTCATGGAGCAGACCGACGGCATTGCTGTTCGCATCATCCGAACGGAATGAGTTTGAACACACCAGTTCACCAAGATCATCACTTTTATGCGCGGCTGTGCCTTCCACACCGCGCATTTCGGACAGGCGCACAGTAATGCCCGCCTCTGCAAGCTGCCATGCCGCCTCAGCACCCGCGAGGCCGCCACCGATAATATGTATTTGCTGTGTCACCCGCCAAACCGTTATGGCTTTTTTAAGTCTTTGGCGAGAGGGCATAGGCATGGAATATCGCGAAACTTTGACACCCTGGCTGTTGCGCGCGGCTGTGGTCGCTGGATTAAGCTACGTCGCAATCTGGGGGCTTGGGTTTGGCCCTGCTGTCATGACGTTATGGAAAGGAGCCGGGGTTAGTCTGTTGGCACTCTGGGCGGCATCACAGGCGCGTGATCAGGATGGCTGGATGCTTGCCGCTGTCATGGCGTTTGGTGCGTCGGGCGATGTCCTGCTTGAAACTGCGGGGTTGATGACGGGTGCGGTAGCCTTCGCGATAGGGCATGTAATCGCGATCTGGCTTTATGCGCGCAATCGCCGTGCGTCTTTGACGGTGAGCCAGCGCCTGCTTGCGGTCTTGATCATTCCAGCGACGGTGATCACCGCTTACATGCTGCCGACTGACCGCAGCACAGCACTGGGGCTAGCGGTATATGCGCTATTGCTCTCAGCCATGGCGGCAATGGCTTGGACGAGCCATTTCCCGCGTTATCGCACTGGTATTGGTGCGATGATGTTCGTTGCGTCGGATCTGTTGATTTTTGCGCGATTGGGGCCACTGGCTGATACTGTAACGGTCGGCGTTACGATATGGCTGCTTTACTTTATTGGCCAATGGCTCATTGTAATTGGCGTGCGGAGCGGTTTGAATAATGACATTAGCAGTTAAACCCGACACGCTTGATGCGGTGTTGGCTGACATCTGGATGCGGCTCGTGCGCGGCGGGGCTGATCGCCGTTCGGCATTTCATACGCCAGTTGTTGCAAGCGTTGATGCTAAAGGGCTGCCGCAACAACGTGTAATGGTGCTTCGCAAATGTGTTGAGGCGGACGCGACCATGCGGTTTCACACTGATCTGCGTTCGGCCAAAGTCGGCGAGATTGGGACGCGCGCACGGGTCAGTGTGCTCGGCTATGATCCTGCCGCCAAAATTCAAATCCGGGCAAGTGGGACGGCCACAGTTGAAGCAGAAGGCGATGCTGCTGATGCCGCATGGCTTGCCTCATCGCCGAGCAGTAGGCGCTGTTATCTGACGCGGTACGGCCCCGGTACTGCGACAGACAAACCGATATCAGGATTGCCCGCGTCGCTTGAATCGCGTGTACCTGAGCGCAGCGAAACAGAGGCTGGCCGCATTAACTTTGCAGTGCTGATGGTGACGCTTGACACGCTTGAATGGCTGTATCTTGCGCACGACGGCCATGTCCGCGCGCGGTTTGCGAACCAGTCCGAAGGTTGGAGCGGACAATGGCTTATCCCTTAGTGGCCCACCTTGATAGGGTGATGGCCATCACGTGTAATTAGTGCTAATATCAGCAAATAGGTTGGCGTGCGTCTTGGTGTAACCAGGGGATCGATATGAGCCGACATCTGATTTCACTCATTGATGGCACGATGGTATCGGCGTCGCAGGCAGCGGGATATATGAGCTATTCGAATGTGTATGAGCTTGGCTACCTCCTCCAATTGCGTGACACATCCGAGGATGGCAAGCCGCAGGTGGTCTTTTATACCTCGGGGATATCATCGCAGCCCGACACACGCGATATGGCCAATCTGATCACAGGTAATTCGATTTATTCTCAGATACTTGATCAATATACCAATATCTGCGCCAATTATGATTTTACCGAAGAGAATGATAAAAAGAAGGATAAAATTTACATCTTCGGTTTCTCGCGCGGGGCGATGGCGGCGCGGGCACTCTGCGGGCTGATCTGTTCATATGGCTTGCTTAAACCGGGCGATATCCGCGCGGCTCCAGCCGTCGTCGCGGCGTGGCAAGAACGCAAGAACGCGCCTGATGATATTGAGCTCCATGAAACAGGCGTCGAATTCATTGGTATATTCGACTCAGTGATGGGCGGGATTGAGGGGATGAAAATGTTCAACCCAATCCGCTTTCCCGATGGGCTGGTGCCAAGCGGATGCAAGCATGCGATCCAGATCCTCGCAATCGACGAAGACCGCCGGTTCTTCAAACCCAAAATATGGGAAGGGCGGATGGATTGCCCATTGGGTGAGGGGATGTGTGGCTATCGCCAGATATGGATGCCCGGCGTTCATTCAGATATTGGCGGCACGGGCAATACCGTTTGGGGCCGAGCCGCGATGCTGACCATGATGCACTATATCAACACGTGGACTGACCTCACGCTTGATAATGACTGGCGCACACGCAAGGAAAAGAACCTGCGCAAAAGCATCAAAGAAAATATGATTTTCGTTGATCGGCACCGGCCAATTTTCCCTTTCAGGATGAGCAGAGCACCAAGCGCAGGTAAAGACACCGCCGAATGCTATCATCCAATTGTTGATTTCGTAAAACGCTGGAATGTCGACAAAAAGCCCAATTACGATTGGCGTACAAAGGAATTTGACGCGCGTTTCAAAACGCTTGAATCCGAAAGTGTTGAACCCGCGCTTTACGACTATTTCCGAAAAATACTCGCCTGATCCTAATGGCGCTTTTCAAACTTTGCCTTCTGCCCGCGACGTTTGGCGCTTTTGCGGCGTAGGCCCCAATCAGCCCAGCCGCCCATTTTGGGGCGTTTGCGTTTGAAGGCCACATAACGCCGTTTCGCCCAAGCCGAGTTGCGCAGGATCAGGCCAAGGCCGATCCCAAACACAACCACACCGCCGGGGCCAGGCAGCAAGCCGACAAGTGGCGTCACCAGTACGAACAATATGCCGATCACCAATTGCGCAACCCGCATTGCTTCAGTTGCGTTGAGCACGCGCAATCGGTCAAGCCACTTCATACGAAACTATGTGGTGATGAGTTGTGACATTCACAAGCACGAGTAGCGTCGTTCATCGACGGATAGGCTCAGTTGGTGATCTGGAATCGTGCCAGTTCCTGCTCACTCATATAGTGGATTGAGTCGAACGCGGTTTGGTTGGTGAAGGCGTAGAATGCACGCGCGGTTTGCGGTGGCAGACCGACTTCCTGATAGTAACTGATGTAGGCCGCATTGATCGGATCATTGGCGGGCACATCACGCGCCTGCATTCCGTCTTCATCAATCCAGCTATGTACGCCGAATTGCGCACCTTTATCATAAGTCCGCTTCAGTCCGGCAAGGAACAGCTCAACCCCGCCCGACCGCACTGAACCGTTGGCAGGCACATGCGTGCTGATCCCTGCTTTACGGATCATTCGCGCAACCTCTAGGTTGGCATCGTCATTTTCAGTGCCGGGGCAATCAATCATGCTGATCCGCTTGATCTCCGGATACGCTTTGATCATCTGGCGAAACTGATCAGGGGTCGCTTCATCGGTTGCACCGTTCAAATGCGCCTCGGCTGCATTTAATATGGTGAACGGGCCAAATTGCGCTGTTTCTCCAAATGACGGCGTATCGAAAATACTGTCGTCAATCGCAGCATAGGCGCTTGCCTCGCTTGCCCGCGCGATTTGCGGGATTGAGAGAAGAAACGGTGAAAGCAGAAAGAGTATGCGAATAAAATTCAGAGCAGCCACAATCGACAAGCGCGCACCAGCCCCTATACTGGCAGTAATGCTTTGGGTCGCCCGAATATTAAGTGAATGCTGCTGTACCATGATGGCTGTGGCAAATCGCACATGCAGGCTTTCCCAAGCGTATTGGATTGCGGTTAACGGCGCTTTGCCCATGATCGCTTGGGGCAGGGGGCGCGGGTGATTGCAAGCGTAATGACGGTGGCCTATTTAGGGCTGGAGGCGCGCAGTGTTGAGGTGCAGTGCCATATTGCCCCCGGCGTGCCTTCGTTCGTAGTTGTTGGCCTGCCCGACAAAGCCGTAGGCGAAAGCCGTGAACGCGTCCGCTCGGCGATTTCGGCGATGGGGCTGTCGCTGCCGCCCAAGCGGATCACGATCAATCTTTCTCCGGCTGATCTCCCCAAAGAAGGGTCACATTATGATTTGCCAATCGCGATTGCTTTGCTCGGCGCGATGGGGGTTGTCGACGCTGAAACGCTCGCATCCTATATTTTTATTGGTGAGCTCAGCCTTGACGGGCGCGTAGCGGCCTCTCCGGGTGTTTTGCTTGCCGCACTTCATGCCTCGACGAACGGATTGGGGCTGGTTTGCCCCGCAGTACAAGGCACAGAAGCGGCTTGGGCAGGCGAGATTGAAGTAATTGCCGCGCCCGATGTCTTGAGCCTGCTCAATCATTTCAAGGGTCAGTCGCTGCTTAGCGCGCCAGCACCCGGTGAAGCGGCGGCAATTATTTACGGGCCAGATCTTGCCCAAGTCAAGGGACAGGAAACCGCCAAGCGCGCGATCGAGATTGCGGCGGCGGGCGGGCATAATCTTGTTATGGTCGGCCCGCCGGGTTCGGGCAAATCACTGATGGCGGCGTGCTTGCCGGGGATACTCCCCGAACTCAGCCCGGCTGAGGCGCTCGAAGTATCGATGGTCGCAAGTGTTGCGGGCGAGCTTGATGCCGGGCGCTTGATCCGCACTCGACCGTTTCGCAGCCCGCACCATTCGGCCTCAATGGCCGCACTTGTCGGCGGGGGTCTCAAGGTGCGCCCCGGTGAAGTCAGCCTCGCTCACCTCGGGGTGCTGTTCCTTGATGAACTTCCCGAATTTCAGCGTTCAGTGCTTGATTCGCTGCGCCAACCGCTCGAAACCGGCACCGTCAGCGTGGCGCGCGCCAATGCGCATGTTACGTTTCCGGCCAGAGTGCAGCTTATCGCGGCGATGAATCCCTGCCGCTGCGGCCATCTCGGCGATGCAGCACTCGCCTGTTCGCGTGCGCCGCGCTGTGCAGCGGACTATCAGGCAAAGGTGTCCGGCCCGCTGCTTGACCGGATTGACCTGCATATCGAAGTACAGGCTGTGAGTGCTGCCGACCTCGTTTTGCCAGCGCCGGCCGAAGGATCAGCCGCCGTTGCCACGCGTGTGGCGGCGGCGCGCGCAATTCAAACCGAGCGCTACAAGGATGAAGCCGCGCGCACCAATGCCGAAGCCGACGGCAAGCTGCTCGAACGGGTCGCAACGCCTGACGAAGCGGGACGCAGGCTGCTTGCGCAGGCCGCTGAAGCGATGCGGCTGACCGCGCGTGGCTATACCAGAATCCTGCGTGTAGCCCGTACTATCGCTGATCTAAGCGCGTCTGACACTGTTTCGCGAATTCATATTGCAGAAGCCTTGAGTTATCGCCGCCAATCCCCCAGAAACTAAAGATAAATTCACCGGGGATTCGCATGGACTGGATTATCGGGCCTTTTAGAAACTACGCCACATTTTCGGGGCGTGCGCGTCGTTCCGAATTCTGGGCTTTTGTCATATTCGTTACTTTCCTTCAAATCGGTGCGCGCTATTTTGATGGGCTGCGCATAGGCGTGGCGCCAGTTGCGCTCAGTATGGGCATTATCGAACTTTGCACTCTAATCATTTTTTTGGTGCCAACCATCGCGGTTGGCGTACGGCGATTGCATGACTCGGGGCGAAGCGGCTTGTGGTTGCTGCTTGGCTATGGCCCGCTGGCGATGGCCAATCTGCCAATTGCCGACGACGGCAGTCTTGATTTTGTGTTGAGCGGTGCACTCATCATGGGGGTTGGCGCGCTCCTGATCATGATGCTGTTGCCTGGAATTAGCGGCCAAAACCAGCACGGTGCCGACCCGCGCAAACGCGGAGTGTGATATAGAGTTGATTAGCGGCAAAGGCTTCGCTAACAGCAAATGCGTTGCGGGCGTGGTGAAATTGGTAGACGCGCGGGACTCAAA
>JAYUIX010000124.1:0-5621 GCA_043765635.1 Sphingomonadales bacterium
CGCTGAATTTATCGCGATGTTGCTGGTGATCGTTTATGTCGGCGCGGTAGCAGTGCTGTTTCTGTTCGTCGTGATGATGCTTGATATTGATTATGCCGAAATGCGGACAGGATTTGCACGCTACGGTGTGTTTGGCGCGGTCATCGCGGTGGTGCTCGCGGCTGAAATCATCATTGCGGAGGGCGCGCGCAGTGTCGGGCCAATCGCGCTTTCACAGCGGGTTTCGCCAATTGTTGAGGGTGCATCGAACACCACCGCGATTGGTGCCTTATTATACAGTCGTTATATTTATATTTTTGAGGCTGCTGGACTGGTGCTGCTTGTTGCGTTGATTGGTGCGGTTGTCCTCACCCACCGTGAGCGCGGCGGTCTACGGCTCCAAAATGTGGGTGATCAAGTCCGCCGCCGCCCAGAGGATGCCACGCGCAATGTAAAACAGCCCGTGGGTGCGGGGGTTAAGTTGTGACTGGCTATAATAGCAACCACCCGCTCGTGTCGAGCGTAGTCGAGACATTCTGCCGAGCGCAGTCGAGGTTATCTTTTGCCTGCTTAGGGTTTCTCGACTTCGCTCGAAATAGTCCCTCGACCCTTCGGCGTCGCTCAGGAGAGCCTGCGCTCGGGGGGAACGGAAGAATATGATCACGCTTAACCATTATCTCGCGGTTAGCGCGATCCTGTTCGTGCTTGGCGTGCTTGGCATTTTCATCAATCGCAAGAATATCATTATCATCCTGATGGCGATTGAGCTGATCCTGCTCAGCGTCAATATCAACCTTGTCGCGTTCAGCGCGTTTCTGGGCGATCTGGTGGGGCAGGTGTTTGCGATGTTCGTGCTAACGGTTGCGGCTGGCGAGGCGGCGATCGGGCTGGCCATATTGGTGATTTATTTCCGTGGGCGCGGGACAATCGCGGTTGATGATGTCAACCGGATGAAGGGGTGAGTTAATCGTGGAGTCCATCAAGCTCATCGTTTTCCTCCCGCTTCTCGCTGCGATCATTGCGGGTCTTGGCAATCGGATGATCGGCAATTTTGCCGCCAAAGTCGTCACCACGGGCGCGCTGTTTGTGTCATGCGCGCTGAGCTGGCCAATTTTTATTTCCTATCTGAGTGGCAGCGCCGGGGCCGAGGTTGTGCCCGTGTTCGATTTCATTCGTTCGGGTGACATGGTGGTCGATTGGAGCCTGCGCGTTGACACGCTGACGGCGGTAATGCTCGTTGTCGTGACGAGCGTTTCCAGTCTTGTACACTTGTATAGCTGGGGCTACATGGAGGAAGATCCAAGTCAGCCGCGCTTTTTCGCCTATCTCTCACTGTTCACCTTCGCGATGCTGATGCTGGTAACGGCCGATAGTCTTGTACAAATGTTTGTTGGCTGGGAAGGGGTAGGGCTTGCGTCATACTTGCTGATCGGGTTTTGGTATCACAAGCCCTCGGCCAATGCGGCGGCGATCAAGGCGTTTGTGGTTAACCGCGTTGGTGATTTCGGCTTCTCACTTGGCATCTTCGGTACGTTTCTAGTGTTTGGCACCGTGTCGATCCCGGTGATCCTTGATGCGTCGCCGGCGATGGCGGGGGCAACGATTGGCTTTCTCGGCATGCGGATCGATACGATGACGCTGCTGTGCATCCTGCTGTTCATCGGCGCGTGCGGGAAATCGGCGCAGTTGGGGCTACACACGTGGCTGCCCGATGCGATGGAGGGGCCGACGCCCGTTTCCGCGCTGATCCACGCCGCGACGATGGTGACGGCGGGCGTGTTCATGGTCTGCCGCCTTTCGCCGATGTTTGAGGCAAGCCCGGTCGCGCTTGATGTCGTCACTTATATTGGTGCTGCCACCGCGCTGTTCGCGGCGACGGTTGGTACAACGCAGACCGACATCAAACGCGTGATCGCATATTCGACGTGTAGCCAATTGGGTTATATGTTCTTCGCAGCAGGCGTTGGCGCTTACAACGCGGCGATGTTCCATTTGTTTACCCACGCCTTCTTCAAGGCGCTGTTGTTCCTCGGTGCGGGGAGCGTAATTCATGCGATGCACCATGAGCAGGACATGCGTTACTACGGTGGTTTGCGCAAAAGCATCCCGCTGACTTTCTACGCGATGATGGCGGGGACGCTCGCGATTACTGGGGTGGGCATTGCCGGACTGTTCGGCTTTGCAGGCTTTTATTCAAAGGATGCGATTATCGAGGCTGCGTTCGCGAGCGGCACGACTTCGGGCTACACCGCTTTCGCAGTCGCAGTGTTTGCTGCGCTTCTGACCAGTTTCTATTCGTGGCGGCTGATTTTCCTCACCTTTTACGGTAAGCCACGCTGGTCTCAGTCCGAGCATATTCAGCACGCAGCACATGGTGATCATCACGCTAAAGATGATGGCACCGCAGGCTATCACCCGCATGAAAGCCCGTGGTCAATGCTGATCCCGCTTGCGGTGCTGACGGGCGGCGCAGTGCTCGCCGGCTTCGCGTTTCACCACAGTTTCTTGGAGGCCGAACAGGGCGCGGCATTCTGGGGCGGAAGTCTCGCGTTTGACGCCAACCTGATGCACGAAATGCACGAGGTTCCGCTAATCGTGAAGCTTTCGGCAACCATCGTCATGCTGATCGGCCTCGCCGTTGCGTGGCTGGCCTATATTAAGGACACCAGCATCCCGGCGCGCTTCACGGCGCAGTTTGCTGGTCTCTACCGCTTCCTCCTCAACAAATGGTATTGGGATGAGCTGTATGATTTCCTGTTCGTCCGCCCCGCCTTTGCACTTGGCCGGATCTTCTGGAAACGCGGTGATCAGGGCTTGATTGATCGGTTCGGGCCAAACGGTGTTGCTGAACTTGTGGTTGAGGGCAATAAACTCGCCGCGCGGTTCCAGAGTGGGTATTTGGCGAGCTATGCGCTGGTGATGCTGATCGGCGTTGCGGCGGCGACGACTTGGGCGATGACGCGGTAATGACTGATTTTCCCATCCTTTCGACGATGATCGCGCTGCCGTTGCTTGGTGCAATCCTGTGCCTGTTCGTGTCCGATCAGGCTGCGCGCAAACTCGCCTTGGGTGTGACCTTACTGACCTTTGCGCTTGGTATCATGCTCTGGGCCAATTATGATCTTGAAGGCGCGCAGTGGCAATTCGCCGAGCGTAGCGCGGTTTTTGGCCGCTTTGAATGGGCGCTTGGCATTGACGGTATCGCGCTGATGCTGATCATGCTGTCGGTGTTCCTGATGCCGATTTGCATCCTTGCCAGCTGGGAAGCGATTGAAAAGCGCGTGCCCGAATATATGGCGGCGTTCCTCCTGATGGAGGCGTTGATGATCGGCGTATTCTCCGCGCAGGATTTGTTCCTGTTTTACATTTTCTTTGAGGCTGGCCTGATCCCGATGTACCTGATCATCGGCATCTGGGGCGGGGCCGAGCGGATTTACGCGAGCTATAAGTTCTTCCTCTACACGCTGTTCGGATCAGTGCTGATGTTGATCGCGATGCTGTGGATGGCGCAGGAAGCGGGGACGACCTTCATCCCGACGCTGATGGAATATAATTTCCCGGTTGAGGCGCAAAGCTGGCTGTGGCTCGCGTTTTTCGCGAGCTTTGCGGTCAAAATGCCGATGTGGCCAGTCCATACCTGGCTGCCCGATGCGCATGTTCAGGCGCCGACGGCGGGTTCGGTGATCCTCGCGGGCGTGCTCCTCAAGATGGGCGGCTACGGCTTTATTCGCTTCTCGCTGCCGATGTTCCCGCAGGCGAGTGCTGATCTTGTCTGGGTGATTTTTGGCCTGTCGATGGTCGCGGTCGTCGTCACTTCGCTGATTGCGCTGGTGCAGCATGATATGAAAAAGCTGATTGCCTATTCAAGCGTCGCGCACATGGCGTTCGTTACCATCGGTCTGTTCGCGTTCAACCGACAGGGGATTGAGGGTGCGATGATGGTGATGCTCAGCCACGGGCTGGTATCGGGTGCGCTGTTCCTGTGCGTTGGCGTGATTTATGATCGGCTTCATACGCGCGAGATTGACCGTTACGGCGGGCTTTCGAACAACATGCCCAAATATGCGCTGTTTTTCATGCTTTTCACGATGGCGAGCGTCGGCCTGCCGGGGACGAGCGGCTTCGTCGGCGAATTTCTAGCACTTGTCGGCGCTTACAACGCGAATAGCTGGGTCGCGGCAGTGGCGACAACCGGGATTATCCTTGGCGCGGGCTACATGCTCTATCTTTATCGCCGCGTGGCATTCGGTGAGGCTAAAAACTCTGATGCGAGCGCAATGCTTGATCTTAGCGCGCGTGAATTCTTCTTGCTCGCGCCGATTGCCGCCGTTGTCCTGTGGATGGGGGTCTATCCTGAAAGCTTTATGGCTCCGATGCGGCGTGACATTGGCACGTTGCTCGCGCGGATCGCACCGGCAACGCCCGAAGGTGATGCAAAGCTTGCGATTGGCGCGCCGCCGCCGGTTGCTGCTGCTGCTGCAAAGGCGCATGGGGGCGCGCACTAATGTCAATGAATGCCTCACTCGCGCTGACTGCGCCTGAAATCATCCTGTCGGTTGGCGGCCTCGTGCTGCTAATGGTCGCTGCTTATGCGGGAGACCGCTCCACGCGCTTTGTCACATGGGCGGCGAGCGCGTTGTTCGGCGTCGCTGCGCTGAGTTTGAGCGGCGTCGCTGGTTCGGGTGGCAATGCGTTTGACGGGTTGTACAGTGCCGACGCGTTCAGCAGCTTTGCCAAAATCCTGATTTACATTGCGGCGGTGGTATCGATCATTATCGCGCCGCGCTTCTTTGCGCAGGATGACAAACTCCGCGCCGAATATCCCATTCTCGTGCTTTACGCCGCCGTCGGAATGGGGATGATGGTTTCGGCGACTGATTTCATGACGCTCTATGTTGGCGTCGAATTGCAAAGCCTTGCCGCCTATGTGCTGGCAAGTTTCATGCGCAAGGATCAGCGTTCGGCAGAGGCAGGGCTGAAATATTTCGTGCTTGGCGCTCTCGCCAGCGGGATATTGCTTTACGGCATTTCGCTGCTTTACGGTTTTACCGGAACGACGGGTTATGCAGGCGTTGCGGCGGCGATGAAGGGTGAGATGTCGCTCGGCATATTGTTCGGCATCGTGTTTGTCATGTCAGGGCTTGCCTTCAAAATCAGCGCAGTGCCGTTTCATATGTGGACGCCCGATGTGTATGAAGGCGCGCCAACGCCAGTCACCGCTTTTTTTGCGTCCGCGCCAAAGGTCGCAGGGATGGCGATGCTGGTGCGCGTTGCGGTATCGGCGATGGGGCCAGCGACTGACGCGTGGCAGCAGATTGTGATTTTTACTGCACTTGCCTCAATCATCCTTGGCGCGGTTGGCGCGATTGGGCAGACCAATATAAAGCGGCTGTTGGCTTATTCATCGATCAACAATGTCGGCTTCGCGCTTGTTGGGTTGGCGGCGGGCACTGAGGCTGGGGTGGCGGCTGTCATGTCATACATGGCGATTTATGTCGTGATGACGCTTGGCTGCTTTCTCTGTGTGCTGCAAATGCGCGATCAAAATGGCAATGCGGTTGAACAGATCGCAAGCCTTTCGGGGCTTTCGCAAAACCGCAAGGGCTTGGCCGCTGCTCTGGCGATTTTCATGTTCAGCCTTG